>JBDGXI010000039.1:0-20676 GCA_039584685.1 Gemmatimonadota bacterium | reverse complement strand
TCTACCAGTTGAGCTACGCCCCTTGGCTCCGGCATGGCTGGGGGCAGATTTGAACTGCCGACACCCGCGTTTTCAGCGCGGTGCTCTACCAAGCTGAGCTACCCAGCCTCGCTCGACGTCCTGCCGTGTGTACGCAGCGCCGAGTTGAAGCTCCGGGGGTGGGATTCGAACCCACGACCTAGTGGTTAACAGCCACCCGCTCTGGCCACTGAGCTACCCCGGAATGCGTCGCCGGACACTTTGCTGCCACCCGAAGGAATACGAGCGGTTTTCAGACACACAACACGTTTTCAAACAACCGAGGGCGGGATCCTCCTCAATAGCGGGGGCAGGATTCGAACCTGCGACCTTCGGGTTATGAGCCCGACGAGCTACCAGACTGCTCCACCCCGCAACGGGCCCCGATGGTACGCGTCAACCCCCCGTCTGTCAACCCGAATGGGCCTTTCGCTTGCCGGTTTCCCGGGGCTCGCCTAACGTCCGGCAATGTCCTTTGAACAAGCCTTACCGGCCGGTCTCCTGTCGGCAATCAGAGCCGCCCTGAACCCGGGGGCGGTGATCGACGACCCCGATAGGCTCATCGCCTACGAGGCCGACGCTCTGACCACATCCCGCGGACTACCAGCGGCCGCTGTTTTTCCGGCCGACCGTGATCAGCTCATCCGCGTTGTGCAGCTCCTCCAGGAAGCGCGGACTCCCTTCGTGCCGCGCGGGGCGGGAACGGGCCTGGCGGGCGGGGCGGTAGCCGACGGCGGCGTGCTGATATGCACGACGCGCATGCACAGCATTCTCGAGCTGGACGAGGAGGGGCGTACCGCTCTCGTGGAGCCGGGCGTGCTCACGGATGCGATCAACGCCGCGGCGGAGCCGTACGGCCTCCGGTACCTGCCGGATCCGGCGAGTGCCGCCGCCTGCACGATCGGAGGGAACGTCGCGCTGAACGCGGGAGGTCCGCACTGTCTCAAGCACGGAGTGACCACCGATCACGTCACCGCCCTCGAAGTAATCCTCCCGGACGGGACATCCCTGGTCGTGGGTCGTGGAGAAGACGGCGGCCTCGACCTCGCGGGGGCGTTCACCGGGTCCGAGGGCACGCTCGGTGTGATCAGCAGGATTCGCGTGAACCTGGCCCCCGTCGCGACCGATACCGGGACGTTCCTCGCCCTGTTCGACAGTGTAGCCGACGCCGGCCGGGCCGTCGGGCAGATCTTCGAGGCAGGGATCGTCCCGGTGGCGTTGGAGCTCATCGATCGCGAGACGATCGCGGTGGTGGAGGCTTCGGTGTTTGCGGCCGGACTTCCGGTGGACACCGAAGCCGCCCTGGTGGTCGAGTGCGAGGGAGAACCGGAGGAAGTGGAGGAGGACCTCGAAGCGGCGGAGGCCGCGGTTCTCGCGTGTGGCGCGCGGGAGGTACGACGGGCCGGTGACGAAGCGGAGCGACTGGCGATCTGGCAGGCGAGGAAGAAGGCATACGGGGCGCTGGGGCGCCTGGCCCCGGATGTGTTCGTGCAGGACGCGGCCGTGCCCCGATCCGCCCTTCCGGATCTCCTGCCTCGGTTCGCGGAGATCGCTGACCGACACGGGCTCCGTCTAGCGAACTTCTTCCATGCCGGAGATGGCAACGTTCATCCCAATCTCCTGTTCGATCGGCGTGACCTCGATGAAGTATCACGGGTCCGCGCGGCCGGCGCCGAGATCATGGCCCTCTGCGTGGAAGCCGGGGGCACGATCACTGGAGAGCACGGTGTCGGTGCCGACAAGGTGTCCCACATGGATCTCGTGTTTGGAGCGGACGAACTCCAGACGATGCACGAGATGAGAACGTCCGTCGATCGCGCGGGCCTCGCCAACCCGGGCAAGCTGCTGCCGGCGACAGATGCGGGAGAATCCGCGTGAGGTTATTCCGACCGGAGTCCGAAGCGGACCTCGTGGAGTGGATTGCCGTCTCGAGGGACCGTTTCCCGGAGGAGGGTGTGCCCGTGGTGACCGCGGCCACCGGCGACCCTGCGGTCCGGGGACTCGACCCTCTGCCGCGGCTCGGCGTTTCGACGAGCAGTCTGTCGGACGTGATCGACTTCCGACCGAAAGACCTGACCGTCACGGTCGGCGCCGGCATGCGGCTGTCGGCTCTCGACGGCCTCGTCGCGGATGCTGGGCTGTGGCTGCCCCTGGCCGGCATGCCGGAGAATCGTTCCGTCGGCGGATGGGTGGCCTCGGCCCCGGCGGGGGAGTTCGACGCCAGCTTCGGGCCGGTCAGGCGCCACGTCCTCGCCTGCTCTCTTCTCCTGTGGGACGGTCGGATCACCCGGTGGGGTCGGCCGGTGATGAAGAACGTCGCCGGCTATGATGTGAACAAGCTGGTCTGCGGAAGCCGCGCGCGGCTCGGGATCGTCACGAGCGTGACTCTGCGTCTGTGGCCACGGCCCAGGGTCGTCAGGCGGTTCGACCTCGAGGGCGAGGCGCTCCGCGAGCACGGCGCGGCCTTCGCTGGCGCACCGCGATTCGAGGCCGCCGTGTGGCGTTGCCCACCCGGCGGTGGGAATTCGATCACGGCGTCTGTGTCGATGACCGGGGGGCCGAAATGCGTCTCGAGTCGCGCGGAGGCATTGGTACGCTGGGCCGGCGATCGGGATATCGGCATCAAGGAGGAAGACCCCGAGTCGACGGGTTCCGCACCCACTTCCGGCGACAGGTCTGCAAGGCCAAGCGCCAGCGCCGCCTACCGCATAACGTTCGGACGCCGCTATCTTGCGGCCGGACTGCGGGATCTCGACCGTCGTCTGGCAGGCGATGTGGATCCATGGAGCGTGGAGACATTCCCGGTGACGGGGGTCGTTCGCGTGCTCACGGCCCAGCAGAAGGCAGCGGGCCAGCGTCAGGCGCCGGCTTGGCTGACCACGATTGCCGACACGGTCGGTAGAGCGGCCGTGCCGCAGCCAGCCCTGGAAACGCCAGCCGTGCGTGTGGAGAGAGGCGGGCAGGCCGAGCACGATGCTGCCCGCAGGATGAGAAGCACCACATCGCGGGACATCGAGCGCCGGTGGCTGGAGGCCTTCGCGGGGCTCGAGGGCCCCTGGCAGGCGGACTACCTGTGAGACTGAGGGAGAGACCCATAGAGCAGCGCATTTCACGACGCGAGCCGCGACGACACCGCGGAGCGCGCGGCGCCGTGAGCGTCACGGTGGTGGCCTGGCTGGCCGTCATGGCTATGCCATCTGCGGTGCACGCTCAGGCCGATTACTCGGGACCGGGGGTCGTCCCACCGTCCGAGGCCTACGTGGGAGGCACAGACGGGCAGCCCGAGAAGGCGTTTCCGCGCTGGCGTACCGACAAGAGTGAGGACAGGGCCCTCCGCGTGTATTTCACGGATCCGCCACCCGGACGGCCCGGGTTCTGGACCGAGGTCGCGCGCGCGATCGAGGCGTGGAATAGAATCGGCGGCGTGCCGATCGTCTTCTACTCGACGGTCCACCCGACTGCCGCCGATGTGAGATTCCGCTGGATACGACGTTTCGAGGCCCACCAGGCCGGCACCACCGACTGGGAAACGGACGGGGACGGCTGGCTCAGCTCGGCGGTCGTGACTTTGGCCACGGAGCACGAGGACGGCATGCCGATGAGCGACGAGTTCCTGGGTCTCGTGGCCATTCACGAGCTCGGGCACGTGATCGGATTGCCCCACAGTGACGATCCGGGCGACGTGATGCACCCCGGCAACCGCAACTTCAGTCCGTCGGACCGCGACATCCAGTCCGCCCGTCAATTGTACGGGAGGTCGTCATCGCCACAGGCTTCCGAGCCATGAAGATCTACACTCGCAAGGGGGACACGGGCCGCACGAAGCTGTTCGGCGGCCTGGAGGTATCGAAGCACGACGCGCGCGTCGCAGCGTACGGTACACTCGACGAACTCAACGCGGCGCTGGGAGTAGTCCTGGCGCTGGACCCGGACGGTGAACTCGGCACCGCGGATCTGAGGTACGTGCAGGAGGACCTGTTCGTGCTCGGCTCCCGGCTGGCCGCAGCCCGCCCCGACCGGGAGATTCGGCGCGGAACGATTCCGGAGCTGGAATCTGGCAGAATTGCCGACCTCGAGGCATGGATTGATCGGCTTGACGAGGAACTGCCTCCGCTGGACGCCTTCGTGCTGCCGGGAGGCTGCAGTGCGGGCGCGCAGCTTCACGTGGCGAGAACGGTGTGCCGGAGGGCAGAACGCGAGGTGACTGCACTCGTCGACGACGATCCCGCCTTGAGCGCTTCCGTAATCCCGTATGTAAACAGGCTCTCGGACCTCCTGTTCACGCTTGCCCGCGCGGTCAACAACCGGGCCGGGCGGCCGGAAGCCGGATGGCTGCCGCAGCGTCGGCGGGAGACCAACTTGCAGGAGCCGACTGACACAGGTGAAGAGGACTCTTGACTGACCCGACTCCAGATGCGGACCGCTCGCTCGACCTGACGGACGCCGCGATCGACGACGAACTTGTCGGCATGGTTGAGGAGACGGTCAACGCACTCCTCAAAGCGGCGCGCGCACGGCAGACGTACGTCCTCGGAAATCCCTTGATCGAGCAGTTCACGGACGCGCTGCGCGAGAAGCTCGTGGCGCTGTGGGACGAGTTGCCCCATCTCTCCCTCGACATGGACGAGGGCAACCTGCTGTGGCGCGATCGCACGGTGTATTCGAAGGCCGTCGGTCCGGACAACTTCGCGTTTCGTTTCTTCAAGGACGGCATTCGTCAGCTCGCCTTCCTGCCTGGCGCGGAAGAGGAAGAGCTGGCCGAGTTCATCGAGATCCTGGCGCTCTCGCGGCAGGCGCACGACGACGACCTGTTGGCCACTCTGTGGCACAGGGACTTCAAGACGATTCGGATGGAATACGTGGACGTGACGGACGAGGAGGTCGCCGAGGTCCCGAGGCCCGACCGGAACGCAGGCGCCGGCGAACATCTGGAGAACATGGAGGAGATCGACGCCGTGCTCGAGTCGAGCGCCATCACGGAGGAGGACGCTGAGGAGTTCTCCGACATCACGCTCGCGGAGCCAGATCTTCTCTACTTGAAACGCGAAATGGAATCGGAGTGGGCGCGACCCGTCGTGCACGACGTCACCCTGGCTCTTCTCGATCAATTCGAAATGAGAGACCAGCAGCGGAGGCGGCAGGTCGTGGACATCCTGCGCGAGATGCTCCCCCGCCTGCTCGTCAGCCGCGATTTCGGCAACGTCGCGCTGATCGTCAACGAGCTTCAGCTGCTGGCGAACAAGACGGGGGAGAACGATACCCAGGAGCTGGTGACTTCACTGCTTCGCGACATGAGCGAGGCGATGGCCGAAATGGTCAGCGCGGTGGGTCCGGAAGGTACATCTCCGGCCGCCGAGGAGCTCGCTGCCCTGGTCGGAGCGTTGCAGGCCGAGGCCATACCGACCCTGGTCCGGGCGATCCCGGCCGTTCCCAACCGGCAGACGCGCGAGCGGCTGACCGAAGCTCTGGACCGACTCGTCGGGTCGAACCCGGGCTACGTCGTGGACCTGCTGGCGGCCGAAGATCCGATGCTCGCCGCGGAAGCCGCCCGTATCGTGGGACGCCTCGGGCTGACGGCAGCGGAGCCGGACCTCGTCGAGCTGTCCCGCCGGCCCGAAGACGTGACGAGGCAGGCAGCCATCGAGGCTCTGGCGAGCCTGGGATCGGCCGTGGGCGCGGAGGCCCTGGCCGCCGCGCTGTCCGACTCCGGCAGGGATGTCCGGATGGCCGCCGTCAATGCTATCGCCGCGGTCGGATCGGAGAGGGTCCTCCCGCTGCTCGGCGACGCGATCGCCGGATCCGACCTGGCAAACCGCGACCAGGGCGAGCAGATAGCGTTCATGCGCGCCTACGCTGCGTTGGCCGGTGACGGGGCCGTACCCCTGCTCGCCAAGCTGCTGAACGGTCGGAGGTGGTGGGGAGGGCGTCGGGCGCCCAACCTGCGCGCCTGTGCGGCCCGGGCCCTCGGCCTCGTCGGTACACCCGCGGCGCAAGCGGCGCTCGAGAAAGCGTCCGGGGATCGGGCAGCCTCGGTGAAGAGCGCAGTGCGCGTCGCACTGAAGACTCTCGACGCCGACTCGGACGAGCGGCTGGAGGTGGCGACTCTTACGGAGGATCATGAATCGGAGCTGGTCGAGGATCCCGTGGACCTGGACTTGAATGTCGATGGCATGGCCGATGACGGGAAGGAGGGATCGTCATGAAGGCCCCCGATTCCCTGGGCACCGGAATCCTCTCGGCCCTTTACGGCGCGGTGCGCGCCCTGCAACTGTATCCCGCCGAGAACGAGGTTGTGACGCGTGCGCTGCATGAAGTCAGGGAACAGGCCGATCGGATCCTGGATCGCGAGGGCGGACTGAGTATCTGGTTCGCCGGCAACTACATGTTCGTCAACGATCTCCAGGTACGTCTCGACTTGCATGACTATGCCGCCCTGGCCGCTTTCCGGGAAGTCTTCCGGAGCCACGGAGTTGGGCGGATGGAAGCGGACCCGAAGGCCAGTGCCGACGATTGGCAGTCCTTTCTCGGGGCGATCGCCGCAGATCCAGCACCCGGTCAGCCTCCCCTGGAGGCGCTGCGGGCCGAGCTGCAGAAACGGGGTGTGTCGAATATCAGCGTCGGCCCACCGTCTCCCCTGTTCGAGGGGAGCGAGGGTGAAGAGGCGGTGGAAGCGGCTCGGCGCACGTACTCGCGGTCGGTCAAGGTCGCGCGCGACATGATGGAGGGCCTGGTCCTCGGAAAGGCGATCGGGGCGAGGCGAGCCGAGCGAGCCGTGTTGTCGGTCGTGGACCGGGTGCTCCAGGAACCGGCGACGATGCTCGGCATGCTGACGCTCCGGGACTTCGACGACCACTCGTACATCCACTCGGTGAACGTCTCCATCTTGTCCGTCGCCCTCGGCGACTACCTCGGACTGAACCGGGAGCAACTGTTCGAGCTGGGCTTCGCTGCCCTGTTCCACGATATCGGCAAGGTACTCATTCCGCCCGCCGTGCTGAACAAGATGGGGTGGCTGAACGACGAAGAATGGAGACTGGTCAGCCAGCACCCGGACTTCGGCCTGCTGATGCTCTTCAACGTCGAAGGATTCGAAGAGCTGCCGTACCGGGGCATGCTGGCGGTCTACGAGCATCACATGAAACCGGACCTGTCCGGGTATCCTCGCGTCATCCGGCGACGACGACAGGGCCTGTTCGCGCGCATCATCGCTATCACCGAGGCGTACGACGCCGCGATCTCGAACTACAGCAAGCAGTTTCTTCCGTGCTCTCCGGACGAGGCCATCCGCCAGCTCCGGGAAGCCGAGACAGGTGCATACGACAGGGTCCTCACCCGTGCATTCGTCAACATGATGGGCATCTTCCCCGTCGCCACGCTCGTGATCCTGGACACGGGAGAGATGGGCGTCGTGGTGGCCCCGAATCCCAATGTGAAGGCTTTGAGCCGCCCCCTGGTGCGGATCATCGCGACCGCGGAAGGCGAGCGCGTGGGCGACGGGCCGATTCGCGATCTGACCGAGCGCGACCCGGACAGTGGTGAGTACCGGCGCAGCATCGCTCGGTCCACCGACCCCGCCCGCTATGGGATCAACGTTTCCGACCATGTCGCCTGAGGACGGTGGGCCGGACCGCTTCGTCACACGGGTCTCCTTCGAGATCGCTCCTACGGCGGGGGGGGTGCTCAGGGGGGACCTGCGGTTTTCCTCGACCCGGGCTCCGCGGGGAAGCGCCGGCGCGATCGTGGTGTGCCACGGCTTCAAGGGTTTCAAGGACTGGGGGTTCTTTCCCTACCTCGCCGATCGGCTCGCAATGGATACAGGCTCTGCCGTGGTCTCCTTCAACTTCTCGGGATCGGGCGTCGGCCCGGATCTGGAAAATTTCACGGACCTGGAGGGGTTCGGCCGTAACACGTTCTCCCGCGAGGTGGCGGACCTGGAGGAAATCCTGGATGGCCTGCGGGCGGGCCGGCTCGGAGACGCCCGCCTGGATCCACCGGACTCGGTAGGGGTGATCGGGCACAGTCGCGGGGCCGCGGCCGCCATCCTGGCCGGCGCGCGCCGGCCGGAAGTCCGAGCCGTCGTGACGTGGTCCGGAATCGGATCCGTGTTCCGATACGAGGAGTGGTTCGCCGAGTCTCTGGGTGAGGGCGACGTGATGGAGGTCGTGAACGCGCGCACGGGCCAGCGTCTGCCCCTGTACCGGGACGTGCTGGACGACTTGCGGCGCAATCGGGCGGCGCTGGACATGGAAACCGCCGCCGGTCGATTGGGCTCGACGCTGCTGATCGTGCATGGTACCGCCGACGAAGCCGTACCGGTCGGCGAAGCGCATGCGCTGCACGGTGCGGCAGGCGAGGCGGAGCTCTCGATCATCGAAGGGGCGGGCCATACGATGGACGCGTCGCACCCGTTTCCCGGCACGAACCCCAGGCTGGAAGAGGCCATACGCCTGACCGTGTCTCATTTCGGGCGGCACCTGACGGAGGAGAACCCATGATTCGTCGGTTCCTGTCGCTGCTGTGGCTCCTGGCCGCGACGTCACTCGTCGCGGGGTGCCGGATCGAGACGGAGGACACGGACGATTCGAACGTCCAGGTGGCCGTGGAGCGAATGCTCGCCGAGTCGGCCCAAGCGTGGAACCGGGGTGAGCTGGCCGGATTCATGGACGACTACATGGAGTCCGCGAACACGACGTACATCGGTGGCGCCGGTTTCGTTGCCGGGTACGACTCGATCGAGGCCCGGTATGCGCCCCTTTTCGAGCCGGGCGCGGCGCGCGACAGCCTGCGGTTCGAGGCCGTGCGCGTGCGCCGACTCGCGGCGGTCGACGCTCTCGCCACCGCGCGCTACATCCTCTACCGGGGCGACACGATCACCGCCTCGGGTCCCTTCACGCTCGTCCTCCGGCACACGAGCAGAGGGTGGAAGATCATTCACGACCACTCATCCTCGGATCCATCTCCTTCCTCGCCGGTCGAGTAGCGGTGTCGGAAGACGCGGCCGTGGAACCGGTCCTGGCCGAGCTGGCGCCGCAACAGGGAGTTACGGACGAACTCCTCGCTTCCTGCGTACACTGTGGTTTCTGTGTTCCCGTGTGCCCTACCTGGGACATCCTCCGGGAGGAGAACGACTCGCCGAGGGGACGCCTGTACCTGATGCGGGCGGAGGCAGACGGACGGGTAGACCCGGCCGGAGCGTTCACCATCCACATGGACCGCTGCCTGGGGTGCCGGGCGTGCGAGTCCGTGTGCCCGGCCGGTGTTCCGTTCGGCCACCTCCTCGAGCGGACGCGGGCCCGAATTCCAGCCCGTCCGGTGGCGCGGCGCCGGGAGCGGTGGTTGCTCTCGGCCCTGACCAACCCTGACGTCGCGCGCTTCACGTACGCTGCGGCCCGGGTGCTGAGAGACTCCGGTCTCGCGGGCACCCTCGGCCGACTGCTTCCAGGAAAAGCGGGACAGCTGCTCCGACTGCTCGCCGCGACGAGTCCCGCGTTGGTACCGGACAGCGATCTGGAGCCGGACGAGGCCGGGACCGGCGTCGGCCCTCTCGCCGAGACCGAGGACGACGAGACCTACGTCCTCCTGACCGGTTGCGTGATGGAAGGCCTCTTCGCACACGTGCATGCAGCGACCAGACGCACCCTGGCCAGAGCCGGATATCGCGAGATCGCAGCCCCGGAGCAGACCTGCTGTGGCGCCCTGCACGCTCACGGGGGTCTTCTGGAGCAGGCTCGCGAGCTCGCCCGCCGGAACATCGAGGCCTTCGAGCGCACCGACTGCGATTGGATCGTCACCGATTCGGCCGGCTGCGGAGCCGGACTCGAGGACTATCCGGCCTGGTTCGCGGACGAGCCGGAGTGGCGGGAACGAGCCACAGTCCTATCGGGACGCGTGCGAGACGTCACCGAGATTCTCGCCGCCGCAATTGCATCCGGCGCACCGGATGCGGGCGTCTCGAACCCGATCGGCCTCGAGGGACGCGTGGGCTATGACGCTCCGTGCCACCTGCAGCACGGACAGCGGGTCACGGACGAGCCTCTCGAAGTGCTCAGGGCCGTTCCCGGACTGGAGGTTGAGGCACTGCCCTCCTCGGACCGGTGCTGCGGCGGCGCCGGCACGTACAACCTGACCCAGCCTGATCTGGCAGCGCTCGTTCGGGCTCCGAAGTTGGGCGAAGTGCAGCGCGGGTCCTTCGACTGGATCGCGACCGGGAACCCCGGCTGCATCATGTATCTCGGCGCCGGCCTGCTGCGCGCCGGCGATCGCACACCGGTGGTGCACCCGGTCGAGCTCGTGGACCGGGCCTGGAGCTGACGTGCCCGGCCCGCAGGACTTCGACTTCCTCATCGTCGGGGGTGGCCTGGCCGCCGCCTCGGCGGTGGATGGGATCCGCGATGTGCGCCCTGCCGCCTCCATCGCGCTGATCACGGAGGAATCCGAACCGCCCTACCAGCGACCGCCGCTCTCGAAGGAGTTCCTGCAGTACCCGGATCTTCCGCGCTCACTGCTCTACGTGAAACCGGAGGGATGGTACTCTGAGCAGGCGACCGTGGAGCTCGTGACCCGGCAGAAAGCGCTGGTGCTGGACCCGGCGGCCATGGCCGTGACGACCGCGCGGGGTAACGTGTTCCGAGCGCCTCGTGTTCTTCTCGCCACCGGCGGCCGAGCGCGCCGGCTGAACATCCCGGGGCATGGTCTCGAGGGCATCTTCACGCTCCGAACCGTAGAGGACTCGGAGGCGATCCGGGAGGCCGCGGCCGACGGGGCGAGGGCGGTGCTCATCGGGGCCGGCTTCGTTGGAATGGAGCTCTCCGCATCGCTGACCGCGTACGAAGTCGCCTCCACCGTGGTCGAGGCCGTGGAGCGCGTGTGGACTCGCGTCCTGCCTCCGGAACTCTCCACCTGGGTGCAGGGCCACTTCGAGGGCAAGGGCGTAGAGTTCCGGTTGGGCTCGAACGTCGAGCGGTTCCTCGGACGGAACCGGGTCGAGGAAGTCGTGGTGGACGGCGAGACGATCGCTTGCGACCTGGTCGTCGTCGGAATCGGAATGGATCCATGCGACGGGATCGCGTCGGATGCCGGCCTCGCCGTGGCAGACGGCATTCACGTGGACGCGTTCGGCGAGACCAGCCATCCTCATGTATACGCGGCCGGTGACGTGGCCCGGTTTCCGGATCCGGTCTTCGGGGGCCACACGCGGGTCGAGCACTGGGAGCATGCCCGTGAACACGGACGGCAGGTCGGGCGTAACATGGCTGGTGAGAGGGAACCCTACGACCTGTTGTCTTATTTCTTTTCGAGGGTGTTCGATCTGAGCCTCGACGCAGTGGGTCGGCCGGCGCTCGCTGACGAGACCGTGGTCTGGGGTACGCCGGGGGAGGGACCGAGCGCCGCCCTGTGCGTGTCGGACGGCCGCTTGTGCGGCATCGTCCTTCTCGACGCCCAGGCGGAGCTGGAAGCCGCCCGCAGGCTGGTACGGGCACGCGTGCCCGCGACGTTGCTGGACGATGTGAGTGAACGAAGCACGGTTTCGCTTAGTGGTCTGGCCGATCGGGCCACCGAACTTCGGGATCAGGATCCCGGACAGGAGATTCGAAATGAGTGAGACGGACCTGGCGGAGGCGGTGCGACAGGAGCTCCGCGGAGTTATGGACCCGGAACTGGGCATCAATATCGTGGAGCTGGGCCTCGTGTACGACATCGAAGTCGAAGACGCGCACGCCAAGGTCACGATGACCCTGACCAGCCCGGGCTGTCCGGCGGGAGGGCAGATTCTCATGGGGGCCCAGACCGCGGCGGAGTCCGCCGAGGGCATAGAGAAGGCCGAGGTCAATCTCGTATGGAAGCCGTTCTGGACGCCTGACAGAATCGACCCGGCCGTGCGGGCGATGATGGGATTCTGACGCACAGGGCGCCCGCCGGACGCCTGCCTGCCAGCAGACTCACATCCAACGGCCGGGCTGGACCCGGCCGCATCTTCACCTGTTGATACTCTGTTGAACCCAACCGCTACCGTTTCGTCAGACAAGCGAAGCGGTCCAGGCGGGGTCGCCTACCTGCTCGACAGGAACCTGAACCTGTACGGTCCGGGCGCAAAGCCGTGAGGTCGCAGGGGCGCCCCGTCTGTCTTTCGGCGGAAGCGAGGGAGGATCGATCGTCCCGGCGGGGGCGCAGGGGATAGACCGGTCTTTCCCTCGTTTCGTCGTGGTGAAGAGGCTGTCTGACAACGGCGTGGCCCCCGGGTGACACTCCAATGACGCCCCTATGCGAATCTCAGCGTGCGCTCGGCGCGGTTGTCGCCGGGTGTGAGCAAGACGTGAGAAAGCGGAGGTTGAACCAGGGCCGCGCCTGTGGGGCCGCCGGTGTCGAGACCGGGTTCTCCTTCGCTTTTCTCCGTCCTTCTCCTATGTTCCCGTCCGAACTCCGATGGGAAGACCGATTGTTTCGACTGATCCTGCTGTTCACGCTGCTCCCGCTCGTCGAGTTGAGCCTGTTGCTCAGAATCGGCGAGTGGCTTGGGGCAGGTCCCACCATCGGCCTGGTGATCGTGACCGGCGTCGCAGGGGCGTGGCTCGCCCGGCGTGAGGGACTTCGCACGTGGGAGCGTGTTCGAACCGACGTCGCGGCCGGACGGATGCCGGCCGAGGAGCTCGTTCATGCTCTGCTCGTGCTCATCGCGGGCATTGTCCTGGTTACGCCGGGGGTTCTGACGGATGCTGCAGGTCTGCTGCTGCTCTTGCGTCCGGCGCGTGACATCGTTGCTCGCGGCATGCGAAAGCGGCTGGCGGGACAGGTGCAGTTCGGGAGCGTGGACTTCGGTGACCTCAGCTCGGAAGCGACTGGCAGGCCTGGTCCCGGCTCTTCGCACGGCCCCGGGCCGGACCGACCGGGCGGTCGCGTAATCGAAATCGAAGCTGACTGATCGAAATTGGGGGACATACGATGGAAAGAGGGGTGAATCCGGAACTCGGACTGGCGATTCTGAGGATCGTGCTCGGCGTGATCTTCATCGCGCACGGGGCGCCGAGCGTCTTCGGGGGCATGGAGAGCACCACGGAGTTCATGCGCTCGCTCGGCGTGCCGCTGCCTCTCGTGATCGCCTGGGCGATCAGTCTGCTGGAGTTCCTGGGCGGAATCTCGTTGATCGTGGGCTTTCTGGTGACGCCCGTCGCACTGTTGCTCATCGTGCAGATGATGTTGGGCATCGTCCTGGTTCAAGCTGCACGCGGCTTCTACGTGATCGGGCCGAACGCCAACGGTGGGATCGAGTTCAGTCTGCTTTTGGCCGCATCACTGCTCATGCTGGTGTTCGGCGGTCCCGGGCTGGCAGCCATGGACGCCCGCAAGCACGACTAGAGATCGTCAGATCCTCGCGCCGCGGCCAGGCGTGCGAGAGCCCACGCCGCGTGCTCCCGCACGACAGGTGAGTCCTCGTCGAAGCAGCGCATGACGACGGGCACGGCAGCCCTATCGCGGCTGTTGCCCAGACCCACGCACAGGTTGCGCAACATCCCTTCCCGCCCGGGCCGGGCCAGAGGCGTCTCTCCGTAGCGGGACAGGAACTGGTCATCCGACAGGTCCAGCAGCTCTTCGGCCCAGCTCGCCATCGTGTCCGGCGGAACCGGGCCTCCCCACGGGATGGACCGGCTCGGCTGCCCTCCGCCCCGCGCGCCGTCGTTCCACGGACACACCTCCTGGCAGATGTCGCACCCGAAAACCCGATTCCCGATCCCCGGTCGAAGGAACTCGGGAATCGATCCGCGTAACTCGATCGTCAGGTACGCGATACAACGCCTCGCGTCGAGCTCTCGAGGGCCGACGATCGCTCCGGTGGGGCAGGCCTCGATGCACCGGATACAGGTGCCGCACCGATCGGCCTCGAACGGGGCATCGGGAGCGATCTTCACGGTGGTGAGGACCTCTCCCAGCAGGGTCCACGAGCCGAGCTCGGGGTGGATGAGCATGGTGTTCTTGCCCACCCAGCCCAGGCCGGCACGCTGGGCGTGCGCCCGTTCGAGGACGGGGCCGTAGTCCACGTACGGTTTGACGTCGGCGGACGGCCATCGATCGCGAATCAGCGCCATGAGGTGGGCGAGGCGCTCCTCGAACTCCAGGTGGTAGTCGCGTCCCACGGCATACCTCGCGACCCGGGAGCGCCGCGGCTGTCCATGCTTGCCTGCGGGCTGTCCGGCGAAGCCGCCAGGTTCCGCCGCGTACCCCATGGAGGCCATCACCAGAGTCCTGCAACCGGCAAGCGCTTCACGCGGATCCAGCCTGCGGCGCACTGAATCTTCCCGCGCCATCCAACCCATGTCCCCGTGGTGTCCCTGGCGCAGCCAGTCCTGGTAAGCCTCGGCGTGCGGCGGTGCGGCTGCCGGCGCGAACCCGACCTGGAGGAAGCCGAGTTCGAGAGCGTCGGCCCGGAGAGCTTCTCTCTCCTCGTTTGACGCGACCGGTCGGTCGGATTGGGAAGGCAAGAGACCTCCGTCAGCGCGAGAGTTCAGACGCGGCCCGCGCTCGGGCACAGGTGGCGGACCTCGCAGCCGGCGCAATCCGGCTTCCGGGCATGGCATCGCTGGCGACCATGCAGGATCATGCGCCACGGAAAGGAATGCCAGTCCGCCGGATCGAGCAATTCCATCAGGTCTCGTTCCACTCGCACCGGATCCGTATGCCCCGTGAGGCCGAGTCGGCTGGCCACTCGCTTCACGTGTGTATCTACCACGACGCCTTCGTGCCGGCCGAAGGCGTTGCTCAGCACGACGTTAGCCGTCTTGCGCGCGACGCCCGGAAGTTCGATCAACTGCTCCATTTCCGACGGCACCTGCCCGTCGTGCTCCGCGACCAGGCGCTGCGCTGTCCCCTGGATGTTCTTAGCCTTGTTGCGATAGAAACCCGTGGATCGGATCAGCCCCTCGATTTCGTCTCGGTCCGCCGCTGCAAGGGCTTTCGCACCCGGGTACCGCTCGAACAGCATCGGGGTGACCCGGTTCACGCGCTCGTCCGTGCACTGCGCCGACAGGATGGTGGCTACGAGCAGCTGAAGCGGCGTATCCCAATCCAGGCTGACCTTCAGATCGGGATACCGCTGCGCCAGGATGGGTTCCAGCTCGGTCACCCTGGCGCGCCGTTTTCGCAGGGACTCGGTCTTCCGGCCGGCCATCAGGGAGCCTCCTCCGAGGGGGCCGCGGTGGAACGGGAAGAGCTGCCCGATGCCCAATCGGAGATCTCATCGTCAGTCAGGGCTCCCAGCACCTCGGCCTCCCGCACGACCATCAGCCGGTCGTGGTTCGCGGCGCGGACCGCCATGACGAGATCGACGAGCGGGCGGTCTACCTCGACGACGGGGACTTCCTCGATCGGTCGCATGACGTCGAAAGTGGGGGTAGCGGCGCGAGCGTCGAGCGACAGCCCTGCCACGTCGGCCACCGTCACCACGCCGACGAGGCTCCGCCCGCGCACGACGGGAAACGCGGCCATCGAGTAGCGGAGAAAATACCTTTCAACCAGCTCCTCGATGGTAATGTCGCCGGGGACGAAGACCGCGGGACCGGACAGCACCTGACCAACCGTGACACCCTGCAGGGAGTGCTTGAGCTCGTTCTGGTGCGCCGCCGAGCTCGCGGCGCTCGCCAGGAACCAGCCCAGGAAGATGCCCCAGATTCCTGCGAACTGAATGCCGCTCAGGAAGAGGAACATCCCGTAGGCGATCAACAACCACCCGAATCCACGTCCCACCCACGTGGCCCAGCGTGTCGCACGATACGGGTCGCCGGTGAGTCTCCACAGGATGGCGCGCATTATCCTTCCGCCATCGAGCGGAAAGGCGGGAACCATGTTGAATATGGCGAGCACCAGGTTGAGCATCGCCAGCGTCCCGGACACTACCGCGGCCGGGGCCACGCCGAGCGCCGCAAACAGCTTCGCGAAGACCACGAACCCCCCGGCCAGAGCCAGGCTGCTGAGCGGTCCGACGATGGTGAGCAGAAATTCGTCGAGAGCCCGGTCGGGCTCCCGGCTCATCTCGGCCACGCCTCCGAAGATGAACAGAGTGATGCCCTGCACAGAGATGCCGCGGGAGCGGGCGACTACCGAGTGCGCCAGCTCGTGCAGGAGAACCGACAGGAAGAGCAACAGTGCACCCGAGAATCCCATCGCCAGATAGGCGACTCGGGAGAGTCCGGGCAGGTCCTCCGGGAATTGCCACGAGGCGAACGTCCAGGTCACGAGGACCAGCACCACGAACCAGGAATAGTCGATTCGGATGCGGAAGCCGAGCAGGCGGCCGGCGCGAAACCCGCCCAGTCTCATGGCAGCCTCGTCAGCCGATGCATCAGGCGGGCGGCGCCGGCAGCGCGCGGCGGTCCAATTCCCACAGGTCCCAGGTGGTGCGCCGGGACAATCGGACCCACCAGGGACGGCGACGCTCGGTAATCACCCACAAGCGTCCGCCGGCCAGGTTTCGAACACACGACCAGCAAAACGAAGCCGTAAGGGGGACGCGGATGGACCACTCGACGTCTCGCCACCTGAAGATCGCGAGACGTTCGGACCGCCCGAGCACGACATCGATGAAGGTCTCGCCTTCGAGCCGCACGTGACCTTCGCGGTCCGCCGGGAGGTAGCGATGAAAGAACGGATCGAACGCCAGGCCCGACAATCTGCGATAGTTCTGATCCACGGCCCAGTCGATCACGTCGAGGCCGGCCTCATCCGCCGCCGCCTCTCGATGATGCAGGAGCTCGTGCAGCATCGTCTCCCACAGCTCGGACTCCCATGCGAACCGGGGGTCGCCGGTCGCGAGCTTGCCGAACGAGCCGAAGTACAGGACGATCTCCGAGCGCGTGTCGCCGAGTCCGCCCGTGGCGTCCGGCCACTGGTCCGTTACGCACTCTCCCAGGGTCCAGATGTCGGGAAGCGTCGAATGTCCCTTCGCGTCCGGCTGCACGGTGACACCCGAGATCCCCTCTCGGAACGGCGCTGGAATGTCGTCGTACATGCGCCCGGCCAAATCACGGAAGTCCTCGTAATTCACGGATCCAACCGCGCCACCGTGTGGTACCGGCCGCCGAAGTGAACGAGGGGGGCGCTTTCGGGAAGCTCCACGTGACCTTCGGTGACCCGCCCGATGAACACCGTGTGGTCGCCGGCCTCGACGGCTCGCTCCACCTCGCACTCGACCCAGGCGAGGATGTCGGGCAGCACGGGAGAGCCTCCCGGCGCGGCAGTCCACTCCACCCCCTCGAACTTAGTCGTCCCGGATCCGGCGAATCGATTCGATCTCTCCAGGCCGCCGGAAGACACGAAGTTGAGCGCGTAACGACCCGAGTCGCGGATCGCCTTCAGCGTATGGCCCTCCCGCCCTACGCACACGAGAACGAGAGGAGGGTCGAGGGACACGGAGCACACGGCAGTGGCCGTGAACCCGGAGGGATCGCCTTCCGCATCCAGGGCCGTGACCACCGTCACCCCGCCCGCCAGTCGACCCATGACCTCTCGAAAGGCCGTGCTGCCGGTGGGGGACATCACCGACGCCCGGTGCTCACGGGACCAGCTCCTGCCTCGGCCCTTCCAGATCTACGATCCAAAGTCCCGAACTGAAATCCGACACGAAGATGTTGCCCTTGTAGGGCTGCGGCCCCCAGGTGTCCGTCTTGTTGGGTGAGTAGCCCTCCGCGTCCTCGGTCATGTACCAGCCGATCTCCCTTCCCTGGCGGTACAGGTCGCCCCGCAGCTCGCCGGAGATGTCCACGATGCGAAGACCACCCTGGTAGTACGCCACGTACAGCTTGTCATCTTCGGCCCACAGGTTGTGGGCCCCGGCTTCGGGCACCCGATACGTCGCCACTTCGCGCGGACTCTCGATGTCCGTGACGTCTACGACGTGGACGTGACCGCGAGGTCCGTTCACGCACTCCGAGCAACCGAAGATCTCGTCTCCCAGGAACACGTAGTTCTTGTAGCGGATCGCGTGGTGGGTGTTGCCATACGACTCGGCCCCGTGCTGAGTCCGGTATTTGTACTGCGACACGAACTGCGGCTCGATGGGCGTGCCTCCCTTGATCCCGGCTCCCACGTCGAGAACGACCAGGCCGTCGTCCCAGTAACTGAGGTAGGCCAGTCCGTCGAGCACCATGATGTCGTGCAGCGAGCGGGCCGGGTTGTCCACCTGCCAGCGGCCCACGTTGGCGGGGTCCGCCGGATCGGAGATGTCGACGATGTGCACCGCGTTCGTGCCGTTGTGCACGGCATACACGATGTCGCCCTCGATCCACACGTTGTGCACCCCGCCTGTCAGTCCCTCGGTGAAGTGCGTGATGATCGTCGGGTGCGCTGCGTCCGAGATGTCCAGGATGGTGAACCCGTTGCGCCGATTGGACGCGCCCTCGCTGGTGATGATGGCGAGCGTGGCATCGGCGTTGATCTTCACGTCGTTCTGCCGCCGGCCGTCCACCTTGACCGAATCCGTGATCACCGGATTCGTTGGATCGGTGACGTCCCAGGCGTACATGGTCGCGGCAGCCATCGTGCCGGTGTAGGCATAGTCACGGCCGTCCGTTCCCTCGAAAACCCACAGATCGGTGGTCGCGCCGGCCTCGACCGGGACCACTCCGTGCGCTTTCAGTGTCACGTTGCGGCGCGGCGGCCGCGGCGCGGCCGACACCTCGGCCACTTCGGATATGGACCCGACGGTTGCGGTGACCCTGTACAGGCCCGGCTCGTCGGCGACGAACGCACCGTCTCGGCCGACCGTGGCCGCCACCTGACCGGTGCCGCCCACCGGGGCCACCGACCAGTCGATGGGCGCGTCGGGAACCTCCATGCCGTTCACATCCAGAGCCCGGGCCGAGAAGTGCACCACATCTCCGGTCCGCAGGCTCATCTCCAGCGGATCCAGGCGAAGGCGGCGAATCGGATTCGACACGACCCGTACTTCGGCGCCGGCCGCGACCCCCTCCGCCACCGCCTCGATCCGCGCCGTGCCGGGTGAAACCGCGACCATGGTCCCGGCGGCGCCGATCCGAACCACCGACTCGTCCGAAGACGACCAGATCACGTCCACGCCGGGACGCGGGCCGATGTCGGACCACGCTTCGGAGGACGCCAGGTACCGCGCCCCCGCGTACAGATCCGCGGGAGGCAGGACCAGGTCGATGCGGGAGACACGGGCCGGGAGCACTTCGAGAAGTGCCTCCTCGCGCAGGGTCCGGGCAGGTCCGGCCGGTGAAGCCGGGACTTCCACCAGGACGGTGACGCGGGCCGTGCCTGGACGGCGACCCACGACGACGCTTCCGTCGTCTGAGATCTCGGCTGCCTCGCCGACCACGAACACCTGGCCGGCGGCACCGGTTACGCGCTCGCCGGCCGAGTCGTACGCCCCCAGCGTGAGGGCGGCCGTCTCCCCTTCGCGAATCGAAGCCGGCTGAACGCGGATCTCCAGGCGCTCGACGCGCAGAGCGGCGCGATCCTCGTCCGTGAGCTCGACGTCCGGCAGCGTGGCTTCGGGAGCGCCACTCACCGCCGCAGCCCCGGCGACCGTCTCCGCACCGGGCGTGGGTGCCGGACCCTGCGGATCCGCCTGCCGGCCCGAACACCCCGTCAGAAGGGCCACCATCAGAAGCGACGTCACTATCCTCATCCGACCTCCATGGTCTCGGGTCCCTCGGGCGATCACGCCTCGTCCCCGTTCTCGAACGGGCGGGCGAGTCGGCGATTGAACGCCAGCAGAACCGCGATCACTACACCACCCTGCACCAGGACGGTTCCCACGTTGAAGCTCGAGAAGGGGGTCAGGGTGGCCGGAAGGTCCGTCAGGTCGACGGCCTGACTCAGCCACCATAACATCAGGACCAGGGCTTCCAGGACCACGAACACCATCACGGCGCTCCACCAGCGGCCGATCTCAATGTCGCTCCCTTCCCTGTTCACCAGACCGGTACGGAACCGGTTCACCCCGTAGCGCAGGACGGATATCGCGAAGAAGAGACCCGAGAGCATGAGTCCCACGCTCCACACCCAGTCCTGATTGCGGAAGAACTCCATCGACAGGGCGGAAGGCACGCCGAACAGAAAGCCCCCGACGGCTACGATTTGAATCGCCCGGGCGCGACTCAAACCGAAGTCGATCAACACCCGTGATGCCAGCTCTATCATGGCGATCAGGCTGCTCCAGGCCGCGAACACCAGGGCCAGGAAGAACAGGATCATGAACAGGTTGCCGGCAGGCATGCGGGCGAACAACTGCGGGACCCAGATGAACGTCAGCCCCTCGTTGCCCGCTCCAACGATAGTGTCCGCGGCCTCGGGCATGATGGCGAACGCCGTGCACAGAACCATGATGCCGGCGAGCAGCGAGACCGAATTGTTGCCGAAGCCGAGCACGAAGGCGTTGAGCGTGGTGTCCTCTCGATTCCGCAGGTACACCGCGTACGCCGTGATCAGCCCCCAACCCGCACCCGTGTCCCACGCGTTCTGGGTCAGCGCTTCCAGCCAGATGCGGGCGGTAAGCAGATCCCCCCAATCGGGCGTGAACAGGAACGCGAGCCCGAGTTCAGCGCCCGGCAGCGTGATGGCGCGCACGGCGAGGACGATCACCAGCACGAACAGGGTCGGAATCAGGACGCGCGCCGCCTTTTCAATGCCGCGCACGCCGAAGGCGAC
>JBDGXI010000147.1:0-5152 GCA_039584685.1 Gemmatimonadota bacterium | reverse complement strand
AGGGCCCCACCGCCCGGCGGAAGCTCCGCTCCGTCTGCACCTAGAAACCGGTAGCCGAACGTCCGGCCGAGGCCGGTGCCGCCATCGACGGTCCCGGAACCGCCGAGTCCGAGAACGATGTGCGTGGCTCCCAGCTCGAGACACGCGACGACGAGCTCACCCACCCCGCGAGTGTCGGCCGTCATCGGGTCGCGGCTCGCCGTGGGCACCAGGTGAAGTCCACACGCATCGGCCGTCTCGATCACCGCCTCGGTCGGCGAGACCCACAGCGACCTGGCGCTCACCGATTCGCCCAGCGGACCGCGGACCCGGTGCGTCCGAATCTGCCCGCCTTCGCTCTCCGCGATCGCATCCAGCAGACCGGGGCCGCCGTCCGACACGGGCAACCGGCAGATCGAGGAATCGGGTGCTGCCCGCAGCACTCCGTCTACGACCGCAGCGGTGACCCGGGTGGCGCTCAGGCTCTCCTTGAAGGCCGTTGGACAGACCAGGACTCGCAACACGCCTCCGGTGCAAGATCGGTCCCATCCGGGAGGGACCGGGGACCCGGCAGGAAGCTAACGTGACGGTGGACATCGGCGCAGCCGGCGCGCTACTGTTCGAGCATGTTCGGACCCGGCGAAAACATCCGCATCATAGGTCACCGCGGCGCCCGGGGCGTGGCTCCCGAGAACACCGTTGCAGCCATCCGGCACGGGGTGGAAGTGGGGGCTCAGGCGATCGAGATCGACCTGCACGCCTCGGCGGACGGCGAGTTGATCGTGATCCACGACCCGACGCTGGACCGCACGACGAACGGTACCGGTCCCGTCGAGAGTCGGACGCTGGCCGATCTCCAGCGAGTCGATGCCGGCTACCGGTTCACGCCTGACGATGGCGAGACCTTCCCGTTCCGGGACCAGGACGTGCGGATACCGACGCTCGACGAAGCGATGGATGCGATCGGGGGCCTGCCGACGATCCTGGAGGTGAAGAGCGCCGCGGCCGGCCGACGGCTCGCCGAGTGGCTGCCCGGCCGGCCGGAGCTCGAGCGGATCATCGTGGGCGGGTTCGACGCCGACGAGGTCGGCCCTGCCGGTGCCGCCGCGCGGTGGCGCTGCGCCTACCAGACGGACCTCCTGGGATTCGTACTGTGGGGCAAGCTCGGAGTCAGCCGCCACCTTCCGGACGATCTGACTGCCGCGATGGTGCCGGTTCGAAAGGGCGCCGTGCGGATCGTGACGCGCGGATTCGTGCGCCGGATGCACGCCCAGGGAAAAGGTGTATTCGTGTGGACCGTGAATCGCCCCGATGAGATGCGACGGCTTTTCGACATAGGGGTGGATGGACTGATCAGCGACTACCCCGCCGTCCTGCGGCGGGTGGTGGAGGAGCGTCGGGCAACCGGCCAGGAATGAGGTGGTGACGGTGGGCGAGCGGGCCATCCTGCACGTGGACATGGACGCGTTCTACGCGGCGGTGGAGGAGCGCGAGCACCCGGCCTTGCGGGGCAAGCCCGTCGTCATCGGATCGGAGCCTCAGGAGGGTCGGGGCCGCGGCGTGGTCGCCACCGCGAACTATGCTGCGCGACGGTATGGCATCGGGTCGGCCATGCCGATCTCGGAAGCATGGCGACGCTGTCCGAGCGCCGTCTACCTGCGACCCCGCATGCGCCTGTATGCCGACGTGTCCCGGCGCGTGCGCGCGATCTTCGAGCGATTCACGGACCTGATCGAGCCGATCAGCATCGACGAGGCGTTCCTCGATGTCACGGCAAGCCGCAGGCTGTACGGAGATGGGCCGGCGATCGCGGTCCACATCAAGGACGTGATTCGGCGGGAAGAGGAGCTCACCGCATCGATAGGGTGCGCCGCGTCCAAGTTCGTCGCCAAGATCGCCAGCGATCTGGACAAGCCCGACGGCCTCGTCGTCGTAGAGGCAGGCGGGGAGGCCGACTTCCTGGCTCCTCTGCCCATCGGCCGCCTGTGGGGCGCCGGCCCGAAGGCGCTCGAGCGATTCCGGCGCCTCGGGTGCGTCACGATCGGGGACGCGGCCCGTCTCGACCGGGATGTCCTGGTGCGGGGATTCGGCGAGTCGATGGGTGACCGGTTTCATCGGCTCAGCCGTGGAATCGATGTCCGTCCGGTCGTTCCGGATCACGTTCGCAAGTCGCTCGGCAAGGAGACCACTTTCGGCGAGGATGTGGCGGACCGGAAGATCGTGGAGCGCACACTGCTCGACCTGGCAGACCAGGTGGCGGCGTCGCTTCGTCGCAAGCGCCTGGCCGGAGCCACCGTTACGGTGAAGCTCCGCTGGGAGGGCTTCGAAACGGTGACCCGGCAGCGCACGCTGCGGGAGCCGGTCAACACGGTCGAGAAGATCTGGCCGGTGGCGCGGGAGCTGTTCCGGGGAGCCGACCGTCCCCGCCTTCGGGTCCGGCTCGTGGGAGTGACTCTCTCCGCACTCGACCGCGTGGAGAGTGGACAGGCCGATTTCTTCGTTCCTCGAACCGGCACGGATTCTCGGGTGGCGGAGGCCGTGGACGCGCTCACGGACCGTTTCGGATCCGGCACCGTGACCCGAGCCGCGCTGCTCAAGGGTGACGACGAGCACCGGGAGGCGGAGGGCGGCAGGGCTGCCGTGCGAGTGACGCGCGCGGTACCGGAAGACGATCCGCAGTAGAATACGAGCAGGGAAGAGAATGCACCGGGCGTAACCGAGGAGGAAAACTCATGTCTGACGTGCCGAGTCGCGAGGAAGCGCTCGCGCTGATGCAGGAATACACGGAGAACGAGAACCTGCGGAAGCACATGTACGCGGTCGAGGCCGCGATGCGCGCGTACGCCCGCAAATACGACGCGGACGAAGAGTTGTGGGGTGTCACGGGCCTGATCCACGACTTCGACTACGAGCGGTACCCCAACGAGGCGCTGAGCGCGGTCGAGGAGCACCCGTCGAGCGGCGTCGCCATCCTGCGGGAGCTCGGGTGGCCTCCCGAGATCCTGCATGCCGTCATGGCACATGCCGAGCACACGGGCGTCGAGCCGGAGACCCTGATGGCACGGACGCTGAGAGCGGTGGACGAGCTGACGGGGTTCGTCATCGCCTGCTCTCTGGTCAGACCGACCGGGATCTCGGATCTCAAGAGCAAGTCGGTGAAGAAGAAGCTGAAGGACCGCTCGTTCGCCGCCGCGGTGAATAGGGACGAGATCCGGGAGTACACCGAGCTGATCGGCGAGGACCTGACCGAGCATATCGACTTCGTCATCGACGCTATGAGAGAGATCGCCGCCACGCTGGAGATCGAAGGCCATGCGTAATCCCAGACCCATCCACACCGTGATCGAGCCGTTCCGTATCAAGAGCGTCGAGCCGATCCGGATGACGACGCGCGACGAGCGTGAAGAGCACATCCGCGAGTCGGGCTACAACGTGTTCCTGCTCGACGCCCGCGACGTGCTGATCGACCTGCTGACCGACAGCGGCACGGGAGCGATGAGCGCCGAGCAGTGGGCTGGCGTGATGCGCGGCGACGAGTCGTACGCGGGGAGCGACAGCTACTACCGGTTCAAGGCTGCCGTGCAGGACATCTTCGGCTTCCGGAACGTGATCCCCACACACCAGGGGCGGGCGGCAGAGCGGATCCTGTTCAAGACGGTATGCCAGCCCGGGGACGTGATCCCGAACAACACGCATTTCGACACCACGCGAGCCAACATCGAGTACACGGGCGCCGAAGCCCGGGACCTTCCGTGCGCGGAAGCGGCCGACCTCGCCGCCACGGGCCGGTTCAAGGGCAACATCGACCTCGTGGCCCTGGAGAAACTGCTCACGACCCCGCCGGGCCGGATCCCGCTGGCGATGATCACCATCACCAACAACTCGGGCGGCGGGCAGCCCGTATCGATGGCCAACATCAGGGCCGCCTCCGAGCTGTGCCGCGCCCGTGATGTTCCGTTCTACATCGATGCATGCCGGTTCGCCGAGAACGCCTATTTCATCCAGCAACGCGAGGATGGCTACGAGGACACGCCGCTCATCGAGATCGCCCGCGAGATGTTCTCGTACGCCGACGGCGCGACGATGTCGGCGAAGAAGGACGGGATGGCCAACATCGGCGGATTCCTGGCCACCAACGATGACCGGCTGGCCGCTCAGGAGAGGGACCTCCTGATCCTCACGGAGGGCTTCCCGACCTACGGAGGCCTGGCCGGACGCGACCTCGACGCGGTGGCCATCGGACTGTACGAGGCCCTGGAGCCGGATTACCAGAAGTACCGGATCGCCTCGACGGCGTACCTGGGTGACCACATCAGCGCGGCCGGCGTGCCCATCGTGCAGCCTCCAGGCGGACATGCCGTGTACATCGATGCCGCGGCCATGTGCCCGCAGATCCCGCCTCTCGAGTTCCCGGGCATCTCGCTCACCGTGGAGCTGTACCTGGAGGCGGGCATCCGGGCGGTCGAGATCGGGAGCGTGATGTTCGGATCCGCGGATCCCGCCACGGGAGAGCGCGTCCCGGCCCGGAACGAGCTCGTGCGGCTGGCGATTCCCCGGCGAGTGTATACCCAGAGTCACATCGACTACGTCGTGGAAGCGATTCTGAACGTTTACGATCGACGCCTGGCGATGCGAGGCTATCAAATCACGTACGAGCCGGCGTTCCTCAGGCACTTCACGGCGCAGTTCGAGCCGTTGTAGGGCGGGCACGAAAGGGAGTCCCCCGCTCGCTGCCCCGGCCAGGGCTCGATACAATCCGCTGTGTTCGCCGGAGACCACCGCAGGAGGAGGCGTTCTGACTACTCAGGGCATCATCACGATGGTCGCGGTCCTGTTGTTCGTATGGGGCGGCTTCGCCGTGTTCGTGACCGCGGCCGTGAAGCGTGAAAAGAGAAAGGCTGCCGAGAGGGACCCGGCGGCCGGTGATTGGAGGGATTGATCATGCGTTCGATCGGAAGCGTGCGGATCACGGCTCTGGCCCTGGTCGCGCTCTTGCCGCTGGGCTGCGCCGGTGAGTCCGGTGACGAGGCGGCTCCGGACCCGGCCGCGGAAGGCATGCAGGCCAGGTTGAATCAGTTCGAGCCGGTGACTCTCGGCTTCGACGAGTCGCTGCTGGACGCGGACCAGCGGCGGGTGGTGCGGGAGCTCGTCGAAACGTCGCGGCATCTGGACG
>JBDGXI010000146.1:0-5252 GCA_039584685.1 Gemmatimonadota bacterium | reverse complement strand
CGGCGAGTGCTGGGTCTCGAGAGACGAAACCTGCGCTTCGACGATGGCCCGCCGCACGAAGGCCGCATCGATGCCCGCTTCGGTCGCGATCTGCTTCTCATCGTCGAAGAGTCTCTGATCGCTCATTCCGATAACTCCGGTTGCTCGGGTCAGCCCAGGAGCCAGAATACGCCCACGACGATCGCGGCGACGCCGAACGAGAACAGGAGGCCCCGATACAGCCGGGCTCCACTGCGCGAGAACCGCTTGGCCACCCAACCGATCAGCGCCGCGAAGGCGGTCATCGCGACCACCGTACCGGCGCCGAATGCCGCAACGTAGGCCACCGCGCTGGACCTCGCGGTGAACGCGAGCGCCGGTAGGATGCCCAGGAAGTGGGCGCTCCCGGCCAGTCCATGCACTATCCCCACGCCGAACGCGGCCCCCGTCGGCACGTGAAGATGCGCCGCTGCCGCACCGTGCGCATGCGGCGCCTCGTGGTTCACGGTCTGACGGTGCACGTGAACGTGCGCGTGCCGGTGCCCGTCGTGCTGGTGCTCGTGAACGTGGACGCGTTGTCGGGTGGCCTGCCGGATGCCCCACACTCCGATCGCGATGAGCACCAGGCCCACCAGCCGCTCGCTCCAACCGGACAGCCGGTCCAGCGGAAGAACTTCGCGCAACAGCAGCGCCGCGACACCCACGACCACCACGCCACCGGCGTGCCCCAGGCCCCACAGGAGGCCGGCAGTCCACGGGCGCTTGTCTCGCTCGGCCGCGAGGGGGGCCACGGCCGCCAGGTGATCGGGCCCCGCGAGGACGTGGATCGCGCCCGCTGACAGGCCTGCGACGATGGCTCCGATCATCGAGCCCCGGAACTGTCGGCGATGGTCGGCGGGCCATACACCGAGGGCACCGGCCTCATGTCAGAGGGCGAAGCCCTCAGCCTCTCCGTGTGGTTCACTCTCCCACCCTGCTGCGCGTAGGTCACGTACCTCTGAACTCCGCGCTCCCGGGAGCCTGTCGGCGTCCGGATCCACCACTCGCGAATGATCCATCCTCCGCCGGGCAGCTGGTCGAACACGACCTCTCCGTACGGACCGGGGCCCGTGCCCAGGTGGGCCGGCGCATCGACGCCCGTGTAACTGAACTCCAGGGTACGGAGCAGCGCGCTCTCGCGGTCGAGCCACAGCACGCCCTCCACGTCTACCCGGTCGGCTTCTTCACGTATGGGCTCGAACGCCAGGCCTGCACTCAGACCGTCTTTCCCCGTGCGGTAGCGGAAGCAGTGCGAGTCGAGGAACTGGTCCGACAGGAGCACCTCCGCGTCAGGGCCGTAGAAATAGGTGCCTTCCGCCGACTCCCGCGCGTACCCGTGCTCCTCCAGCTCGTCCATCGGGACACTGCGAAACGGGTGACGGCCGGCGTACGAAACGAGCTGCACCTCGCCCTCTTCGAGCGGCTGGCCCCACAGGTTCACGTGCTTCTGGTACATCTCGGCATCGAAACGGAATGCCGCCGATGTCCCCTCGGTGATCTCCAGCGCCTTCCGGGCCTCCTCCCACAGAACGTACGTGGCGTAGCCTTCTTCCGGCCGCACCCGACATTCGGTGTCACTCTCCACTGCCAGGGCGGGCAGCACGACGGCACTGGACGAGGCGGTGATCTCGCGGGAAACGGTCTGGCCGGCGAGCAGGGTGATCGTCTCCGACAGTGAATTCTCGAAACCGATCCGTTCAGCCCGCAGCCGGAACACTCCTGCCCCCGGGGCGCGCACGTGGTAGGTGCCGCGCGCGCTGGTGACCGTGCTGCCGATTTCGTCACCGTCGGAGTCGAGCAACACGATGAGGGCGCCGGTCACCGGATCGCCCGAGCTGGCATCGAGCAGACGTCCCCGGACCGCCTGCGCGCACAGATCGGATGTCCCGAGGAGCAGGAGGATGAGTCCGACCGGGCCCTGACAGCACCTTCTCAGCATCGCTACCGGCTCTCCACCTGTTGAATGCAGATCCGACGGGCCAGGCTACCGGCGAAACGTATAAGATACGACGGGACGCGGCTGGCATGCGATGTGACACCACCGCGAACGACGGAAGGACTGTCTCAGGCCGCTTCGTCCACCCCGCCGCCCGCAACCAGGTTTAGCGCCGCGTGCAGCCCGACCCCGAGAAGAACCGCCAGCACGACCGGGTTGGTCACCACCAGACCCGCGAACGGAGGCAGCGCTTCGAGCCACCCGGTCCCCAGGCCGTAGCGGGCGTGGACCGGAAGCCCGATTGCCACGATGAGCGTGGTGCCGGCCACCAAGCTGTTGCCCAGCGTCGGGGCCGCCGCCGCCAGGAGCCGGATGCCGGACACGGCGATCATTCCGCACACCAGGATGAACACCCCGCCGAGCACCGGGCGCGGCATGGCCACCAGGAGGGCCCCGAACTTCGGACTCAGGCCGTACAGGAGGAGGACGACCGCGGCTACCTGCACTACGACCCGGCTCGCCACCCTGGTGGCCGCGATGATGCCTACGTTCTGGGTGTAGCTCGTGCACGGAAGCCCGCCGAAGCAGGCCGCGAGGGCGCTGCCCAGGCCCTCGGCGAAGATGCCGCGGTTCATGTGCCGAACCGTGTACGGCGAGCCGGCGACGGCCGCCGTAGCGGCGTAGTCACCCAGCGATTCGACCATCGAGCCGAAGTATCCCGCCAAAACGGCGAGCACCGCGGCCCAGGCGAATTCCCAACCGAAGCCCGGGCCGCCGTAGGGAAAGAAGGCCGGCCACGCGAGCCAGGCACGCTCCGCCACCAGGCTCCAGTCCACCAGGCCGAATGCTCCTCCCACCCCGATGCCCACGACCCAGATGGAGAGGAAGATCGCCCCGCGCGCCAGGACTCCGCCGAAGTATCGGCCGAGCCGGAACTGGATGAACAGGATGAGGGCGATCACCAGACCGCTGAGCAGGAAGCTGCCCGTCGCCCCGTCGCCGACGGCCAGGCGGATGGCCACCTCGCCGAGCGACACGGCGATCGTGAGGACCACGACTCCCGCGACCACGGGCGGAAACAGGCGCCGAAGCCCTCCGAGAACGCGGGACGCGCCGAAGGCCATCTCGGCCAGGCCACCCACGAAAGCCGCTCCCCACATGGCCGCCGGCCCGAGCTGCGCCGCCACCGGGGCCAGGGTACCGGTGAGCGTGGCGGAGGGGCCCTGGATGATCGGGAGCCGGTTACCGATCGTCGTCTGGATGAGCGTGGCGAGACCCATCGAGAACAGACAGAAGTTGATGAACCGGGCCTCGTCTGCGGCCGACATGCCGATCGCCGCCGCCACGGCCAGCGGCAGGACGAAGGGTGAAATGTCCACCAGCGTGTGCTGCCAGCCGTACAGCACAGTCTCCCACCACGTGGGTGGCCGGTCGTCGATTCCGTACACGGGGGGCGGCATCTCGGGAAGATCGTCCCACACCGCCTCGTCGCCTCGGGTTATGGCGTCCGGCCCGGATTCGCTCATTCGTCGCCTTCGGGAGTGGACGTGGAGAAGCGTCGCGCTCCAAGTATAGTCGAGCGTCGCAGGCTGGCCTACGGCGGCCCGAAGCGATTAACCTGCCGCACGCGAGAAGAGAACCGAACCAGAGGGTTTCGCATGACGAAGCAAGAAGGCTCGATCGACACCAGGCTGATCCACGCCGGTGAGATCCGGCCCGGGATCGAGGGCGCGGTGGCCCTGCCCATATTCCAGTCCGCCAACTTCGAGTCGGTGGAGGGCGAAGAGTATCACGACATCAAGTACATGCGGCTGAGCAACTCGCCCAACCACCAGGTTCTGGGCGCCAAGCTGGCCGCGCTCGAGAACGCCGACGCCGCCGTGGTCACCACCAGCGGCATGGCCGCGATCACCACGATTTTCCATTCGCTGCTTTCGGCCGGCGATCACGTGATCTTCCAGGACTGCCTGTACGGGGGCACGTACGACTACGCGCGGCGGGAGTTCGCCCGGCATGGACTCACATGCGACTTCGTGGCCGGCGACCGGCCCGACACGTGGACCGAGAAGCTGCGGCGGGAAACGCGGATGATCTACGTCGAGGCGATCACCAACCCGCTGGTACAGGTGGCGGACCTGGAGGCTGTGGTGGCTTTCGCCCGGGCGCACGAGCTGATCTCGGTGATCGACAACACGTTCGCCAGTCCGGTCAACTTCCGGCCCGCGGAGATTGGGTTCGACCTCTCTCTGCACAGCGGTACCAAGTACCTGAACGGACACTCTGACATCGTGTGCGGGGCCGTGATCGGACAGGCCGATGTGGTCGCCCGGGTCAAGAAGATGATGAACTACCTGGGCTGCTCGCTCGACGCTCACGCATGCTTCCTCCTGCACCGGGGACTGAAGACCCTGGCCGTACGCGTGCGGCAGCAGAACGAGAGCGCCCTGGCGCTGGCGCGCGTGCTCGAGGCGCACCCGGCGGTCTCCCGCGTCAACTACCCGGGCCTGGCCTCCAACTCCGGGCACGAAAGGGCTGCGACCCTGTTCAACGGGTTCGGCGGCATGCTCAGTTTCGAGGTCGCGGGTGGGGCGGAAGCGGCGAAGCGTCTCGGCGAAGAGGTCACGATTCCAATCGTTGCACCAAGTCTGGGCGGCGTCGAGACGCTGATCACCCTCCCCGCGACCACTTCGCACGCCGGCCTGACCCCCGAGGAGCGGCGGGAAGTAGGGGTGGCGGACGGTCTGATCCGCGTCTCGGTGGGCATCGAGGGGACGGAAGACCTGGTCGCCGACTTCGAGAAGGCGCTGGCTACGCTCTGAGGGCGCGGTGCGCCGTGTGGCACATTAGCTTGTGCAGGTTCCCGCCGGACGGCGCGGGATTGTCCCTCACATGCGGGAGGCTCCGATGCGATTCTGCGTTCGAACCACGGCCATGACGTTCGGAATCCTGTGGGCCGTCGTCTTCTTCCTCATCGCCGGCGCCCAGCAGGTGTGGCCGACCTACGGGGTCGCCTTCCTCGAGCTGATGGACGGCCTGTACCCGGGCTACGCGCCGGGTGGATTCGGCTCGGTGATCATGGGCAGCCTGTATGCCCTGGTCGACGGGGCGATCGGCGGTGCGGTGTTCGCCTGGCTGTACAACCGGATCCTGGGCTCGAAGGACGCCTGACGACACCCGGGGCCGGGCCTCCGTTTCGGGCTCCCGGACTTGCCCCAAACCGGGAGCCAGCGTCGGCGCCGGCCCCCGGTTTCAGTCACTTCCGTCACGTTCAGGCGCCTGCGGCGTCATCCAGAGCGTC
>JBDGXI010000038.1:0-28904 GCA_039584685.1 Gemmatimonadota bacterium | reverse complement strand
GAGGGCCGCGGACTCAAACTGGCGCTGATCACGCTGAACACAGGCCGCCTTTCGATTCCGGCGGTCGCCGTGGGCAGCGGGAAGACGGCTCTCAGATTCACGCGAGAGTGGGGCAACGAGCGAGTGCAGTGGGGCCAGCCGGTCGGACGGCACGAGGCCGTCGCCCAGAAGATCGCCTACATCGCGGCCGAGACGCTGGCCATGGAGGCGGTGGCGGAGCTCTCGGCGCTGATGGTGGACCGCGGAGGCTTCGATACTCGGCTGGAGGCAGCTCTCGCGAAGCTCTACAACACGGAGAATGGTTGGGTCGTCATCGACGAGATGGTCCAGGCGCTCGGAGGGCGGGGATACGAGCGAGCGGACTCCCTGTTCGCCCGCGGCGAGAAACCCGTCCCGGCGGAGCGCATGCTTCGTGAGTTTCGCATCAACCGCATCTTAGAGGGATCCAGCGAGATCATGCGCCTGTTCATCGCCCGCGAAGCGGTCGATCGTCATCTACAGGTTGCGGGACCCCTGGTCGAAGGCGATCTCGGGACCGGACAGAAGCTGAAGCTACTGCCGAAGGTGATCGCTTTCTACGCCCTCTGGTATCCGAAGCAGTGGATTCCGAAGTCGGGCGGATACGGTCGATTCGGCAATCTGGCCGGACACATGCGCTTCGTGGAGCGAAGCTCCAGGAAGCTGGCTCGGAGTCTGTTCCACCTGATGGTGAAGTACGGGGCGGGCCTGCAGCGCCGGCAGATGCTTCTGTTCCGGGGAGTGGATATCGGGGCGGAGCTATTTGCCATGGCTGCCGTCGTCTGCCGGGTCCAGATGTTGGCGCGCACCGGTCGGCCTGATGCGGCGCAGGCGCGGGAGCTGGCGGACCTGTACTGCCGTCAGTCCAGGCGGCGGGTGGAAGAGTCGTTCAGAAATCTGAAATCAAACGACGACGTGCTGATGTACCGAACGGCGAGGCAGGTGCTCGACGGAGGATTCGAGTGGTTGGAGGACGGCATCGTAGGCCTGCAGGAAATCGGGCGGCCGGACCCGGCGGCGGGAGGGGATTGAGACCGGCCCGTCAACTTCTGACGCGGAGCACCACTTTGCCGGCATTCTGGTTGTCCTCCATGTAGGTGTGGGCTTCGGCCGCCTCGTGGAGGTCGAAAACCCTGTCCACCACGGGGAACAGCTCGCCGGACTCGAATCGCGGAAGCAGGTGCGTCCGGGTCAGCTCCGCCAGGTTCTTCTTCTCCTCCGCATCGCGGGACCGCAGCACCGTACCGATGACGTGCAGCCGACGCCGGAGCAGCACGCCCAGGTTGAGCTGCGCCATCGTGCCTCCGACCAGGCCCACGAGGACGATGCGACCCCGACTGCGAAGGCTGGCGATATTGTCCGTCCAGTACGTCGCGCCTACGAGGTCCAGTATGAGGTCGACTCCCTTCCCGTCCGTCTCCCGGCGAATGACGTCCCGGAACGATTTCCTGCGGTAGTCGATCGGAACATCGAGAGACAGGCCGCGCTCCTCCAGCGCATCTAGCTTCGGTGACGACGCAGTTCCGAAGATCCGCGCGGCACCGAACGATCTCGCCACCTGGATTGCGGCGGTTCCGACGCCGCTCCCGGCGGCATGAATCAGGACCGTCTGGCCCGGTTTCAGCTCTCCCTGCACGACAAGCGCGTCGTACGCCGTGCAAAACGCTTCGGGCACCGCCGCACATTCCACAAACTGCAAACCTCGCGGCATGGGAACGACGTGGTTCGCCTCCGTCACCAGCATCTCGGCGTACCCCCCACCCCCGACCAGACCCATTACCCAGGAACCGACGGCGGACTCGTCCACGCCCTCCCCCACGTTCTCGACCACCCCGGAAAATTCCAGTCCGGGAATGTCGGCCGGCACTCCGGGAGGTGCCGGGTAAGCACCGCGACGCTGAAGGAGGTCGGCCCGATTCAGGGCCGTGCCGTACACCTCGACACGCACCTGGCCCGGTGCCGGCGCCGGTGTGTCCAGGTCCGCGAGCTCCAGAACCTCGGGCTCGCCGGGTCGGATGATGCGGATCGCTTTCATTCGGTGATCCCTCCCGGACATAGTTTACCGGAGGAGGCCCCGATGGGTCCACCGGTCGAAAGGGACCGAGACCGAGACGCGGGGTACGTACGGTGCAGGTAGGTCCGCTTACGTTTCGGATCGGGAGTCGAAGAGAGTGTGGCACGCCATGCTGGCCGATCTCATCCTGCTCGTGCACCTGGGCTTCGTCGTCTTCGTCTCGGTGGGCGCGCTGGGAGTCCTCATCTGGCGGTGGCTGGCACTCGCTCACGTACCGTGCTTCATCTACGGAGCCGCCATCGAGCTGGTGGGGTGGGTATGTCCGCTGACGCCGCTGGAGCAGAGCCTGCGGCGTCACGCCGGACAGGAGGGTTACACGGGGGGCTTCATCGAGCACTATGCCGGAGGCCTCCTGTACCCGCACGGCTGGGATGAGATGCGACTGTGGCTCGGCATTGGACTCGTCGCGTTCAACGTCGTGGTCTATGCCTGTGTTCTGACCAGAAGCCGACGAGAAGGCGGGGCGGGTTGACCACAGGCGACCGGCTGTCGCACCATGATGGTCGGCAGTGAACTCGAACCCGTTCCCGGAGATTCGGCCCCGATGTCGGTGCTTACTACGGCGTGTCCGAGAAACTGCTACAGCACGTGCGGCATGCGCGTGCACGTGGAGAACGGCACGATCCGGCGCATCGAGCCCCACCCGGGAAACCGTGCCACCCCCGAGGGCGTTTGCCTGAAGGGCTTGAGCTACGTGGAGCGCGTCCGCTCCGCCGACCGCATCCTCACTCCTCTGCACCGAAACCCTTCGGGAGCCTTCGAAGCGCTGAGCTGGGATTCCGCGCTCGACCTCATCGCCGATCAGCTGACGCGGATTCGACAGACGCACGGGCCGCAGAGCCTGCTCTACTACGCGGGCAGCGGGACCAAGGGACTGCTGAACCGAGCCGGGCTCGAACTGTGGCGCCTGTACGGGGGCTGCACCACCACCTACGGAGACTTGTGCTGGCCCGCAGGCCTGGAGGCCACGCGTCTCACGCTCGGTGACAATCGGCACAGCGTACCGTGGGACATCGCGCGCGCTCGCCTCATCCTGATGTGGGGAAAGAACGCAGCGGAGACCAACATCCACCAGATGCCGTTCATACAGGAGGCCCGGGAAGCCGGCGGCCGCCTGGTGGTGATCGATCCGCGTCGCACCGAGAGCACCGAGTCGGCCGACCTGTGGCTCCGACCGCGACCCGGGAGTGACGGAGCACTGGCCCTGGCCCTTGCCGGAGAGGTCATCCGCCTGGGAGGAGTGGACGAGACGTTTGTGCGGGAACACGTGGCCGGGTTCGATGAGTTCGGAGCCCTCGCTGGCGAATGTCCCGTCGAGTGGGCTTCCGAGATCGCCGAGGTGCCGGCCGAGCAGATTCGCGAACTGGCGGGCTGGATCGCCTCGACGCGTCCGATGACGATCACGGCCGGTTACGGCATGCAGCGGTATACGAACTCCGGCCAGACCGTCCGGGCAATCCTCGCTCTCCTGGCGATCACGGGCAACGTAGGACGTCCGGGCGCCGGCTGGGTATACGCGAACCTCCAGAGTCACGTGTTCGACGACGTCAGGGACCCCGTGGCGTGCTATCCGCCGGGGCACCCGGACGGAGTGGTCCGGATCTCGGTCTCCACCGCACGCCTCGGCCGTGACATGCTGGAACAGAAGGATCCTCCGCTCCGAGTGGCCTGGGTCGAGCGCGGCAACCCGGTCACCCAGAACCCCGACGCGAACGTGGTTTTGGAGGCCTTTCGTTCACTGGACTTCAGGGTGGTCGTCGATCAGTTCCTCACGGACACGGCGCGCGAGGCCGACCTGGTCCTGCCTGCCAAGACCATGTTCGAGCAGACGGACGTCATCGGGGCGTACTGGCACCCGTACGTTCAGCTCCGGCAGAAGGTCATCGACCCGCCGGGCGAGGTGAAGCCGGAGACCGAGATCTACCGGCTGCTAGCCCCGCGACTGGGCATCGACTCCTCGCTGCTGGACGGGAAGATCCCCGGGCCGTCGGACGGCCAGGTCGACGCGTTCCTCGAAGCGAAGCTGGGCCCGTTCGATGGGTTGAGCCTCGAGCGCCTGCGACAGGGCCCCGCATTGCCGCCCGGGCACGAGGAGATCGCGTTCGCCGCTCTCGACTTCCCGACGCCGTCCGGACGCATCGAGCTCGTCTCGGACGAGGCCGTCGAGCGCTGGAGCGTAGATCGCATCCCACGCTACACCGAGCCCGAAGAGTCCGTACGACGGGTGCAGGGGCGTGCCGAATACCCGCTGTACCTCATGACACCGAACACCAAGAATCGCATCCACTCCCAGTTCGGGAACCTGCGCATGATCCGCCGTGTCGACCCCGGGCCCGCCGTACACGTGCATCCGGCCGACGCGCGACAGCGAGGGATCGCTTCAGGCGCCCTGGTCCGCGTGTTCAATGGGCGGGGGGAGTTTCGACTCCCGGCACGTCTGGACTCCACCCTCAAGCCGGGCTGCGTGAGCGTCACCAACGGATGGTGGATCCAGGAAGGCGGAACGGTGAACTTCTGCTCGCCGGGGCGGGAGACGGACATGGGCCACGGGGCAGCCTTCCACGACACCCTGGTCGAAGTCGAAACCGCCTGATATGCCTGCGGCTTTCCTGTTCGATCCGAATCGCTGCACGGGTTGCCAGGCATGCGAGCTCGCGTGCTCGATCGAGAACGATCTGGGTCCCGATCGCAGCTGGCGGGAAGTGGTGACGTTCAACGACGCTTCCGCTCCGGGGATCCCTCGTTTCCACCTGTCGCTCGCATGTAACCACTGCGCGGAACCGGCGTGCATGTACTCCTGCCCCGCCCTGGCCTACGACCGGGATGCCACGAGTGGGGCAGTCCTTCTCGATCCCGCGCGCTGCATCGGGTGCCGTTACTGTTCGTGGGCCTGCCCCTATGGGGCCCCGCGATTCGAGGAAGAGAGCGGGGTGATGGGCAAGTGCACCTTCTGTTCGCACCGGCTGGGCGAGGGCCTCAAGCCCGCCTGTGCCACCCTGTGTCCCACGGGTGCACTCGACTTCGCGGATCTGCCGGCCTCCGAACTGGGCGCGCACGTAGAGGGCCTTCCTCGGACCGAGCTCGGACCATCCATCCGCATCGAGCCGGTTCGTCGTCCCGTCCGCCGGGATGCCGGCGCGGATCCGGGGGACGAATCGGAGTTTCTCGGCCGGCCGCTCCTCACGCCGTCCCCGGGGATCACGTTGCGCTCGGAGTGGTCGCTCGCCGCGTTCACGTTTCTCACCGCCCTGCTGTTCGCCGCGTTCGTGGCGGCGACGGCCGGAGCGCTCCCGCTTTCTCCCGTCCTGTTCGCGTCAACCGCCACGGTGGCGGCCGGACTCAGCCTGTCTCATCTGGGTCGGCCTGCCCGGGCCTGGAGAGCGGGCCTGAACATCCGCCGATCGTGGCTCAGCCGGGAGGTGTTGGGATTCGGAAGCTTCGCGGCGGCGGGCACGGCGGCGCTGGTCATGGAAGGGCGCGGCGAACCGGTCGTGGGAGTGATCGGGGTCGTGCTCGGCCTGCTGACCCTGGTGTCGGCGGACCTGGTGTATCGACCGGTCTACCGCGGACCTCATCCCTTGCTGGATGGCGGCGGAGCGCTGCTCACAGGTCTGTACCTGGCAGGGCTCGTGCTCGGGAACCCCTGGCTCGCGGGCATCGCCGGGGCTTTCAAGCTGACATCGGAAGCGCGATGGGGATTCCGCCTGACGGCGGACGGGAAGCGTCAGGCGGGCGCGCTCACGGTACCCAGGATTCTGCTCGGTGTGGCGATTCCCGCGGCGGCGTGGATCGCGTCGGGCGCCCCCCTCCCTACCTGGGTGCTTCTCGGCGCGATCGTCGGCGAGGCCCTCGGGCGCGCTGCCTTCTACACCCGCCTCAGGGTGCAGTCACCCACACGGCAGGCGCGAGCCGACCTGGCCAGTCGGCTCGCTGCGACCAGTGAGCGTTCTCAGCCGACGATCAGAACATCCAGCTGACGAGCAGGTTGCCGATCGCCAGGACGGCAGCCCCCCAGAAGGCGGCACTGAAGTTGGCGACCTTGAACCCGGTCACCACAGCCGACGTAAGCCACATCATCAGCGCGGTGATCACCCACCGAATCAACCACCATAGCAGCCCGAACGTGAGGATGTTGATCGGAAGGGCCAGGAACGCCGCGATCGGGGCGAGAAAGGCGTTCGCCAGACCGAGCACGGCAGCGGCGAACAGGGCCGCGACGAACCCGTCGACTTCCACTCCATCTACGATCTTCGCCACCAGCAGGAGCAGCAAGGCCGAGACGACGAGATGCAGAATGAACGCCAACATCGTAAGCGACTCCTTTTGACATGGTAGACGTGAAAGCCGCATGCATCGCGGCCCTGCTTCAACTACGGAGACCGCGGTCTTTCGGTTTCGCTGTCGCACGCGGCACCGGCGGGGCAGCCGTCGGGTGCGATGGCGCGACTCGCAGCCGGCGTCAGTCCCGTTCCGGGATCGTCAGAGCACCGGTCAGGTCGGCCAATCGCTCCACGCAATGGCGCTCCATGTAATCCTCTATCCCGGTCTGCACTTCGACCGGAGCCGACGGATCGACGAACAGGGCGGTGCCTACCTGCACCAGCGACGCGCCGGCCAGTATGTACTGCAGCGCGTCCTCGCCGGAGCGAATTCCTCCGATGCCGATCACCGGGATGGTGACGGCGGCAGAGGCTCGCCACGTCGAGTAGACGCCCATCGGAAGGATCGCGGGGCCGCTGACGCCGCCCGTCACGTTGCCGATCACCGGGCGGCGGCGTTCGACGTCGATCAGCATTCCCGGAAACGTGTTGATGGTGCTCAGACCGTCGGCCCCCGACTCCTCACAGATCCTCGCGTAGACTCCGATATCGGGAACGTTGGGTGTGAGCTTCACCACGAGCGGCCGCTCGGTGAGCCGCCTCAGCAGCTCCACCAGGGCCGCCAGGGCGAGTTGGTCCGTTCCGAACAGCGTTCCATCCTTCACGTTCGGACACGACACGTTGATTTCGTATCCGAGGAACCCTTCATCGGAGTCGAGACCTGATACGACGGCCCCGTAGTCGTCGGCCGAATGGCCGACGACGTTGATCAGGACCTGCGCCGCGTTGAGATTCTCGCGAAGCCACGGCAGCTTGTCGCGCCGAAAGCGGTCGAGACCCACGTTCTGCAGCCCGATCGCGTTGATCATGCCACCGGGCGTTTCCGCGACCCGGTGCGGAGGATTGCCTGGCCGCGGCTCCCGGCTCACGGCCTTGGTCACCAGGCCGCCGATCCGTTCCAATGGAACCAGGTCCGCGTATTCCTCTCCGTAGCCACACGTACCTGAGGCCAGCAGCACCGGACTCTGGAAGTCGAAACCGAACACGCGCTGGCTCAGGTCTGCCACGCGAGCTCCGTCATGTCAAACACTGGACCCTCGGTGCATGACTTGATCCACTCTCCGGTCGCCGAGAGAACGACGCATCCCTGACAGGTGCCGACGCCGCAGCCCATGTGCTCCTCGACCGAAACCTGGAGCGGAAGCTCGTTTTCGGCCGCGAGCCCGGCGCACGCGCGCAGCATGAGATCCGGGCCGCAGGCCAGGAGCTGCGGACGATCGTCCAGGTTCAGGTGGTCGATCACCAGTCCACGCAAGCCCAGCGACCCGTCCTCCGTGCGCAGATCCGGATTCACGTCCGCGATCTCGCGAACGAGTGCGGGATCGAACACCCGGTCGGCCGACCGTTCGCCATACACGATCCGCACCTCGCGGCCCGCGCGCCGCGCCTCCGCCGCAACGAACAGGAACGGCGCCAGACCCACCCCCCCGGCCAGGCACAGGACAGGCCGATCCTCGCATAGCCGGAACGGACGGCCGAGCGGCCCGAGCACGAGAAGCTCGTCTCCGGGACGTACGGTGGACAGCCGGCGGGTGCCGGCGCCGAACACGCGCACGAAGAAACCCAGGCGACCGTCCGCTGCGCGCGCCGCGATACTGAAGGGCCGTGGGAGAAATGGCGCTGCCACGTCTCCCAGCCCGGTGCCCAACATCACGAACTGCCCCGGTCGCGCGGCGGCACCAGCTGCGGGGCAGTCGATCTCGATCCAGAACGTGTCCCGGGCTGCTTGCCTGTTCCTCAGCACGCGCCCCCACGAACGCGCTGGAGCGGCCGGCACGGTCAAAACTCCACCGCGTCCTCCACGCCGCCTTCGGGCGTCGGCTCCGCAGTGGGCTCCGCAGCCTGGATGGTATCGGCAGCCGCAGGCTCGAACAGCATCCGGATCTCGCCAGCACGTACATAGAGTCGGCCATGGTTCCGCGATCCGAGGTCGCGGCGAGCGCCAGACGGTACGGATCGTCCAATGGCAGCTGCTCCAGGCGGCTACGAAGCTCGTCGTCCGTGGCGGGGCCACGGTCGGGAACCCACGCGGGATCGGGCGGATGGCCCGACACGCTGAGTGCTCCATAGATCGCCTTGGCGGCCCATTTCGAATTGGGGACGAGATCGAGGTACAGGAGGTAGCTGCCTCGTGCGAGGGCGGGCGAACCGAGACCGATCTGTGCGACTTCCGCGGCCCGAAGGACGGCCTCTGCCGCGGACGCGCCGCGACCTTCGTATGCCGCCATGAGACGCTCGAAGTCGCGCGATTCCCTCTCCCACCGCTGCGAGCGCTCTCGGATCTCGGCGGATCCCGAGCGGCGGGCGACGGCATAGCTCCCCAGCAGTGCCGTGATGTCGGCGGGTGCCCTGGCACCGTGGAGCCTCAGCTCGATGGCGTAGAAGGCCGCGTCCGCTGCGGCCTGGCTCGATGCCGCCTGCCCGACGGCCGCGTCGAACATGGACAGGGCTTCCGCCTCCGATCCGTCCTCGAGACGCGCGCGGCCACCGATGTAGTAGAAGCCCGCCCGTCTCGTATCCGCTATGCCTTCGAGACCGAGGAGCCCGGCGACCATCGAGTCCACTACGACGGGAGCGAGGACTGCCAGGGAGTCCACGTGCAGGTAGAGGGCAGACCTGGGATCGGGGCCCGCGTCCACGAGAAGCCGGGCCGCCAGGTCAGCGGACTGACCGTACTCCCCGATGTCGCGCAAGGCTACGGACAGTGTGAGACGGCCCTCGGGCGACAGCTCGACCGAGCTCGCTGCGGCCTCGAGGTCCCGGGCCGCCAGGTCTGACCGCCCGATTCTCTGCCGTGCCAGGCCTCGTTGGAAGAGGAACAGCGCCCGATCGTCGCCATCCGTGTCCTGCGACAGTCCGATGGTCAGGAGGGAATCCGCCTCTCGGTAGGAGCCGAGCTCCCGGGTGGCGACTCCCCTCAGTCCGACCACCAGCGCCCTGTCGGCCGGCGTCCCCGCCAACTCCTCGGCCCCAACGGACGTGGCGATCGCCGACTCCCACATCTGGTTGTACAGCTCCGCCCGGATCTTGAGCAGGGCTGCATCGTCCGCGTACTTGCTGTCGGGATGATCCTCGACGATTCGGCCGGTCTTCGCGATCACGCTGTCGAACTGCACGCGCGCCGTTACCGTCGATTGGTCCTGAAGAGACTTGACCCCCGCGTCGAACTCTCGATTGGCGTCGTACATCGCGTTGAAGTAGACGCAACCACCCAACAGCACGAGGGGCCACAGGGCGGTCGATCTCAACCGCGACCTTCCGTGGCCGCGATCCGCCGGCCCGTTTCCTCGAGGTAGCTTTCGATCGTGTCGGCGAGCGCCCGGGCGATGCTGTCCTGCCGGGCGGCATCCGTCAGAAGCTTTTCGTCCGCCGCGTTGGTGATGTAGCCGAGCTCGACCAGCACGGCCGGCAGAAGTCCGGGAGTCATCAGCACGTAGTACGGTCCCTGCCTGGCGCCGCGGTCCTCGGTATCCAGCGCTCCCCGCAGACCGTTCTGTATGTGGCCGGCCAGGATGCGTGATTCCCTCCGATAGGCATCCCGGTCCACGGTCGCCAGGATGATCTCCAGCTGGTCCACGTTCGGAGGTTCCGTACCGTCCTCCAGCCCGATGACCGCGTTCTCCCGCCGTGCCACCGCGAGCGCATCGGCCGTCCGTGCCTGCCCGAGGTGGTACGTGGTGAAGCCGCGCGCGGTACCACGTGACCCGGGTTGCGCGTCGACGTGAATCGAGATGAACAGGTCGGCCTCCCAGTCCACGGCCAGGCTGGGTCGTTGCATCACCTCGACGAACACGTCCCGGTCCCTCGTCAGCAGGGGCTCGATTCCACCGCGGCGCTCCAGTTCGGCGGCCAGTTTGCGAGACACCGAGAGGGTGATGTCCTTCTCCCTCGCTCCCGTGCGAGGACTCATGGTACCCGGGTCCACTCCCCCATGGCCTGCATCGATGACGACGCGCCACGGACCCGGACGCCGCGACCCCGGAGTCGGTCGCGGATCCTCCCCGGTGACGTTCATGGCCGGGATGGGCTGGGGAGGCTCGGACGTGCCGGCCACGGGTACTCGCTCGATGTCCCGGAACCAATCCGAGAACAACTCGAGGGGGACCCAGACTTCGCCCGCCTGTCGATACGGGACGTTGCTGAGCTGAAACACCGAGTCGCCATGCCTTCCGAAGGGCGACCCGACCCGCAGCTCCAACGACGCCCCGGCCACCTGACCCGTTGCCGCGCTACCGCGTTGGAAGGATCGAGACACCACGGATTCTGGAACCTGGCTCCAGCGAATCGCCTCGTATCCGTTGTGCCGTTCAACGTCGATCCGGTAGCTCGCGCCGGCAACCTCGATCTCCCCCGCAGAGGGTTGGCCAGCGGCCGGAACCGCAGCGGCCAGCATCAGGCACGCGGCAAGGCCGAGCGGCCGCCCGAACCGCTGAACAGCGGTCCCGCGTCGCCATCCGTTCCCCCGCATCCGGATCACCAGGGCTCTCTCACTCCCGTTCTCTGCTGCCGTGCAATGCACGCTCGACCTCCCGCCGCATGACGTCCTTTTTCAGGCTCTCTCGCTTGTCGTGCAGCTTCTTCCCTCGCGCCAGGCCCAGGGTCACCTTGGCGCGGCCCCGAGTGAAGTGCAGATCCAGGGGAACCAGCGTGAATCCCCGCTCGGCGGTCTTGACGGCCAACCGATGGAGCTCACGGCGATGCACCAGGAGCTTCCTGCGGCGAAGGGGATCGGGGAGATCGATGTGGGCAGACTCGTACGGAGTGATATGGAGATTGTGGAGCCACAGCTCCCCGTCCTCCACGACCGCGTACGCGTCGCTGAAACTCGCCTTGCCGGCCCGCAGCGACTTCACCTCAGCCCCCTCGAGCACGAGGCCAACCTCGAGCTCTTCGAGAACGTGGAACTCGTGTCGGGCCTTTCTGTTCCGCAGGACGATCTTTCGGCCGCCGGCCGATCGCGCCACCTGACCTCCCGAGCCGCACGGCGGATGGACGAGACGGACGGAATCTAGGTGAGGCAGGTGGCAGGCGCTACCGGCCTGACCGGGCCCGGTCAGGCCTGATCGAACATGACGCGCTGCCGACGCATCACGCTTCGCTGCCCGTACACCTTCGCTACCTCACCGCCGAGAACGAAGATCACCGCCGCGTAGTACAGGGACACCACGAGCACGATCAACGTCGCGAACGCGAAGAACACCTGGCTGAAGTCGGCCACTTCCGCCAGGTACCACCCGAGTGCGCTCTTCAGGAGCTCGAATCCGACCGCGGAGAACAGGGCGGCGACGGTCGCGATCCGCCAGCTCAGCCGGGTCGTCGGCACGAATTTGTAGATCAGCAGGAACATCAGGAATATGGCGACGTATGCCGTTCCGTACCCAAGCGCCTGCAGTGCCTGAGCAGTAGGCAATCCGAGCTGTTCGATGATCTCCCGCCCCACCGCGGTCATGGTGGCCGTGATCCCTATGTTCGCGGTCAGCAGGAGGCTGGCGATCACCACCATCTTCACGTCGAGGATCTTCCCCCTGATGATCCCGGGCCCTTCTCGCAAGTCGAATACGGCCTCGAGCACGGTTCGAAGCGAGCCGAAGAGTCGTGTCGAGAACCACACGAACAGAACGCCGCTGATGATCCCGACCGACCGCGAAGACTCCACGATGTCCGAGAGTTGTTCCCGAAGCTGTGCCTCGGTGGCCGGGTTGACGGGCATCAGAGTGGCCAGCCATTCCATGACCGCGTTCTCGGGCGCGTCGATACGTGGAGCGAGAGCAATTCCCGCCAGCGACAGAACCAGGATCAGAAAGGGAATCGCTGCCAGGAGCAGGCTGAAGGTAAGCCCACCCGCGAGAAAGAAGATGTTGTCCGACGCGGCCTGATCGTAGACCTCGCGCACGTACTCCCATGCGCCACGCACTCCGCGTCCGAAGCCGGGCACGTGGCGGGCGCCGGTCCTCGACCGGCGCCCTGGCGCACTGTCAGGGATCGGGGGACGCGACGTCACGCGCGGTCAGCGTCTACCCGGGAATCCTGCAAGACTGGACCGTGCCTCAGTCGGTCGCCGCGTCTTCGACGACCTCGACCGCCTCGGCGATCTCTTCTTCGGCCTCATCCGTCAGCTCGGCGACTCGCTGCCGGTACTCTTCCTTGCTCTCAGCGACTCGCTTCTCGAGATCCTCGCGAGCTTTGCCGGCGGTAGTGCGGCCAACCTTCACAGCCTCCTCGGCCTGGGCTTTCCGAAGGCGCAGGTCTTCCTTCGCCGTGTCTACCCGGTCGCTGATGTCCTCGCGCACCTTGTCGACGCGGTCTTCGACGTCGTCTCGCACGCGACGGTAGCGGCCTTCGACGTCGTCCCGCATCAGGTGCAGGCGGTCCTCAGCTTCATCGCGCAGCCGTTTCACCCGGTCACGAATCTCCGCCTGCGTCTCCTCGCCCGTCTTCGGAGCATACAGAAGCGCGACCACGGCGCCCAGAATGGCCCCACCGAAGAAGGCCCCCAGACCAGAGCTCCGTCGCTCCACGATCACCACCGGGGTGTCGTCGTTCTGTGTCATTTTGGCCCGTCCCATCCTGTGTAGGGAGCCGAGGGCTCCCGCACCTCGCGGGCACCTTCGGTCATACTATGAATCTATTCCCCCCGGGGGGGGCATTCAACTTCCCGCGTCAGGATCGTGGAGTCCGCACGATCCTCTCATAGGCCTCCGGGTCCCACGCCGGCCGATCGTCCTGGTTCGCAACCTCCAGTCCCAGGTAGAACACGAGCCGGCCGATGCGCGCCATCTTGTCGTAGTCGATGAGCTCCACTTCGTCCGCTGGCTGGTGGTACTGGTCGTGCGTTCCGTTGAAGAAGAACAGGATGGGCACTCCGCGCTGAGCGAAGTTGTAGTGGTCGGACCGCGTGTAGAAACTCTCTTCGGGCCAGATATCGTCGATTACCGCCATGTCGAGTTCCGGGTGGTCGGCCGAGATTCGCTCGACCTGTGGGCCGAGGGTGGACTCGTCCTTTCCGATGACCACGATCGTGTCCGACCAGTTGCGGCCCACCATATCCAGGTTGATGTTGGCGACGGTGTTCTCGATCGGAAACGTCGGGTTCTCCGCGTAGTAGCGGGAGCCGAGCAGTCCCTTTTCCTCGCCGCTCACGGTCACGAAGATGATGGACCGCCTGGGGGCCTGCTCGAGGCTCGCGAAGGCACGGGCTATCTCCACCACCGTGACGGTTCCGGATCCGTCGTCGTCGGCCCCGTTGTAGATGGAATCGCCGTCCACGGGCCGCCCGACGCCTACGTGATCCATGTGCGCCGTGATCAGAACGTATTCGTCCCGCAGCTCCGGGTCCGACCCCCGCAGGACCCCGATCGTGTTGGGCGCCTCTTCCACCTCGATGTCGGCCGTCGTCGCCAGTTGCCCCGACCAGCCGTCCTCCAGCGTCCCGGCAGCGACCTGAGCCGCGAGGTCCGCAGGCAACGACTCCTGAGCCACGAAGACCACGGGCACCCCCTCAGATTCCGGAGCACCGAACACGACCCTCTCGCGACCAAGGAATTCGCGGAAGCGCTCGAACTGGGCGTCAGGCACATCGAGGACCACTACCAGGCCGGCGGGCGCGGCAGCCCGTATCGCATCGCGCAGGCGTCCGCCGAATACCTGCCTGATGTTCGCCGTGGTGACTCGAAGGATCGCGATCTGGCTCGAGGCGCTGGGCATATCGGACGCTCTCTCCACCAGGACCAGTGACCCGTCCGCCTCGGCGTTGGACACGGTAGCCTGAATGAAGAACTGGTCACCATATTCCATGTCCGTAACGCCAGCGGGACCCGAGAGCCGGAAGACCTGACGGTCCGCGGACGCCGGACTGATCCGCGTCATCGGATATGATTGGATGAAGCCGTCCCCCGCGCCCGGCTCGAGTCCGAAGTCGCGGAACTGACCCGCGATGTACAGGGCGGTCTCCGTCAGCTCCGGGCTCGGCGTGTCGCGACCACGCATCGAGTCATGCGCGATGACCCCCAACTGCATGCGCAGGTTCTCTTCCGTGATCAGGTCCGCGGCGCCTGCCGCATCCGCGTCGGCTCGCGCCGCCATCTGGCCGCACGCCGTGGACGCCAGGACCAATATGGCGGTCGCCACCATCGGCGGAATTCTCTTCAGGTCACTCGTGAGCATCGAATACGGTCCTTTCTCGAAAGCTTGCGGCTGGCCCGGTGGCCCCTCATTTACCAGACGCCAGGGCGCCAGGTAAGGTAATCGCTCTACAGGACAACACCCGAGTAGTCGGAATGGATGCCAGAAGTTCCGCCAGCGAAGCTTCCCCGCGTCGAACGACAGCGGGCCGATCGGCCGTCGAGCGAATCGACCCGGCCGCTCTGGCCGCTCTCGGCAACCTGGAATTCGTGGCCCGCGCGGTCGTGGAAGGATTCCTCATCGGTCTTCATCGATCGCCGCACCGAGGTTTCTCGGTCGAGTTCGCCGAGAATCGTCCGTATGTCCCTGGGGACGACGTTCGCTACGTGGATTGGAGGATGTACGCGCGCTCGGATCGTTATTACATCAAGCAGTACGAGGAAGAGACCAACCTGCGGGCGTATCTGGCCGTGGACATCAGCGGGTCGATGGACTGGACGTCGGCGCCGGGCCGCGTATTGACCAAGCTGGAGTACGCCCGACTGCTGGCGGCCTCGCTGGCCTACCTTCTCCTCCGCCAGGGGGACGCGGCAGGCCTGCTGGCATTCGATGATCGGATCCGAGTGCGCGTCCATCCGCGGGCCACCCGCCGCCACCTCGGCACACTGCTCGGTGCGCTGGCCGGCCTGGAAGGCTCGGGAACCACGGACGCCGGTGGAGCGGTGCGTGAGGTGGCCCTCCGAATGAGGCGAAGAGGGCTCGTGGTCCTCATCTCGGATCTTCTCGTACACCCGGCCGAGACCGTCCGCGCTCTCCACTTCCTCCGACATAGGGGGCACGAAGTACTCGTATTTCACCTGATGGACCCCGGAGAACGGGATCTTCCGCAGGCAGGCGACGCCGTGTTCTACGACCCGGAGGACGAATCGGAGCTCCGGACCGATTCCGCCGCCCTTCGTCCGGAGTACCGGCGGGCCGTCCAGGAAGCCGTGCAGTCGTGGCGCCTGGAGTGCCGCCGGATGGGAGCGGACTATCACCTGTTCACCACCGACACTCCGCTGGGAACGCTCCTCGGCGAGTACCTCGAGAAGCGGTCCCGCTTGGGATGAGCTTCCTCGCACCGTTGGCCCTCGGACTGGCCCTCCTCGCGTCCCTTCCCGTCGTGTTGCACCTCTTCCGCCGCGACACCGGAAAGAGGCTCGCGTTCCCGGCGATCCGCTACCTGCGTCGCGCCAGAGACCGGAGCGCCCGGGCCTTGCAGCTGAGGGACAGGCTGCTGCTGCTTACACGCATGGGACTCATCGTGGCCATAGCCGTTGCAGCTGCGGGACCGCTTCTCGGCCGGGGGGATGCGTCCGATCACGCGCCCACGGACGTGGTGCTCCTGCTGGACAACACGGGCAGCATGAACAGGATCGTCGCCGACACTTCCCTGCTCGACCGCCAGCGATCCCGGGCTCTGGAGCTCCTGGATGCCGCCCGATCAGGAGACCGCTTCTGGGTACTTCCAGCGGTCGGCCCCCTTCTGGCGTCCGGCGTCGGCGCCGAACCAGCCGCACGCGCGATCGGGCGCGTGGAGGAGACCGACGCCGCCACGGACCTCGGGGCTGCCGTTCGCGAAGCCGTCAGGCTGCTCCCCCCCGGCGGCACCAGGCATGGCGAGATCGTCGTCCTGTCGGACCTGCAGAGTACGGCCGTTGCAGGCGTCCCAATCGGTCTGCCGGGCGAGCTCAGACTGGTGGTGTCCCGAATAGGAGCAAGCCCGACGAATGGGGCGGTCGCAGATCTCCAGGCTCAGGCGCCGGAACCGGGCAGCGACGGAGCCGTGGCCGTACGCCTGGTCTCGCCGGCCGACGGCGGAGACCGGGACACGATAGACGTGCGGCTTGCCATAGACGGCGAGACGGTCTCCATCGCGCGTGCCGCGGTGGGGGGGTCTGCCGTTCTCCGGCTACCGAATCCAGGAGTGGGAGAGTACGCCGTGTCGGTCGAAATCCCGCCGTCAGGGCTGCGCTCGGACGACCGCCGACACTTCATCCTCCGGACCTCCGAGCCGCCCGCCATCCGGCATGCGGGTCGGCCTGGCAGCTACGTGGGGCAAGCTCTGGCGACCATGGACAGGGCCGGACGACTCCGCGTGGTGGAAGCGACGGACGCCGCCGCGGCGTGGCTCGTGGAGGGAGTGCCTCCGACCGGGATCTCCGAATCCACGGGACCGGGATGGATCTTCACGCCACCGGCAGATGACGATCTGCTGGCCCGGTTCAACATCGGAATCGCACGCCTCGGCTTGCCGTGGCGGGTGGATGCGGTGGACGCCACAGGAGGTTCCGCCCTCGAACCTTCGCCTTACGTTCCCGGCCTCGAGTCGATCCGGACTCGCGGCAGGCGCCAGTTGAGGAAGATCGGCGCTGCTCCGCATACCGTGCTCCTGCGCACTGCCGAGGGCTCACCGTGGGTGGTGGCAGGACGGACGTCCGAGGTCGGCTATCTGCTGATCTCCACCCCTCTCGTCCCGGAGCACACGGAGCTTCCGGTCGATGCCGCCATGCTCCCGTTCATGGAGGCGGTCCTTTTCCGGTGGATGGATCTCGGGGCAAACCTCCCGGCTCCGGTCCCGGCTGGCGTTCCGCGACGACTCGCAGCCGATGCGGACTCGGTGGCCCCGCCCGATGGAGAGACGGTTCGTGTGGACGGCGGCAGTCCATACGTTGCGTTTCGTGCAGGAGTCCACACGGTGTTCCGCGCGAACGGAGGGAAGTCGCTGCTGGCGGTCACGGTCCCCGCTTCGGAATCGGACTTGACGGAGGCCACGGCTGCCAGATTCGTGGAGGCACTCGGCTCGCCCGAAGCGCTCGTGGCGACCTCCGACGAAGAATGGCGTGCCGCCATGTACGGGAACCGAAGGGGAAAGCGAATCACCCCCTTCCTCGTAGTCCTTGCCCTGGCGCTGGTTCTCGCCGAGGCGGCACTCGCCGCGCCGCGTGGGCCGTCTCCGTTCCGCCGACCCGAGCCGGCAGGTTAGCGCACGTGATCCGGCAGACTTTCGATTCGCTGCTGCGTGAGCGCTCGGACGTACGGTGGCCGGGGCCCGGTGAACTTGCCTCCGTGGGGGGACTCCCCGGAGCCGGCCCTTCTCTCCTTGCGGCGACGCTCCACGGCGCATACGCGAGACACCTCGTGCTGGTGGCGGACACGCCAGGAGATGCGGAGCTGCGGTTCGCGGACCTCGAGACACTGGGGGTCTCGGACGCAGCCCGCTACATGCCGCAGCGGGAGACTCTCCCCTACGAGGAGGACGATCCGCACGTCGAGATTTCGAGTCGCCGGGCAGAGGCCATCTCCGCCCTGCTGGAAGGCGACGCCGGAATCGTCGTGACGACATCGCGCGGGCTCGTGGAGCGCACGCCGGTCAGTAGCGGGGGCGGTTTCGGGCTCGAGGTGAGAGTGGGAGACCGACTCGCACGGGCGGAGCTCGCCGGACGACTGGAGGCGATGGGATTCGAGGCCACGACCGGTGTTCGTGAGCTGGGGGACTACGTCGTCCGGGGAGGCATCGTGGATGTCTTCCCGTTCGGCGCCGACGAGCCGCTGCGGATCGAATTGTGGGACGACCGAGTGGAGTCCATGCGCCGGTTCGATCTCCTGTCGCAGCGATCCACGGAGCGTCTGATGGAGGCGAAGGTCCTGCCGGTCGCGCTTTCGTCGGAGTTGTTCGAGGCAACGGGGACCGCGATCGAGCGCCGTAGCCTGCTCGAGCTCCTCCCCGATGACGCGATGCTGTTGTTCGAGGGCGCCGCTTGTGACGGGTCGCGTCGTGTCCACCTGTGGCGCGAGATCCGTCAGGCGCGAGAGGACCTCGGGGACGCACATGCCCTTCCGGCCGAGGCGCTGGTTCTGCCACCGGCTGAGGCGGAAGAGAGGATCGGGCGACTGGCCGCCGTGCACGTGGAACCGCCGTCCGGCGACGCGACGGTCAGGCTCGGGCTCGAGCCGCCCCCCCCCATTCGGAGGCGCATTGCCCTTCTGGTGGATGAGATCCGGGCCGCGGTCGCCAGGGGAGACCACGTCATGATCCTGTGTGACAGCCCGGGGCAGCTCGATCGCATGGGGGAGATCCTGAGCGACGCGGCCGGGGCTCGCCTGGCCGCGCGCGTGGACGTGGCCATCGGGAGCTTGAGCGGAGGTTTCCGCATCCCGGGACCTGACCCGCTTCTCGTCCTCACCGATCACGAGATCTTCGCCAGGTCGCACCGGGTCCGGCGCCAGCGAAGGCTGCACGGGGTCGCCCCGCTGGAGTCCATCGCCTCGCTGACGCCGGGCGATTACGTCGTCCATCTGGACCACGGCATAGGGAGGTTCGCCGGGCTGGAGCGCGTCCGTGTCGCCGAGGAGACCGTCGAGACGCTCAAGATCGAATACGCGGATGGAGAAACTCTGCGCGTTCCGCACTACCGTCTCGACCTGATCGAAAAGTGGACGGGCGTTGGCGATCCGGAGGAGACCACCAGGCCCCCCGCGGTGCACAAGCTGGGCGGGAAGAAGTGGAAGAAGCTCCGGAGCCGCACGGAGGAGTCGATCCGGGCGATGGCCACGGAACTTCTCGAGCTCTACGCGCACCGCAGCGTGAGCGATGGATTCGGATTCAGCTCCGACACGCGGTGGCAGCGCGAAATGGAGTCATCATTCCTCTACGAGGACACGCCGGATCAACGATCGGCCTGGATCGACGTCAAGCAGGACATGGAATCGCCCACCATCATGGACCGACTGGTGTGCGGCGACGTCGGCTACGGAAAGACCGAGATCGCGATCCGCGCCGCCTTCAAGGCGGTGCAGGATGGGAAGCAGGTGGCGGTGCTCGCACCCACCACGATCCTCGTCGAGCAGCATCTGCACACGTTCGCGGAGCGCCTGGCGGGTTTTCCCGTACGGGTGGAGGCATTGTCGAGGCTGCGGACGGCGGCGGAACAGAGGTCGGCCCTCCTGGACCTGGTGGAAGGCCGCATCGATGTGGCGATCGGCACGCACCGCCTCCTCTCAGCCGACGTGGTGTTCAAGGACCTGGGGCTGCTCGTGGTGGACGAGGAGCAACGATTCGGGGTGCGTCACAAGGAACGGCTGAAGGATATGAAGCGGGCCGTGGACGTCCTCACCCTGACGGCCACGCCGATTCCGAGGACCCTGCAGCTGGCGCTGGGTGGCCTGCGAGACCTGTCTCTGATCGAGACGGCGCCCCGGGACCGCATGCCGGTGATCACCCACGTGCTGCCGTGGAGCGACACCGTAATCCAGGACGCGATCAGGAGAGAGCTGGACCGCGCCGGACAGGTCTTCTTCGTGCACGATCGGATCGAGACGATCGACGCCCTCGCCCAGAGGGTGCGCCGGCTGGCGCCGGAAGCGAGGCTCGCCGTGGCGCACGGCCGGATGAAAGAGCGAAACCTGGAAGACACGATGGCGGCGCTCATGGACCGGGAAATAGACATCCTGGTCTCGACTTCGATCATCGAGAACGGCCTGGACGTCCCGACCGCCAACACGATGATCGTGCACCGGTCGGACCGATTCGGCCTGGCCCAGCTCTACCAGCTGCGCGGGAGGGTGGGTCGTTCGCACCACAGGGCCTACTGCTACCTGCTGGTTCCGGACGGAGTCACCCAGGAGGCCGTGCACAGGCTGCGCATTCTGGAGCACCATACCGAGCTCGGATCGGGATATCGGGTCGCGCTCAAGGACCTCCAGCTCAGGGGAGCCGGAAACCTGCTCGGCGCGAACCAATCGGGTTTCGCCCAGGCCGTGGGTTTCGAAACGTATCAGCGGCTGCTCGAGCGGCAGGTCCGCCGGTTGCGCGGCGAAGAGGACGATTCCCTCGTCCCTGTCACTCAGGTCAACGTCGAGGGGGAAGCGTATCTACCCGACGATTACATCGCCGGCGCGGACCAGAAGATGAACCTGTATCGAAGGATTTCCCGGCTCGCGAGCACGGCCGATCTGGACGCGGTGGAAGAGGAGCTCCGGGATCGCTTCGGCCCGATTCCGGCGGCTGCGAGCCGGCTTCTCGGATCCGTCCGCCTTCGCCTGCTCGGAACCCGGCTCGGCGTGGAATGGCTGCGCGTGTCGGACGGCGATGCACGCATGAATTTCGCGCGTGACTCCGTCCCGCGGCTGGCGCTCCTGCGCGATGCGCTGACCGATCGACAGATCGCGGTTGAAGTGCGACGCACGCAGCCGTTATCCTTGTGGCTTGCCCGCGCCGGAGTGGAGCCCCTTCTCCCCACCCTGGTAGCGGCGCTGGAACTGCTCGAGGGAGAACCGGGGCAACTGGGATCGTAGGAGCCAACGGACCAATCCTGTGCAAGGACAGTCTGGAAACCAATGAATAGATCTGTACTGATTGTCGTGGTCGGCCTCTCCTTATTCGTCAGCGCCTGCGGGGCGTTCGGCGACGCTCTGACCGGTCACGCCGGGCCCGCGGCCACCGCAGCGGGGCACACCCTGCACTGGGAGGATCTGGGCCAGGTCATGGCCGAGTCCCCCATGCCCGATTCGGCTCTCACTCCCTACTGGGCGCAGCAGTTGGCGCGCCTGTGGGCCGACTACGTGGTAGTGGCGTCCCTTTACCAGCACCCCGACACGGTGCGCTCGGTGGACTATGACCGCCTCATGGAAGACGGCCGTCATCTGGGCCAGCTGGCGGTAGCGCGCTATCGCGACAGCGTGGTCCTGGCCGGGATCGAGCCGTCCGAGGAGGAATTGCGCGAGTACTACGAGGTCCGTCGGCCCTATGCGCGCCTGGATGTCCGGCGGGTGGTTCGAGCCGTGCCGGCCGGCGCCGAGGACTCCGTGCAGGAGCGCCTGTACGCCGAGGCCGGGGAGATTCGCGAGCGCCTGGTGGGCGGCGCCGACTTCGTGAGTGTGGCGCGAGAGTCGAGCAGCGAACCGGTCCAGGCAAGAGGACAGATCCTGGCGTACCAGGGCCACCCCGAGTTTCCGCCTGCCGCTGACTCGGTGGTGTTCCAACTGCAGCCAGGGGAGATCAGTCCGGTGATCGCCACGGAGGGCGAGTTCCACATCTACCGGATCGAGGCGATACGCGAGCCCGACTTCGAGGCGGTTCGCGATCTGGTGTATCAGCTGATGATCGAGGAGCGCCGGGAGGAGCGCACCAGCGAGAGCCTCGAGGTCACGCTTGGAGACGCGCGCCGTGCCGTGATGCAGGGAGCGGCCGACCTGGCATCCCAGGTCGCGCGAGACGAGGCGCTGGCCATCGACAGGATCCCCGATGGCATCATGCTCGTGACGTGGAGCGGAGGCGGTCTGTCGGTTGAGGAATTGCGGCGCCTCTTCCTGGTGCGTGAAGACATGCGACAGCGATTCGCAGCGGCATCCGAGGAGGAGGTTGACGATTATCTGATGCAGCTGGCTCGAGACGAGATCCTGATCACGACGGCGGCCAGCTCGGGTGTAACGGCGAGTGCGGAGGATCGGGAGCAGATTGCGAGCGTGCTGGCAGACCAGCTGGCTCGCATCGCGTCGCAGATGAACCTCTCCAGCCGGCTGGCCACCAGCCCCCAGTTCGAAGTCGACCGCCAGGCGTACGCCTTCCTGCTCGGAGTACTGGAGCGCTCGGAGGCAGTGCCGTGGCTCGGGTCGTTTCGAGTCGTGCTGGATCCGCGCTTTCCCGTACGTGTAGACGAGAACGGCGCCGCGAACGCCGCGAGGCGTGCGGTCGAGCTGCGAGAAGCCGGGATGAATTCCGGGGACGAGGACACGGAAGCTCCACGCGAAGCCGGCGAGGAAGCGGTGGAAACCGAATGAACGGGACCAGACGACCGGCCAGGGTCGGCAAGCGCCGACCTCGGACGAGGTGGGGCCTCGCCGTCCTTAGCTCCTTCGTGTGGCTCTCATTGGGTTTCCCGGGCACGGCGATATCTCAGGAACCCGTGGCCGGAGAGCCAACCGAGATTGCCCTTCCAGGCGTTGCACCCGATTCCATCGAGACCGTCGACTGGATCGTGGCTGTCGTGGGTGACACGGCCGTCCTGTACAGCCAGATCATCGAGTCGATCGTCCAGATGGCGGCCCAGGGTGAAACGGTACCCGAGCCCGGTACCCCGGAGTACGAAGTTCTTGCTCGCGAGACGCTCATGAACCTCGTGGACTCGAGCATCCTGCTGCAGAAGGCCAAGGAATCGGACATCCAGGTGCCGCCGGACATGCTCGACGCAGAAACGGACCGCCGTTTCCGCGAGATCCGCAACTCGTTCCCGACGGCCACCGAATTCCAGGATGCGGTGACCCGATCGGGCCGGACGCTGGTTCAGTATCGCCAGTGGCTGAGCGGCCAGGTACGGTCCCAATTGATGATCGATGAGTACGTGCGAGCGAACCGCGACAAGCTCCCTCCTGTAGTGGTCACCGATGAGGAGGTGCAGGCATACTTCGACGCGAATCTTTCGGGACAGACTCGACCCGCATCCATTTCTCTCGAGCAGGTCGTGATCGAACCCAAGCCGGGAGAGGCTGCCCGCGACAGTTCGATCGCGCTCGCCGAGCAGGTCCTCGCGGAGCTGCGCGACGGAAAGGACTTCGAGATCGCCGCTCGCGAGTACTCCATGGACCTGTCCAACCGTGGGCAGGGCGGCGACCTGGGGTGGATTCAGCGATCCCTTCTCGTCCCCGCGTTCGCCGACGCGGCCTGGGCGGCCCGCACCGGACAGCCCATCGGTCCGGTGGCCACGCGATTCGGCTATCACATCATTCGGGTGGACAACGTGCGGGGCGGCGAGCGGAAGATCAGACATATTCTCATCCAGCCGACGATCGACGAAGCCGACTTCCGCCGCGCCGGCGAGCTGGCGACGGCCGTAGCGGACTCGATCCGGGAGGGTGCCGAAGTACGCGTGATGGCCGAGCGATACGGCGTTTCGGAAGTGCCGGTGCGATTTCCGGAGATTCCATACGACCAGATCGGCCAGTTCGGCGAAGCCTACGCCAGGGCTCTCGTGAACCCCGTGCCCGGAGCGGTCATCGGTCCGTTCCAGACCGAGGGTTTCGTACCCGGGTTTCCCGTATTCGCGGTCGTCCGGGTCACCGGATTCCAGTCCGAAGGCTCATGGGAGCTGGATGATGTGCGAGAGCAGATCCGCCAGAGCCTGCTGAGCGAGAAGGGGTACGTCCAGTTCCTGGCGGAGCTGCGCGACGAGGTGTACGTCGATATCCGACTCTGACCGGACCCGGGGCGAGGCCCTGTCGGCTCCGTCCCGGAGAGATATGCGAGAGACCCGCCGCCGACCGAAGATCGCCGTCACGCTCGGGGACCCGAGGGGGATCGGGCCTGAAGTCACGCGCGCCGCGCTCGAGGATCCCGCGATCGCCTCGTCGGCCGACTTCATCGTCCTCGGACCCGAGCCGGCTACGCTGGATCCCGCGTCGAGTACCTTCGGTGCCGCGGAGCATCTCGCGATCGGCTCCTGGATGCACGGCGGAGAGCGGGAAGCCGGAAGGCTGTCGGGCCAGGCCATCGAGCTCGGTATCTCGATGGCTCTCTCCGGCGCCGTCGACGGATTGGTGACCGCTCCGATCGCGAAGACCGCCCTGCACGCCGCCGGATACGACTTCCCCGGGCACACCGAGTTCCTCAGGGATCGCTGTGGGGTCCCGGACGTGACCATGATCATGGCGGCTGACCAGACGGCGCTCGGCGGAGCGCTGCGAGTCGCCCTTCTGACCGTGCACGTGCCATTGAGAGAGGTACCGGACCTCCTGGACGTGGAACTCGTCGTTCGGCGATCGACCATAGCGGCACGCGCTCTCCGCGACTGGTGGGGCATCGAGCGTCCCCGCCTTGCGCTCGCCGGCGTCAACCCGCACGCTTCCGAGAAGGGGCTCTTCGGAGACGAGGAAGAGCGAGTCCTTCGCCCGGCCGTGGAGCGGCTCGCAGGCTCCGCGCACGTCGAGATCGCAGGCATTTTTCCGGCGGACACGGTGTTTCGGAAGTGCCTCGACGGGTCGATCGACGCGGTGGTCGTGCCCTATCACGACGTGGGCCTGGCTGTCCTCAAGACCGTGGCGGGCAATTCGGGGGTGAACGTGACAGCGGGTCTTCCGTTTCCGCGCACCTCTCCTGATCATGGGACGGCGTTCGACATCGCCGGCCGCGGGCTGGCCGACTCCTCTTCCATGAAGAGCGCCGTCGGCGCGTGCATCCGTTTCTGTCGCCGGGGGAGGTGAGCACAGGGTGGTAAAGCTTCGCTCGGTCACCAAGAACTTCGGCGGCTCGGCTACCGCGGTCCAGGACGTCTCGTTCCATCTCAGGAAGGGCGAATTCGCGTTCCTCACCGGCGCGTCGGGCGCCGGGAAGACGACGATACTCAAGCTGATCCACATGCTCCATCGACCGACCTCGGGCGAAGTGCGGGTGTCTCGCTACAGCTCGAATCGGATGAAGCGGAGGGATCTCCCGCAGCTGCGGCGGCGGGTGGGCTATATCTTTCAGGACTTCCGCTTGCTCGAGAACCTGACCGCGGCAGAGAACGTGGCGTTCGCACTCGAGGTCACCGGGATACCCCGGGCGAAGATCAGACCGAGGGTGCAGAAGCTGCTGGGCCAGGTCGGACTCGCCTCGCGGGCGCAGGCGCTCCCGCGTGAGTTGTCGGGCGGAGAGCAGCAGCGGGTGGCCGTGGCACGGGCACTGGCGAACGACCCCCTGGTGCTCCTGGCGGACGAGCCGACCGGTAACCTGGACGAGCGGGCCACCGCCGGGGTCTTCGGCCTGTTTCAGCAGATCAACGCATCGGGGACTTCGATCCTCATGGCCACGCACGACGCCGAGCTCATTCGGCAGCATCGAGACATGCGCGTGATCGAGCTCGAGCAGGGTCGCCTGGTGTTCGATTCGGCCGGAGACGTCGCGTCGTGAGGACCATTCGCGAAGCCGTCCTGGGAATGCGGCGGGCCCCGGCGCTCACGATCCTCGCGGTCATGGCGATCGGGCTCAGCGTGTTCAGCATCGGCCTGTTCGCCCTCACGGCCCACAACATCGACGTGGCGCTGTCGGAGGTGGAGGGCAGAGTAGAGGTCGTCGCCTATCTCAGGGACGACGCGTCCGAAGAGCTGATCGAGATCGCCCGCCACGAGATCGAGTCGTTTCCCGAGGTCGAGTCCGCCCGCTACATCTCGAAGGTCGAAGCCCTGTACGAGGCCTCGCGGGAGCTGACGGAGTTCTCGGACGTCTACTCTGACCTCGAAGTAAACCCGCTTCCGGCATCGCTCGAAATCTCTCTGCTGCCCAACCACCGAACGCCCTCCGATGTGGAGGCCGTGGCAGACCGTGTCACCTCGTATCATTTCGTGGAGGAAGCGAGATACGGCCGCGAGTGGGTGGACAGGATCTACTCGCTGCGGCGGGTAGCCGGCGGAACCGCGGTGATCCTCGGGCTCGCCTTTGCGCTCGGCGCCGCAATCCTCATCGGGATTGCCGTCCGCATGTCCGTCCTCGCGCGGGCACGCGAGATCGCGATCATGCGGACGGTAGGAGCCACCGACTCCTACGTCCGGCGGCCATTTATCCTGGAGGGACTCGTCACCGGACTCGGCGGAGGTCTGCTGGCGCTCGCCCTGACCTGGGGCATGTACCGCGCGGTGGAGCGCATGCTGCTCTCTCTCGCCTGGCTTCCAGGCCTGTGGATAGCCGCCGGACTCGCCGGCGCGGGAATCCTCGGGATGCTGGCAGCGGGCCGCGCCGTGCGCCGCGAGCTCCGGCGGCTGGATGTGTACTGACCGCCCGACGGGAATCGCTGGCCGCGTTCGACTCACGGCTCTCCTGTTCGCGCTGCTGGGCTGCGTGGCGCCGGATCTCGCGGCACAGAACGCGATCGGCGATCAGATCAGGGACAGCCAGGACCGTCTCGAGCAGATCCGCCGCGAGAAGCAGCAGCTGGCCAGTGAGTACGGTAATCTGCGGGGCCAGGTTCACACTTTCGGCGAAGAGATCGCCAACATCGAGCGGCAGATCGGCTCCTCGCTGGGGGCGCTGGACGAGCTCGACCTCCAGATCCAGGCGTACGCCCTGCAAGTCGACGAGACGACGCGGGAGCTGCTGCGCACTCACGACCAGCTCGTTCTGCGCCGTACAGAGCTCCAGACCCGGCTGCGCGACATCTACAAGCGCGGTGACCTGCACGATGTCCAGGTATTGGTGGAGGCCCGGTCCTTCGGCGACCTCCTGAGCCGCTACAAGTACCTCCACCTCGTGGCGCGATACGATCGCACGCTGGTCGGTCAGGTGGAGCGGCTCGAAGAGCGACTCGAGGATCAGCGCAAGCAGCTGGCGTTCGAATTCGCCCGGCTCCGCTCGCTGAGAGGCGAGAAGCAGCGCGAAATCAGCGACCTCGAGACGTTGGAGCAGCAGCGCGAGCGTCGCCTGGCCAACGCGCAGCGCCGCGTCGCCCAGACCGAGACCCGGATTTCCGAATTGGACGAGGAGGAGCGGCAGCTCGGAGACCTGCTCGCGGAACTGGAGCGCGCCCGCAGGGAGGCTGAACGGGTGGCCGGCACGAGCAGCACCTCGACGCTCCGCACGTCGGACCTCGGAAGTCTGAACTGGCCCGTGCAGGGGAACGTCGTGTACCGGTTCGGAGAGGCCAAGCCCGATGTCGAGGACGTGTGGAAAGGCATAGGCATAGGTGCCCCAAGGGGCACGCCTGTCGCGAGCGTCGAGGCCGGCGAGGTAGCGTGGGCGGGCTCCCGGGGCGTGCTGGGTCAAACCGTCATCATCGATCATGGAGGCGGTTACTGGTCGGGCTACCTGTACCTGCAGGATCTGAGAGTACGCATGGGCGACAGGATCAGCGGAGGCCAGGTTATCGGCCATGTGGGTGGCGACGACGGCTCGCCGGCAGGCACGCACGTGGAGTTTCAGATCTACGAGCCGGGACGGGATGGGAGTCCGAGGCAAGTTGATCCCGTTCGCTGGCTGCGGGGCCGAACGTGACCCTGCGACCGGTCGTCGGACACGCCGAACTTCAGGACCGGCTGCGCCGGGCCGCCGATTCCGGGCGAATCCCCCAATCGCTGCTGTTTCGGGGGCCGCCGGGAATCGGGAAGCAGCGGCTCGCGCTGTGGCTGGCGGCCCTGCTACACTGCAAAGACCGGGTGGATCGCCCCTGCGGGCGGTGCACCTCGTGCCGCCTGGCCGACGATCTCCAGCACCCCGACATTCACTGGTTTTTTCCCCTGCCGTCCCCGAAGAACGTCTCCGGCGACCGGCGCCGCCAGAAGCTCGAGGAGGCGCGGATCGAGGAGCTGCAGGCGCGGCGGGAGCATCCTCTATGGGCCACGACGGGAGATGCATCCGCTTCGATCTTCCTCCCGATCGTCTCGGAGATCCGCGCTCGAGCGGTGCGCAGGCCGGCGATGGGACGATCCTCGGTGTTCGTGATCGGAGATGCGGAGCGCATGGTGCCGCAGGCATCGAGCCCGGAAGCGGCCAACGCTTTCCTCAAGCTTCTCGAAGAGCCGCCGACGGACACCCTGGTCTTCCTCACGTCCAGCCGGCCGGGCGCTCTCCTGCCGACGATTCGATCGCGCGTGCTGGAGGTTCGCGTCACACCGCCGTCCGTCGAGCAGGCCCGGGAGTTCCTCGTGGACCACGCGGGTATGGACGCGGCCGCGGCGGGCGCGGCGGTGCGGCGCTCGGAGGCTTCGATTGGAACCGTCCTGGCCATGGAGGCCGATGGCGGGAGCGATGCGACGGCGGAGGCGACCGGCCTGCTCGCGTGTGCCGTCCGCGGTTCACGCGGAGACCGCTTGAGACTCGCCGCCAGGTATCCGTCAGCCGGAGCGAGGGGCCCGTTTTCCGGCATGCTGGATGTCCTGGAGCGCACGATCCGGGATGCGGCCGCCCTGGCCGCCGGCCTTCCGGACGCGGCCCTGGATCCGGGCCTCGCCGATCGGATTGGGGATATCCGGTCCATGGCTCCAGATCGACTGGTCGCTGCAGTTCGGCACGTTGAGGTAGCGCGTGATGCGGCCGCCGGCAACGGGAACCCGGAAGGAATAGTCGCGGTCCTGCTCGCGAACATGGCGTCTGATCTGCAAAACTGAGCGCAAGTTCATCCGGCTGCGACCGTCGGCGACGGAACTGCCGCGCTCTTTCCGCGTATAAGTAAGGATTATGATGCGATCGAAGTCGTTGACGCACGTGGATGACCGCGGACATGCCCGCATGGTGGACGTGAGCGCCAAGCAGGTCACGAGACGCCGCGCCGAGGCTGAAGGCCACATTCTGATGGCTGACGCCACGCTTC
>JBDGXI010000145.1:0-5191 GCA_039584685.1 Gemmatimonadota bacterium | reverse complement strand
GCTGAGCCCGCACCAGCTGCTGTATGAGCTACAGGACGCGGAAAGGGCGGCCGGGCGAAGACGCGGCGGCCCGAGGTTCGGGCCGCGGGAGCTGGACCTGGACCTGCTGCTATACGGCGACCTGGTCCTGGAGACAGAACACCTAATCCTCCCGCATCCGCGCATGCGGGAGCGCGCCTTCGTGCTGGTTCCCCTGGCGGAGGTCGCGGCCGACTGGACCGTTGCCGCCATGCGGGACTGCGAGGCCGCCACGGTGGCCGAGCTCGCGGCCGCGGTGGAAGCGGCGGGAATCGAGAGAACGGAGTACGAGCTGTGAAGAATGCTGTAGTGCTGAGCGTCCTGGGCGCGGCCCTCTGCGCCGGGCTCACGGGCTGCAACGGAGCGGACGCGGCGGGTGACGGGGCCCCGGCGGGTTCGATCGAGGCCGACACGGCCCTCAGGCGCCTCGCGGCCGAGCTCCTGCCGTCGGCCGAGCTTCACTCGGGCCTCCCGGCACGCGGCCCCATACAGCTCGCCACACGCTCCAGGGAGGACCTCGAGGCCTTCCTGGTGGCCGAGATGGCCGAGCAGATGCCCCCTGACCGCCTGGAGGCGGTGGTGCGCACATACGCGCGCCTGGGGCTGGTTCCGGACACGATCGACCTGGAGCCCCTGCTCCGGGCTCTTCTTCTGGAGCAGGTGGTGGGCTACTACGATCCGGCCGCAGACACCCTGTTCGTTGTGGACCGGGTGGACGAGAGCCAGATCGAGCCCGTGCTGCTCCACGAGATGGTACACGCCCTGCAGGACCAGTACGTGGATCTCGATTCCCTGATGGCTTCGAACCTGGAGGCCAACGACCGCGGCACGGCGGCTCAGGCCGCCATGGAGGGGCACGCCACGTTCGCCATGCTCGAGTGGCAGCTCGCGCAGCTCATGGGCGATGCAGCGGACCTCACGGCCCTTCCAGGGCTGGAGGGCCTGCTGGGCGACGATCCCCTGGCGGCGGCCGGAATCGAGATGCCGGTTCTCAGCGATGCCCCGGCCGTGATCCGGGAATCGTTGCTCTTCCCGTACATCGGTGGACTGGTGTTCGTCCAGAAGCACTGGTCGGGCACGTGGGGCCGCGTTCCGCCGCTCGGCGCCGAGATGCCGGTGTCCACTGAGCAGGTCCTGCATCCGGAGCTCTTCGAGCCCGGCCGCGTGGACATGCCGACGGACGTTCGATTCGTCGCCGATCCCCCGGAAGGGTGGACCGAGGTGTACGCGGACGGCCTGGGAGAGCTTGAGACGCGTATCCTGCTGCGCGAGTTCCTTTCCTCCCGAGAGGAAGCCGATGGTGCGGCAGCGGGCTGGGACGGGGACCGATTCCGGCTTCTCGACGGCCCGGCGGGAGAGGCCTTCCTGTGGACGACGGTGTGGGACACGGATCGGGATGCGCTGCAGTTCGAAACCGCCGTGGGCCAGGCCCTGACCGAGCGCTACGGCGGCAGTCCGGGCGGAGCGGGCCGCGAGATTCGCGTCCTCAGGGGCGCGGTGGGGCGCCGACCCGTAGTGACCGTGTGGGATCTCCCGGCCGGCCTCGAGGCGCCGGCGGACCTGGAGAGACTTGCCCGGCTCGAGCTCGAGGAGCAGCCTCCCCCGCCTTCCGCCCGATGACCGTGATTCGCGTCGATCTCCCGGCGATCCCTGCCCGGCCTTACGAGATCCGGATAGACCCGGGAGGGCTCGATCGCCTCGGCGACGCGTGCGCGGGGGTACACGCGCATCGCTACGCGGTGATCGCGGACAGTCGCGTGGCCGGCCTGTATGGGCAGCGCGCCGTGAATGCGCTGGCCAGCGCCGGACTGGACGCGGAGCTGTTCTCTTTTCCGGCCGGTGAGTGGAACAAGTCGGCGGAAGGTTGGATGGGGTTGTGCGCCGAGCTCCTGGGCGAGGGCTTCGGGCGGGACTCGGCGGTGGTCGCCCTGGGCGGCGGCGTAACGGGCGACCTGGCCGGATTCGTCGCTTCCACGTACATGCGGGGCCTGCCCGTGATCCAGGTCCCGACCACCCTCCTGTCCATGGTGGACGCCTCCGTAGGAGGCAAGACGGGCATAGACGCCGGACAGGTGAAGAACGCGATCGGCACGTTCCACCACCCGGCGGCCGTCGTGATCGACCCGCTGCTACTGGGCACCCTCGCGCGCTACCAGCGCATATCCGGAATCGCCGAGGCCGTGAAAGCGGCCGCGATCCGGGACGCCGGCTTCTTCACGTGGATCGAGGACCGGGCGGCTGCGGTGCGGGACGGCGACGATGAAGTGACAATGGAGCTCATCGAGCGCAGCGTTCGGATCAAGGCCGAGGTGGTGGGCGAGGACCCCGAAGAGCTGGGACTGCGGGCGATTCTCAACTTCGGACACACGTTCGGGCACGCGCTCGAGTCGGTGACCGGGTTCGCCATGCTGCACGGTGAGGCGGTGGCGGCAGGAATGCGGATGGAAGCCCGTCTGGGGGAGAGCCTCGGGGTGACGGTTGCCGGAGTGGGCGAGAAGCTGGACCGGCTGCTGGAGAGTTGCGGACTTCCGGAAGTGCTCGAGCCGCCACTCGATTTGGACGACCTGCTCGAGCGGGCGAGGCCCGACAAGAAGTCACGCGGCGGACACCTCCACTGGGTCCTGCTGGCCGACCTCGGAACCGTGGCGACCGGAGATGACGGGGAATACACGCATGCCATAACGGCCGCCGAGTGCCGCGGACCGCTGGAGGCCGCTTTACGTGACGCCTTCGAAGCCGCAGATTCCCCGGCGTGAGGAGCACAAGAAGAGACGTCTCCGGAATCTTCGCGGCATTCTACTCCCAGCGAGAGAAGCGTCCCGACGACGTATTCGTGCGATCCGGCCAGCGTTCCTGGACGTGGGCGGAAGCGGCCTCCCAGGCCCATGCGCTCGCGTGCTCGTTCCAGGACCTGGGGATAGAGAAGGGCGACCGGATCGCGCTCACCATGCCGAACCGGCCCGAGTTCGTTCTCACCGTCCTCGCCGCGGCCGAGATCGGGGCGGTCGTCGTGCCTCTCAACCCGGCATATTCGGCCCGCGACATCCAGTTCGTGCTCCGAAACACCGAGGCCGCACTGGTCGTCACGGCGGAGCGCCATGCCGGTGTGGACTACCTGGAGCTGTTCGAGTCCCTGTTCTCCGAGCTTCCCGGCCTTCAGTACCTCGTAACGGTCGGCGAGGAGGACCTGTGGTACGACGACCGGATCTACCAGTTCGAGGACCTGGTCTCCGCGGGCCGCGGGCACGCGCTGATCCCGCAGGATGTCGAGCCCGGCGATCCGTTCGCGGTCCTGTTCACCGCGGGAACCTCCACGAAGTACAAGGGAGTGGTGCAGTCGCACGGGAGCCTGCTGCGGACGGCCGAGGCGACGGCGGCGGGTCTCCGGATGACGGAATCCGATACCACCCTGTGCGTCGTGCCCCTGTTCAACATCTTCGGTCTCGGCGTGGCCCTCCTGACGTCGGTCGTCACGGGTTCCGGCCTCGTCCTCCAGGAAAGCTTCGATGTGGACGGAGCGCTCGAGCTGATCGAGACGGAACAACCGACCGTCCTGCACGGCGTCCCCACGATGTTCGTGATGATGCTGCGGGAGCCCGCGATCGAATCGACGGACCTGTCGTCCCTGCGCTCGGGGGTGATCGCCGGAGCGCCGGTCTCCCCGGAGCTGATCTCCGAGGTCAGGACGCGCATCGCTCCGGACCTGGAGATCGCCTACGGCCTCACCGAGACCGCGCCCACCGTCTCCATGACCCTGCCCACCGATCCCCCGGAGAAGCGGGCCCGCACAGTGGGCCGGCCGGTAGACGGCGTCGAGGTCGTCATCCTGGATGACGCCGAAGTGCCGGTACCCGTGGGCACGGAGGGAGAGGTCGCCGTTCGCGGATTCAACCTGATGACAGGGTACTTCCGGCAGCCGGTCGCGACGCGGAACGCCATTACCGCAGAAGGCCTGTTCAAGACGGGCGACCTTGGAACTCTGGACGATGAGGGTTATCTTCGTATCGACGGTCGCAAGCGCGACCTGATTATTCGCGGAGGATACAGTGTCCATCCGCGTGAGGTAGAGGACCACCTCCGATCCCTTCCCGCGGTCGCCGATGCGGCCGTCGTCGGTATCCCGAACGAGGTGCTGGGGGAGTTGGTGTGCGCCTGCGTCGTCCTCATCGAGGGCGCGCTGGTGACGGAGGACGAAATCCGCGAGTTGTGCCGGCCGACGCTCGCGGAGTACAAGCTGCCGGACGTGGTGCATTTTGTAGAGGAATTGCCGAAGACCGCGACGGGCAGCTCCAGGCGCGCCGAGATCTCACGCCGCATGCGGCTCGAGCTCGCGGCCCGTCGGAACGAACAGGCCGACTGAAGAGAGGGAGAGACTCTTCGCACCATCCCCCCCGGGAGAGCCGGGGGCGAGGTCGAAGGGCCTCTCGCCCGCCTGAATGGCGGGTTCTGCCAGACACAACAGAGCAGTTGAAGAGAGGAAAATGAACGAAATTTATTCACGCGCGCCGCACAGGCCGGCCGCGTCCGCCGAGGCGCACTCACCGCACGCCGCCCTCCTGATCGACTTCGACAACGTCACGATGGGAATCCGGTCCAACCTGGGCCAGGAACTCCGTAAGTTGTTGGATTCGGACATGATCCGGGGCAAGGTGTCGGTGCAGCGCGCCTACGCGGACTGGCGACGGTACCCGCAGTACATCGCGTCCCTGTCCGAGGCGTCGATCGACCTGATCTTCGCCCCGGCGTATGGTTCCACGAAGAAGAACGCCACCGATATCCGGCTCGCGATCGATGCGCTCGAGATCGTGTTCATCCGGCCGGAGATCGGGACCTTCATCCTGCTGTCGGGCGACTCCGACTTCTCGAGCCTCGTCCTGAAGCTCAAGGAGTACGGGAAGTACGTGATCGGCGTGGGGATCCAGGAATCGAGCTCCGACCTGCTCGTGCAGAACTGCGACGAGTACTACAGCTACAACACGCTGTCGGGTCTCACGTCCGCCTCCGACATGCAGAACATAGAGAAGCACGATCCGTGGGAGCTGGCGGCGAAGGCGATCAGCCGGATGACCGAGCGCGGCGACGTGATGCGTTCGGACCGTTTCAAGCAGGTCATGCTGGAGCTCGACCCGAGCTTCAGCGAGAAGTCGATCGGGTTCAGCAAGTTCAACCGGTT
>JBDGXI010000144.1:0-8914 GCA_039584685.1 Gemmatimonadota bacterium | reverse complement strand
GGCGATCCTCCGCGGCGGCGACCGCGGGGGCGGGAGGTTCCGCCCCGCGGTGCGCCAGTACTGCGAGGGCTATCCGGCAGACTCGATCACGAACGTGACGCGCCGGTTCTTCATGCCGCCTTCGGCATCGCCCCACTCGCCGGGGGCGACCTGCTGGGCCTCACCGAAGCCCACCGCCCGCACGCGGCTGGCATCGAGGCCGCGCTCGGCCAGATACGAGGCGACGTTCTCGGCCCGCTTCTGGGACAGCATCTCGTTGTAGTCGGCGGGACCGGCCGGGTCGGTGAAGCCCTGGACGGTCACCACTGAGTTCTCGTAGTGGTGGCTCACGACCTTGGCGAACCGGTCGAGGAACATGTAGTCCCCGTCCCGCACTTCATACGAGTCGAACTCGAAGTTGATGGGCGAGGCGAACAGGATGTGATCCTCGTACCGCTCGACCATCGCGTGATACTCGTCGGCCAATTCCTCGAGCTCGGCCTGCATCGCGTCCAGCTCGGCCTGCATCGCACTGATACCGGCGGCGTTGGCCTCGATGCCCGTGCCCTGCTCGTCCAGCTGCGCCTGCATCTGCGCCATCGACTGGTCGAACTGGTCCTGACTGACCTTGTTGCAGCCCGCCGCGACCACGACGACGGCCACGAGCGTGAATCGAAAGAGAACGGAACCCATGTCAAACCTCTTGGATATTGTAAGCCTCTGGCCCCACCTCAGCGGGGGTCGCGAGGGACCTTGAGTATAATGGAACAGGCAGGCGCCGGCGATCCGGGACTCCAAGCGGCTTCAGGGTCGCCCGAAATGGACGGCTCGAATAGATTGACGGCCCCCGATACCGGGCGTGCCGCCGAAAAGCCGCGCGGAGCCCGGAGACGGAAGAAACGTTCCCTACAACGGTGGTGCAGATGCTCGACAGACTCCTGGCGCGCGAAGTGAGCAAGCGACCCGCCACGGTTCGCCTGCAGGGCAGGGTTCTCTTCCTGACCGAGGACCCGGAACTGATCCGCCGGCAGCTGGCCGGTGAGGACCTGGACTGGGACCCTTCGATTCCGCTTCGCAACGACATCAGCACCGACGAGATCACGCCCGGGTGGGTGTGCTACTACTACGACGAGATGCTCGGACAGTATCCGTACGTCGGCCTCCTGTGCGAGGGCGAGCATCCGGTCGGCAAAGGGGATGTGATCGACGGCGGCTTCGTGGCGGCCGTCTCGGGCAAGCGCCGCGGCAAGGGGTCGAGCCGCGAGGCCGCGCCATACGCCGAACGGGCGGCCGGGATCCGGGTCGTGATCGCCGAGAACATCGAGCGCATATACCGGGAGAACTGCGAGAACCTGGGCATGCTCACCTCGACCGATTTCTCGCTGATCGATCGGATCCGAAGCGGCGAGGAGATCCCGCTCGAAGCGTTCATCGGCGAGGCCGGCCAGATCCAGCGGGACATCATCGAGTACGGCGGCCTGCTGGACTACGCCGTGGCTCGACTGAAGGGACTGGTGCAGGTACCGGCCGTGGTCACGGACGCGGACCGCCCGATGACGGTGTCCGAGAAGATCCTCGCCCGTCACTGGGTGGCGGACCTGGCGGCGGACGAAGTCGGAGTGGACGCCGTGGCCCCCGGCGACGCCGGCTTCGTGCGCACCGACATCCGGTTCAGCCACGAATACGTGACGCCCATGGCCTCGACTTTCTGGGAGGCGTTCGCGGGCCAGGGTGCGGGGCTCAACGAGCCCGAGAGCATCTACTTCTTCCGCGATCACCTGGCCTTTCTGGACCAGGTCATCAGCGACGAGAAGAAAGCGGCGGGGCTCCTGGACGCGGCGCACGGGCTGCACGAGCGGCAACGCGAGTTCGCGGGCCAGCAGGGGATCCGGCTGCACGGCGAGCTACCGGACCGGATCGGATCGGAGGCCATCTGCCACGTGAAGGTACTGGGGGACTACGCCCTTCCGGGCCAGGTCGTGGTGGGCAGTGACTCGCACACGCCGCATTCGGGGGCCCTGGGCTGCGTGGCGTTCGGCGTCGGCACCACGGCGCTGGTGAACTCGTGGGCCACCCGCGACGTGCGGCTCCGCGTTCCCGCCTCGGTGCGCATCGAGATCACGGGCCGGAAACCGGACAACGTCACGGCCAAGGACATGATGATCGAAGTGCTGCGGCATCCGTACGTCCGCGGCGGGGACGCGATCGGGAAGATCCTCGAGTACACGGGCGAGGCCGTGCGTGCGCTGAGCATCGACGAGCGCGCGACCCTCACGAACATGGCCGCGGAAGTGGGCGGCTTCACGGGAATCGTCGCGCCGGACGAGACGACGATCGAGTGGCTGGTATCGCACCGCGGCATGCCGCGCCTCGAGGCCGAGGCCCTGACGAGCGGCATGTACAGCGACGAGGGCGCGGAGTACGAGTGGACGATGACCATCGACGCTTCCGAGCTCCGGCCGATGGTCGCGATCCCCGGCGATCCGGGGAACGGCATCCCGATCGACGAGCTGGACGGCGAGGTCGCGGTGGACATCGTATACGCCGGCTCGTGCACGGGCGCCAAGTGGCACGACATCGAGATGGCGGCGGAGGTGGTTCGGCAGGCGCTGGCCGAGGGACGTCGGGTGCCCGACTCGCTACAGGCCTGGCTCCAGTACGGTTCGCTGGAGGTCGAGACGTTCGCGCACGAGCAGGGGTACCACGACCTGTTCGTGGAGGCGGGCATCGAAGTGCTCCCGCCGGGCTGCGGCGCCTGCATCAACGCCGGCCCCGGGGTGAGCTTCGACACCGACACCGTGACCGTGAGCTCGATCAACCGGAACTTCCCGGGACGGAGCGGGCCGGGGCAGGTGTACCTGGCGAGCCCGTACACGGTGCTGGCGTCGGCGTTCGCCGGGAAGATCGTGGCGTTCGAGTAGAAAGCGCCGGCCGCCGCGGGCTGCCCTTGCTTCGCATCTCTATCCCCCTGTTGTATTTGCAGAAGCGCACAAACAACTGTAGTATTTAAGTACCCCCCAACGGAGCCGAACGCCCGACCTTTGATCGTCGCGCGTCTTGCAGGCCCTTGCACGGCGCGATTCCGCGATCGGGTGAGCGGACCCGTCACGTCACACGCAGAACAAAGCAGCCGTAAGTCCGGAGGTGGGACTCATGTCGTTCCCGCACCTCGCACGGCCGAAACTGCGATGGGCAGCTGGTTCTCTTTCCTTGCTGCCGCGCCTCACCCTCGGTTTGTCCGTCCTGCTCGCTTCCGCCTCTCCGCTCGTGTGCCAGGTCACCACCGGCAAGATCCAGGGCCGGGTGACCGACGCCGCGACGGGAGAGCCCATCCCCGGGGCCATGGTCCGGGTCGAGGGAACGACCCTGGCCAACATCACCAATACCGCGGGCTTCTACTTCGTCAACGAAGTGCCGCCGGGGATCCAGAACATCCGGGCCATGGTGCTGGGGTATCGGCCGTTCCTGCTCGAGGAGGAGCGGATCCTGGCAGGGCAGACCACGACGATCAACTTCGAGCTCGAGCAGACGGCCGTGGAGCTGCAGGCGCTGGTCGTGGTGGGTGAGCGCAATCCCCTCGTCCCGCGGGACCAGGTGGCCACCAAGTCCATAGTCCAGGGCGAGATGGTGGACCAGCTTCCGGTCGACAACGTGGCGGAGATCGTGATCCTCCAGCCGGGAGTGTACGAGGAGTTCTGCAGCCAGGTGGCGGGAGGGACCCTGCCCGGTGCCGGACGATCCGGGGAGGCCGTCCGAACGAAGAGGCGGTGTACATCGACGGCGTGCTGGTGCGTTCGTTCGGGACCGGGAGTGCGGAGGGCGCGACCGTGCCCACCAATTCGCTCGAGCAGGTTGACGTCACGGTAGGCGGTTTCGCCGCGGAATTCGGGCACGCCCAGTCGGGGGTCATCAGCTACGTGACGCGCAGCGGAGGGACCCGCTTCACGGGCGCGCTCGAGATCCAGACCGACCAACTGGCTCCCGAATCGTATCGCACCAACTGGAATCGACTGGAGCTCAACCTGGGCGGGCCCATCTACGGACCCCTCTCGTTCTTCCTGGCGGGTACGCTGACGGGCTCACAAGCGTCCAAGGACGATGGATTCCCACGCGTCTGGGTGACCGACGGTGTCGATACCTGTCCTGCGTCGCCGCAGTACGCCGACCTGTGCGTCGCCGGCGAGGAGGTGAGCTTTCGCATGCCCCGCTCATCGAGCACGCCCGGGGCGGTGGACTCGGTCGATGTGTCGGCGCCGGCGTTCGTGCCGTGGGACAACGGCCGCACGTTCCCCTACCACTGGGGCGACCGGGGCCTGTTCACCGGGAACCTGAACCTTCAGCTGCCCCGCGGCTCGAGGCTGAACTTTTCGTACACCCGGAATCGCGACCAGAACTACGGTCAGGAGCCATTCCACTGGGACGTCTACAATTCCGACCTCGTCGAGGGATTCAGGCGCAAGGCCGACATATTCAGTCTCGGCGGGTTCTTCACCATCACGCAGTCGGCCGACCAGCAGCTCGCCCTGGAGGTTCGGGGCAGCTACCAGGTGATCGGTGAGCGCGCAGGTGCGGTGGACAAGCAGTGGTATCTGGACCACACGGACCCGTTTGCCGGCGTCACGTTCAGCGACGTCCGCTTCTCGGTGCCGGAGGACCTGCAGCGCATGGGCCTGGACGTCTTTCACCCCACGGATGAGTACATCAACGCCTTTCGCAGCGGGGCAATTCCGGCCGACAGCACGGTGGCGTACCCCGGACGAGTGGACCTCTGGGGCCCCTTCCAGACCCTTTCAGGACTCAGCGACCCTCTTCGCGCCAATCCTTATGGGTGGAGCAACGGGTACCAGTTCACAGGCCAGGATAACACGGCGCTCACCGTGCGCGACGAGGAACAGTGGCAGGTGCGGGCGTCGCTGGACTGGCAGATCGGCCGGTTCAACCGTCTCAAGCTGGGCGGCGAGTACTTCGGCTCCAACCTGTCCAGCGTGGAGAACCGGATGTGGACGTTCCCCGCAGTGCCCGACCTCGCATCTCCCGCGATGGTGGGTGCTTTCCTCCAGAATCGGCTCGACGTCGGAGACCTCGTGCTCGAAGCCGGCATCCGCATGGACTACGCCGATCCGAAGATCGAGATGCCCCGCACCGCGGGTTTCGTGTACAACGTGCCGGACAGCCTGAAGGCTGGGTTCGTGAAGTGGGATGCCGGCACACAGGGTTTCGTGCCGCTGTTCGACGAGCCGTGCGGCGGCGTGTCTGCGAGCAATCCCAACGGTACGTGCCTCGAGAACTTCATCCAGACCCAGAGCAAGACGGAGTGGAGCCCGCGTCTCGGGGCCAGCTTCCCGGTGACCCCCACCTCGACCTTCCGATTGAGCTACGGCCGGTTCGTGCAGGTACCGGCCTTCTTCGGTCTCTCGTCCGCTGCCGGGACGACGGGTCTCCTGAGGAGAAACAACGTCGACCTGGCCGACGTGGCTGGCGTGTCCCGCTCACGCGATGTGGACATGCCGTCCACGCGCACGTTCGAGTTCGGCTACCGGCAGCTCATCGGCCAGGACCTGGTGATCGACCTCTCCGCGTTCAACAAGAAGCAGCGGGGGAGCCTGACCTACCGCCTGCTACCCTTCGAGGACCCCAACAACCCGGGTTTCTTCAACGATCTCTCGGTCCTCACCAACGACGACTTCACCGAGTCGATGGGGCTCGAGGTGAAAGTAGACAAGGCGATCGGCAACCTGTTCCTCGGAAACCTGTCCTACAGCTACCTGGATGCCAGGGGCACCGGGTCGGATCCGTGGACCTACTGGAGGCTCATCGCGAACCAGCAAACCAACCTGTCGTTCCTGACCGGCGAGCCGGTCGAACCGCCGGAGGTCCTGCTTCCGCTGGAACTGGGACGCCGACATAACATCAGCCTGACGAGCAGTCTCGCATTCCCGGGGGACTACCTGGCGGGCACGACGGCGGGAGCTATCCTGCGCGACTTCGGGGTGTTCGCCATCCTGACGGTCCGCAGCGGACAACGCTTCACGAAGATCCAGAACGACGGCTGGGGCGGTTTGGCCCCTCCCAGTGTCGGGGGAATCAGCGAGACCGCGATCGGGGCCCTGGAAACACCCTGGCAGACGCGGATCGATCTCCGGTTCACCAAGTCGTTCCCGATCGGGAACACGTGGAGCATCCAGGCCTTCGTGGATTGGAGGAATCCATTCAACCTCGAGGCCACGAACCGGGTGTTCGCGGAGACAGCCAACCTGGTCAACGAAAAGGCGCGCAACGACTGGATAGCGCAAGCCACGGGGGACGTGCACCTGGATGGCGACACGGAGATCCGTGACTTCGACATCATGGCCGAATCGCCGGAGATCGACTTCAACAAGTACATGCTGCTCCGTGCCGAGGAGCGGTACGGAAACGGCGACGGGATCTTCACGGTCGAGGAGCAGGAGCTGTCGTTCGGACAGGACTGGGAGGCCTGGAAAGGTCGTTACGTCCTCGTGGACTCCAACCAGAATCTGAGGCTCGGATTCCGGGTCGCGTTCTAACTCCGACGTGGAATCAGGAGAGCCATGAACAGACTCAAGCGCACGACGCGGTTCGATCGGCGCCGCCGGCTCATCGGGAGCGGAGCGCTGATCGCCCTCCTCGGGCTGCTCGCTGGAGTGGCGGTGGGCGAGCGATCTCCCGAGGGTCGGCGAGCTCGAAGGGGCGGAGGTGACGGCTTCGCGCTGTTCGCCGGCCCATCGCTGATCCTGTCGGGGAACCAGTTTCAGTGCGGCATCGACAACGTCGGAGATGTCTGCACAGCGGTAGGCGTCTCAACCACGAACTTCAACGGGGGATTCTGGCCGCTGGGCACAAGCAATAACTATATCTACAACACCGGCATCCAGCTGGCCGGGATCCTGTCGGACGAGGCGGGCCCGTGGGCCGGCGACACGATCAGCGCATATATCTTCGACGCCACGGGCTTTGCCCGGCATGGAACGAATCTGACGAACATCTACGATTCCCTCGACCCGGACGACCTGGAGGGGTGGCCGGCCGAGGCCTACGTAGATGACCCGGAGATCTTCGCGCCCATCCTGCTTGGCCGAAAGACGGCTTCGCAGCAGGACAGCTGGGTGCAGTACTGGGAGGGCGATCCGACCCGGAACACCAACCGGAAGCATCCGCTGGGCATCAAGGTCACGCAGCGGAGCATGTCCTGGAACTTCCCGTCCGGAAACGAGTCGATCATCTACTTCCTGTTCGAATTCGAGAACGTGACGGCGGATCCGGAGTTTCAGGGACTGAACGAGCAGTTCTTCTTCGGGGGCGAACCGGCGCTTCCCGACGGCGGCTGGACCCTGACGGAGCTGTACGCAGGATTCGGCACGGACATGGACGTCGGGAACACCGTGCTCGACAATTTCTCCACCGCGATCCTGCCGTTCGACGTCGGCCTCTCATACATCGGCGGTTTCACCGAGTCACAGTTCGCGTATCCGACCTCCGTGTTCTTCCCTCCGTTCTTCACGCAGGCCCCCGGCATCGTGGGGATCAAGTACCTGAAAAGCCCCCTCGATCCGCAGACCGGCGAGGAAGTGGGCTTGACTCAATTCACGATCACGGGCTGGACCGCGGGTGGCAATCCGCTCGGACTCCCCGATCCCACTGGCGACACTCAGTTGTGGAGGTATATGTCGGGGCAGCTCGACGCCGGGAAAGGCGACGGCGCGTGCAACGTGGAGGCGGAAATCGCCACGGCCAACCCCGCGACCACGGAACGGTCCGTGTGTTTCGTGGCCCAGCAGCAGGGGGACACACGCTTCTACCAGGCGTCGGGACCCTTCGATCTCGGGCCGGGACAGGCCGGGACGATCTTGGTGGCCTACATCGCGGCCCCGACGGTGGAGACTATGCCCGATGGAAGCTCGTCGGGGATCGTTCCCGATGCGGCCAATGCGAACGCTAATCCACCAGGGATTCCCTCCTTCCATCCAGGTTTCGCGAGTGCACGGGGATGCGACATCAACGGCACGAACTGCTCGGTCACTCGATCCGCTGAGGAGAACCCGGTCCTGCCCATCGAGCGAGGAGCGGGTTGGTTTCGGTACGATGGGACGCTACCCACGGGCTCCGTGTACCCGCGGGCGGTCGAGCATCCGTCCAACAAGATCGATGAACGGGACGTTCGCGTGGTGCCGGGCAGCTTCCTGGGACGCGCTCTGGTGGCCCAGACGGTATTCGACAACAAGTTCCTCCTCGGGTTTCCACCGGAGCCGCCTGCGTTCTACCTGGTTCCGGGAGACGACAACGTGACTGTGATCTGGGACTCGAGTGTGACGGAAACGGAGGGTGACCCGTTCTACGAGGTGACCTCCGATACAGAATCGGCGCTGTACAACCCCAACTACCGGCAGTTGGACGTGGAGGGCTACCGGGTGTGGCGCAGCACCACCGTCGGGGGCCTCGAGCTGATCGCCCAGTTCGACTACGCGGGCACCGAGTTCCTCGATCACACCTGCGAAACGGTGCATCCCGAGGAGGACGTGGGCGCGATGGCCGTGAGCACGGAGACGGGCAACCTGATTCCGGTGATCGGCTATGCCGCGGGGGAGATTTGCCCGTTCGACGTCGACAACCCCATGATTCGTCCGATCGACGGCTCCATGGTGTTCAACAACGGCAGACCCGGCGGGGCGCCCGGTGCGGGCGTATCACGCAATCCGGCTTCCGCGTCCGTGGACACGGTGATCCTGGCCGACCGGATCACGGGGCCAGTCGAACCGCTGCGCGACACCGGAGTCTCGTTCTACTTCAGGGACGAGGACGTGGTCAACAACTTCACCTACTTTTACTCGGTCTCGGCCTTCGACGTAAACTCAATGGCCTCGGGCCCGCACACCCTCCGTTCCGCGCAGGTCACCCAGTCCACCACGCCGCGGGCAAC
>JBDGXI010000037.1:0-20627 GCA_039584685.1 Gemmatimonadota bacterium | reverse complement strand
TCGGGCTCGATGAGCGGTATCCGATCGGCCTCCACCCGGATCGGAGCGACCGGAACCGCTGTGGGCTCGAGTTCCAGGACCAGTTCCGTGGGCCGGGAGGCTCGTACGACGACCGACTCGAGCTCCAGCGTCTTGAACCCGACCAGCTCGATCCGCACGTCGTGGCGGCCAGCAGGGAGCCCGGCGAGAACGAAGCGGCCGGTCTCCGAGCTGAGCGTCGATCGATCCAGCGCCTCGACTCGGATCAGCACGCCCGCGAGGGACTGACCGCTGGACACGTCGCTGACGGTTCCCTGGATCCGGCCGGTTGTCTGGCCGTACAACGCGGAGGTAGGAAGCAGCAGCGTGCAGACGAGGACGAGCAGGCACCAGACCGGAACGGAGACAGCGCCTCCGGGCCGGGTTTCGGGCGCGCGACGGGGCGGCGCGACGCAGCCCGTCAGCGGAACCGGGCGCACTCCCGGCACGCCTCCAACGGAAGATCTGCCGCCCGCATTATCGGATAGACCCCGCCTTCTTCCAGCGCCTCGTCCAGCAGATTCCACGCGAGGAATCCGTCGTCCGACCGCGGCTCCAGCAGGACCACGAGCAGTCGCCCGAGGGGCTGCCGAACCGGCACGATGATCGCCCCGGCAGTGATAGTGCGTCGCTCCTCGCTCCACTCACCCCATACCTCCCGCAGGTGATGTCCCTGGTACTGCCGCTCGGAGGTGCGCGTCGAATCGACCTGGAATTCGGAGACGGCGAGGTCGGCATCCGCTTCCAGGAAGAAAACGCGTACGCCGTGCGCCTCCAGCCGCTCGATCACGCGAGCCTGATCCGCCTGGATCAGATAGGCCGCGGGCGCGGCCACGCTCTCGGTGGCCCCGAACGAGCCGTAGTCGGGCATCCGCTCCACCCTCCGCTCGTCGCGCCGCCGATAGATGAGCTCCCCGGTGAACGGGTTCCGCTCCCTGTCCACGGCGCCGAGCAGCACGGTGATGGTATCGCCGCGCACCACGTCGGCTCGCAGCGCAATCTGCATGCCCGGAGCCGGCGCACCGTCGGCGGCCTCGGCCGCCCGCCGAACGCGAGTCGCGTTGGCGAAGGCGAATTCGATCACCGCCTCGACGAACCGCCCGTGCGCCAGTATCCGGTCCTCGAACGTCGCGTACGAATAGGCCTCGCTGAGAATCCCGAATCGGTTGCGCAGGCCGAGGTAGTTGGTCGTGAAGCGCGGCCGATGATCGAACGTGTACCAGCCCCGCTCGCCTTCCATGCCGAACGTCCCCGGCACGTTTCCGTAGAAGAAGAACTCCCACTCGTACCGATCCCGCACGCTCTCGCTGACCGCTGGAAGCCACTCGTCCCGCAGCAGATCCGTGATGCGCGCGTCAGTGGACGGGTGCAGGGGCGGAGAGTACGTGAGGTGATAGGCGTGGAACGTCCCGTTCGTAGTGTGAAGGTCCAGGGCCACGTGCGGATCGTACTCCTGCACCAGGCGTGACAGGGCCCGCGCCTCCGCCGATTCGAGCTTGGCATTGTCCCGGTTGAGGTCCAGGTCACGGGCGTTGGGGCGCCGTCCCATGCCGGCCAGCGGACCGTGCTGCCGCGGTCGGTTTCGAAGACCGATGCGCTCGTTGCCATCCGCGTTGTAGATCGGGGCTACCAGAACGATCAGCGAGTCGGCCCACCGGTCACGCAGCCCCTGGGCCATCTCTCGCACCAGGACCTGGGCCGCTTCCTTCCCCGCGACCTCGCCGGCGTGGATGTTGGCGAACACCAGTACGCGGGTGGCGTCGGAAGATCGCACCGCGGCCGCTGATGCGTCGGCCACGTCCCCGAACACGGCCAGGGGAAGGGCCCGCCCCTCCTCGGAGTAGCCGAAAGCGGTGAAAGCGAGTTTCGGGTGCCGGCCCTCGAACTCGGCCAGAAACTCCTTGACATCCGCGTATCGGGACGTCTCGAGGTAGTCCGACCGTTCCGGTCGCGTGAGTGGCCAGCTCTGGGCAACGGCCGGTGCAGCCGCACCGAGCCACAGCGTCGCGGAGAGGACGAGCGCACGCGTTGCCGGCTGCACGCGCATGGGGGGTCAGCCTCCTCCCGACCGGCCTACCAGTTGATGAGTGCCCCGCCGATAATGATCGCCGGGATCGCCACGGCCACCAGCCACCCGAGGAACGCGGTCAGAATAGCCTTTCCGGTGTCGAAGTCGAGGGCCTGGCGGATCGCCACGATCCCGGTGACCAGGAGCCAGATCCCGACGACAGCCGCGAGTAGGCCCCCGAAGAACGGAAGGGGCAGGATCCCGAGGACCAGGAGCACGGCAGGCGCCTGCGCGTATCCCAGCGTGCGCAGCAACTCACCCCACGTCGCGGTCCCCTTCAGCAGCTTGTCGCCGATCAGGTACGTGATTCCGGCCCACACCAGCCAGCTGAACAGGGCCGCGATGACCCCGACGATGATCCCGGTTTCACCGTCGTTGAACCCGCCGATGCCACGGGCGAGCGCGGCGATCAACACGACGGTCGCGGCCTGCACGGTGAGGTTCTCGTCGTGCTCGACTTCTTCGTACGTCGCGACGTCCAGCATCGCGGCGCCCTTCATCCGATCCCACATGCTGCGCTCGGCCATGGTGCGACTCCCTTTTTGGTGGTGAACCACTCCAATGTAACCGTCCAGCCGTCAGGCAGTCCTCTCGTCCGCGGACCGCGCCGTCTCGATTCCCGCCTCTTCGTTGACGGTCATAAGAACCAGACCGCCGACGATGAAGAACGCCAGCAGGCTGGACACGGCGACCCTCTGCCCGAACGGCACAGCCAGGACGCCGATCAGCATCGGCCCCATGAAAGAGGTCACCTTGCCCGAGAAGGCGAAGAACCCGAAGAACTCGCCCTTGTGCTTCTCGGGTACGAACCGGCCCATGAGGGAACGGCTGGCGGACTGGTTCGGACCCACGAACAGGCCGATCATGATCCCGGCGATCCACAACCAGGTCTTGTTGGGGGCAACGACCGCGATCGCCGTCGCGGTCGTCAAACCGACCAGTGTGATCAGAAGCGTCTTCTTGCCGCCCAACCTGTCGTCTATGCGTCCGAAGGCCAGGGCGCTGAAGCCGGCGACGACGTTGAGCACGATGCCCCACACCAGCACCTCCTGCTCGTCCATGCCGAACGTACCCGTCGCGTAGATGACACCGAATACGAACACGGCCACCAGTGCGTCGTTGTACACGAGCCTGGCGACGAGGAACTTGACGATCTCACGGTAGCGCCTGACTTCGCGAAACGTGTGGCGTAGCTCGCGGAAGGCTCCCGGAATGTCGACGCTATCCGTCTTCTCCGCCTTCTCCTTCACGAACAGGAACATCGGGATGCTGAACAACAGGACCCAGGCCGCCACCAGGAGGTTGGTGGCCCGTACGTGGAAGCCTTCCGTAGTCGGCAGAAAGGATAGTCGGAGCTCGGGCCGCACGAAGAGGAACAGCGCCATCACCATCACGACCAGACCACCGATGTAGCCGATTCCCCAGCCGTAGCCCGAAACGCGTCCGATCCGGTCCTCCGTCACCAGCTCGGGCAGATACGCGTTGTAGAGGACTGTCGCCATCTCGAACGCGACGTTGGCGATGACATAGATCGTGAGCGCCTTCAGCACGGCGTGGCTGTCGCTCGGGGCTACGAAGGTGAGCAGCGCTGTGGCGCCGGCGCACACGAGCGTCATCAGAATCATGTACTGGCGCCGGCGTCCGCTGCGATCCGCGACGGCGCCGAGTACGGGCGACAGAAGGGCTATGAGCAGGGCGCTGATGACGACTCCGCGTGACCACAGGGCCATCCCCAGGTCCTCGTTGGGGGCGAACGACCTCGCGAAGTACGCGTTGTAGATGAACGTGCCGACCAGCGTGTTGAACGCGGAAATCGCCCAGTCATAGGAGATCCACGAGCGTACTGCCCGGCGGTCGATCGGGTTCATTCCGGCAAACACGCTCATGTCTTGTACCACTCAAGTGTGAGATCGGCCTCGGGTTCGATGCGGTCCCTGAGTGCCTGAAGCTCGGCCGGACTCATGGGTTCGAATTCCCTCGCGATACGGGCGTTTTCAACGACCAGGTCCGATCTCTCCATCCCCACCACGGCGACGTTCACCGGCAGCGACCACGCGTAGCGCAGGGTTTCCTCGATCGTGCAGATCCCTTCGCGAAGAAGTCGGCCGTCCGCCGACGTCTTCATGGCGATCACTCCGATGTCCCTCGCCACGATATCGACGAGCACGTGTCTCTGGAAGCTCCGCTGATGGTAGTCGATCGGGTTGATCGGGAACTGGAACGTGTCGAACTGCCAGCCTTCGTCCCAGTATGCCAGGGCCCGGCGGTGGGCGGCGGGTGTGACGTGCCCCGTGACTCCGACGAAGCGAACCAGGCCCTCTTCCTTCGCGCGCATGATGTACTCCATCGCGCCGCCGGCCCGAAATGCCCGGTCCACGTCCTCCACGCTCTTCGTGCTGTGAAGCTGCCACACGTCCAGGTAGTCGGTGCGCAGGCGCTCCAGGCTGCCCTCGAGGTGCCGCCGGGCGCTGTCGGCACTCCGATCCCGCGGCGAGTGGGTCTTGCTCATGATGAGGACGTCGGGCCGCACCCCTTCCAGCGCGGCGCCGAGCCAGCGCTCCGCCTTGCCGTTCTGATAGCTCTCGGCGTTGTCGAAGAATCGGATGCCCTGCTCGAACGCGGTCTCGACCAGGAGCCGGGCATCCGCCTCCGACGCGGCCCGGCCGACGTGGTGTCCCCCGAGCGCGAGGATCGGCACCTGGAGACCGGTGCGGCCGAGACGGCGGGTGGGAAGTGTGGACGCGCCCCGCCCGTGCGCCGGCAGGCCCAGGCCGGCCAGGACGGCGGCTACGGTACGAGCGAACGTGCGTCTGTCCAATACTCTCCTCCCCGCTGGAAGGAGCGCAATGTAAGCCCGCTACAGGGGCCGGGAACAATCCCGTCCGGTCAGGGCAGGGCCGAGACGGCCTCCGGCGCCGCTTCCGCCTCCGGGACGAGCTTCACCTCGACGTAGTTCTCGAAATCGAAGTAGAGAGCGGCGGCTTCGCCGATTGCCTCGGCCGTGAGACCCTCCAGCAGGCGGTCGTAGTCGAGGATCAGCCGGAGATCCTCGTCGTTCTGGTCGTACACGTTCAGCACGGACAACCAGAATCCGTTTTCCCTCAGGTCCGTCTCGCGCTGCCGGCGCTGGGTTTCCTTGACCTTGGCCAGGTTCTCCTCAGAGGCTCCGTGCGTGGCCAGACTGTCCATCGCCGAGAAGGCCGCCTCGGTCAGCTCGTCCAGTCTTTCGGGGTCGGCGCCGAACGCGATCCGAAGGCTGTAGCGCTCTCGAGGCTCACGTGATCCGGATCCGTACGCCCCGACACCGTACGTGCCGCCCATGTCCTCGCGCAGGATCTCGCGCAGCATGTTGCGCAGCACTTCCGTCATGGACTGCAGCGTGTACCGGTTCTCGCGATTGAAGTCGAAATCGCCGGTGAAGATCACGGTCTGCCGGCCCTTGGGCTCGAGCCCCTTCTGGACCGTGCGCTCGACCACACCGGTCGGCGGCTCCACGCCGACGTCCCGCCACGTCTCGTCGCGGCCGGTCGAGGGGAGGGCGGCGAGATACCGCTCCACCAGGGGAAGCAGCTCGTCAGGATCGAAGGCACCCACCAGGCTGAACGTGAAGTCGCCGGCGTCCGCGAATCGGTCGCGGTAGAACTCGAGCGCCACGTCGAGGTCTATCTTTTCGAGCATTTCCGCCGTCGGGGGCAGGTAGCGCGGGTGGTACTGCGCCATCACCGCGCCCACAGTATCTCCGTAGACCGCTTCCGGGTTGGCGCCGCGGTTCTCCAGCACGGATCGCATGCGCGAGTTGAACGCGGCTACCGCCGTCTCGTCACGGCGTGGCGCCGTGAAGTAGAGATATACCAGCTGGAACAGGGTCTCGAGGTCCTTCGGCGAGGCGCTCCCGGACATCCCCTCCCCCAGCTCGGAGATCGACGGGCCGACGGAAACCGCCTTGCCGGCCAGCTTCTTCTGCAGGTCCACTGCGCTGAACTCTCCAACGCCTCCGATGCTGACGAGCGTGGCCGCCCACGACGCCGACTCGTAGTCCTCGTCCTCCGCCAGGGACGTGCCGCCGGGGCTCCGAGCATTGAACAGCACCTCGTCGTCCTTGAAGTCCGTCGGCTTCAGGATCAGGCGCGCCCCGTTGCTCAGGCTCCAGATCTCGACGCCGAGCTCCGGGATCTCCTCGCGTGCCGTGACCGATCCAGGCATCGGCTCTGCGGCCAGCAGCGGGCGGTCCGAATCCGTGTCCTCCCACGGCTCGATCGACGCGGTCTGTACGGCACCGAACACGGCGGCGAGAGCGAGCTCGTCCGGTACGGTCACGCCTTCCTTCTCGGGCGACGCGGCGAGGATCACGCGGTTCTCATCGGTTATCCAGTCGCGCGCGATCTCGTTGACCTCCTCCAATTCGATCGTGGGAAGGAAACGGCGCGCCAGCGCATATTCGTACTCGATGCCGGGAGTCGGCTCACCGTCCAGGAACACGCGCACGTACTCCGAGGCCAGGCGCGAGGACTCCCGCTTGTCCCGCTCGGTGTAGGACCGCTCGTAGGAACGGAGGACGTCCGCCTTCTGCCGATCCAACTCCGCTTCCGTGAACCCGAAGCGTGACACACGCTCCGCCTCCACGAGCACCCGCTCGAGCCCCCTCTCGATCCCGCCGTCTTTGACCGTCGCGCCGAGCTGGTATACGTCCGACTCGCGCACGAACCGACCCTTGCCCGAACCGGCGCCCAGGAACGGGGGGTCCTCCGTGGACTGCGTGATCTCGAACATGCGGAAGTTGAACATGGAGTTGTACGCCTGCTCGACGAACGACCGGCGGTAGTCCGCGAGCGTCGTCTGCTCCGCCAGGGGGAGCTTCCAGGCGACGCTCACGTTGGACAGCGTGAGCTCCGGGTCGGTGGCGATCGAGAACAGGGTCTCCTCGTGACCCGGGACCCGGACGGCGGGACGCGGCCGCTCGACCTCCGGGCCGGCCAGCCCCTCGAAGTGCCGGTGAATGAGCTCCTGGATCCAGGCCGGATCGAAGTCGCCGACCGCCACTACGGCCATCAGGTCCGGACGATACCAGTCGGCATAGAAGCGCTTCAGCGCGGCGTGGTCGAAGGTCTCGAGCACCTCGGGATCGCCGATGGGAAGGCGCTCCGCGTACAGCGACCCCTGGAACAGGACCGGGAACTGCTGGTCCCGGATCCGTGCCCACGCTCCCTGTCCGAGCCGCCACTCCTCCAGCACGACCCCTCGCTCTTTCTCCACCTCGACCGAGTCGAACGCGATTCCGTGGGCCCAGTCCTCGAGGATCTGAAACGCGGTCTCCACGATCTCCGCGCTGTCGGTGGGAACGGTCAGCATGTAGACGGTCTGGTCGAAGCCCGTGTAGGCGTTCACGTCCGCCCCGAACCGCATGCCGATGAACTGCAGGTAGTCGATCAGCTCCTGCTTCTCGAAGTTCTCGGTCCCGTTGAACGCCATGTGCTCGAGGAAGTGGGCGAGCCCCAGCTGGTCCTCGTCCTCGAGCACCGAACCCGCGTTCACCACGAGCCGCAACTCCGCCCGCTGCTCGGGCCTGCCGTTTCTACGGACGAAATAGCGGAGACCGTTGTCGAGCCGGCCGACGGTCACGGCCGGGTCGATCGGAAGGTCCTCGCCGAGATCCGCGGTGAAGGCGTCCGCGGTGTCCGCGATCGCCTGGGCCTCGAGTCGGCCCGGTGCGGCCGTGAGCAGTACACCGGCCAGGCCCGCCAGGGCCAGGGCCCGGGCGCCGTTCAGCAGAGTCGTATTCGGATGCATGAAGCTCGTCCTGTGTATTCGGTCGTTTCCGTCACTCTTGCCCGCGGCCGAACTGTAAGCCGCTGCACGTGGCTGCTACGACAGTACCGGCGACGGTGGGTACCGTTCCGGACAGACAAAGCCGCCGGCGACCGTGCGGTCACCGGCGGCAGGATTATTCCGGCTCGGAGTCGCTCGGCTCAGACGATGCCGTATCCGAGCATCGCGTTCGCCACCTTCACGAAACCGCCGATATTCGAGCCGTCGACGTAGTCCACGTAACCGTCATCCTTCCCGCCGTAAATGACGCATTGCTCGTGGATGTCCGCCATGATCTTGTGGAGCTTCTCGTCCACCTCCTCACGCGTCCAGGCGACGCGGGTTGAATTCTGGCTCTGCTCCAGGCCCGAAACGGCCACGCCGCCGGCGTTCGCGGCCTTACCCGGCCCATACATGATCTTCGCTTCCTGGAACACGGCTACCGCATCGGTATCGCTGGGCATGTTCGCGCCCTCCGCGACGCCGATGCACCCGTTGTCGACGAGCGTGCGGGCATCCTCGCTGTCCAGCTCGTTCTGCGTGGCGCTCGGAAACGCCAGGTCGCAGGGAACGACCCACGGACGCTTGCCCGGCAGGTACTCACAGCCGAAGTGCTCGGCGTACTCGCTGATCCGGCCGCGGCGTACTTCCTTGAGCTCCTTGATCCACGCGAGCTTCTCCCGATCGATGCCGTCCGGGTCGTAGATCGTGCCGCCCGAGTCCGAGGCCGTGACGGACACCGCGTCGAGGTCGAGCAGCTTCTCCATCGTGTAGATCGCCACGTTGCCCGAGCCGGACACCGTGCACTTCTTGCCCTTCAGGCCGTCGCCCCGGTGCTTCAGCATGTCCTCCATGAAGTAGACGGTGCCGTACCCGGTGGCCTCAGTGCGAATCAGGCTTCCGCCGAACGCCAGGCCCTTCCCGGTCAGCACCCCTTCAAACTCGTTGCGCAAGCGCTTGTACTGCCCGAACAGGTATCCGATCTCCCTGGCGCCGACGCCGATGTCGCCGGCCGGAACGTCCACGCGGGCCCCGATGTGACGGTACAGCTCCGTCATCATCGACTGGCAGAACCGCATGACCTCGCGGTCACTCTTGCCTTTCGGATCGAAGTTGGCTCCGCCCTTGCCGCCGCCCATGGGGAGCGTGGTGAGGCTGTTCTTGAACACCTGCTCGAAGCCGAGGAACTTCAGGATGCTCTGGTTCACGCTCGGGTGGAACCGCAGTCCGCCCTTGTACGGCCCGATCGAGTTGTTGAACTGGACTCGCCAGGCCCGGTCGGCCCGCACGTTGCCCTCGTCATCCTCCCACGAGACGCGGAAGATGATGATGCGGTCCGGCTCGGTCAGCCGCTCGAGAATCTTCTCGGTTCGATACTCCGGATAGTCGAACGTGAACGGGATAACGCTGTGCGCGACTTCGCGCACAGCCTGATGGAACTCGGATTCGCCAGGGTTCCGCTTGATGACCTTGGCCATGAACCTCTCGAGTTCCTGTCGGATCTCATTGTTGGCGGGGCTGCTCATGCTCCGTGTTCCTTTCGTGGTAACCGGTTGTTCAGCGGTCGGGCGCGCGCGTCGTCGAGCACTCCACACCCAGCCCGATCAGGCTGCCGACACCCCGGGAAATGGCGGTTTCTATATCAAGAATCGTGCTACGATGAAACGGCAGGAGAGAGGCGCGAGCACTGGCAATCCGGCGGTTCCTTCGGCAATCAGTCCACGTCCCGTTCCACCAGTCCGTGGATCAGACGCGAAGCCAGTTCGGCGGGCATCCCGAAGTCGGTCGCGCGCCGGAAAGCGGCGCCCAGAATCTCCAGCTCGCCGCCATCGAACCAGACGCCGCCGCATCCCGGACACCGGTCCACGATGACGTTCTGGATCACCTCCTTGCGCATCTCGGCTCCATCGTGGTGACACCGAAGGGTCTCCTCACGCCCCGCCTTGAGCTTGAGCTCGCAATCCATACATGTGGGCACACCCTCGAACTCCATGCGGGTTCGGCGTTTACCGCATCTCACACACGTTTCGCCGATCGCTTCCACGCCCGACTCGATGACGTGCCGGATCACCAGTTCGGAGAGGTCGGCGAGTGCCGTGAGAGGAACCGGACGCTCCACCGGCTCGTAGGACCGTTGAAAATAGCGCGCCGGGTAGTACCGAATTCGTTCGCAGTCGAGATCGACGACCAGGTAGTCACCGGCCTCCGCGCCGACCGCTCCATGCATCGTCTGCACGACGGCCGGTTCCTTGAGCATCGCTCCGTACACGCGTTCGGCGCGGCTGTAGATCCGCCACTCCACGATGTACCTCCGGGTCTTCCAGCTCGATGGGGTCACCGCCCAAGCACCACCACCCATAGAGGTTATCGTGATCCTAACGGTGCCGCGCCGGCTTGTCACGGCCCCGTCGGCCCGCTCGCCGGGCACGGTGGACCGAAGGGCGCGCTTCGGGACTTCCTGTCCCGTCGGGAAACCCACGCACCAGGCCTTCAACGGGCCTGATGTCGGCCCGACAAAACCTTCGCGGTCTGAATCTCGTAGGGGGATCGTACACGCACGGTCCGGGTCCTCAGCGGATCCGACCGGGACGAGGCCCACTACGGGAGGTCGATGTGACGGACGAGCACAAGGAAGCAGAGGAAAAGGCCCAGGCGGAAGTAGACGGCATCGAAGTCGAGGTCGAAGTCGAGGCGGCTGCGGAGGCAGCCGAGGAGGCAGATGAAGAAGCGGCGGAAGATAGTGCCGACGAGACGACCGAGGAGGCACGGGAAGAGTATTCGGTGCGCGGTGAAGACCTGCTGACCCGGGTGAAGGAGCTGGTGCGGGAGGGCAATATCCGCCGCATCACCATCCGGTCCGACGAGGGCAACACGCTGATCGAGATCCCGCTGGCGATCGGGGTAGTCGGTGCGATGCTGCTTCCGGTGTGGGCCGCCATCGGAGCGGTCGCGGCACTGGTGACGAACTGCACGATCGCGGTCGAGCGCCGGGAGGACTGAGCTCCCGGCCTCCACAAGTGCGGGGGCTTCTGAGCGCTACGGCGTCTCGAACGCGATCGGGAGCTCCGTCCAAGCCGCGACCCGGCGGTCACGGCTCATGGCCGGCTTGAACCGCATGGCGGGCACGGTCGCGAGCACCGCCGCATCGAGATAGGGATCACCGCTCGATTCCGTGAGCAGGGAGTCCGCGGCGCGGCCCGTCTCGTCCACCCGTACGCGAACCACGACTTTCCCATCACGGCGTACATTCGGACGGTATTCCTCGAGCAGCCGTTCGGATATCTCGTCCCAGTTCTGAAGCAGCGGAGGAATGTCGGAGGCAGTCAGTGCGTCGCGATCCCTCTCGACCAGCACCATCGTGAACCGGGGCGCGGCCGGGGCGGGACGGTTCCCGAGCGGATCCGGCGAGAGCCTGACGACCCGGAGAACCTCGTCTTTCGAGTCCGGTTCGGATTCGGTCGAGCTGATTCGATTCGCGCGCGGAATGCCGTCGGAGAAACCGGCGGCTTGCCCCTGCGCCCGGCACCGGCGGATTTCGCCGAGCACGGGATCGCCGTGCGGCAGGGCCAGGAGGTCGCGCCGATCCCGCTCCGTCGGACGGAAGCTGACGCAGCTCATCTTGACGATGTGCAGAACCTCGTCTTCCGTGTAGTCGCCCGTCGCCAGGATCCTCACCAGGTCGGCCTTCAGCAGAGGACCGCTGGCCTGGTCCGCGTCCTGACCGCCGAGGGGGGATGCGACGAGGGCAAGAGACCAGACCAACAGGATCCCGGCCATCCTCGCGCGCTGGACAGTTACGATGCCGCTCATTTCAGCCACCTCCACCGGGCGGCCTCCGGCTCGCACCACACCCTTGCGACGCGAGGCCGTTGTTGCCGCTGTCGCAGCCACAATCCGCAACGGCCGTACCCGGTCCGGGTCTTGCTCTGTAACCGACGTCATCGTTGGCACTTATGCGTTTTTTCCACGCCCGGTCCCCCCTGCTCGCTGACGCGCCTATCGTGCAAAAAGGATCATTGGGCCGCGTTCGTGCAGTAGACGCGGTCTCGCCCACTCATCTGCGCGCTCGTTGACGGTGCAGGTGCGGGAACAGAGTTTCGACAGGTCAGGGTGGGCACCGTGCAGGTGCTGACTCCGCATTCCAACCACCTGGAAGGGCGATCGGGCTCGATATGCCGCGACCATCATCCTCCGCCGCCGCAATCATCGCCATGGTCGCGGTCTGTGCGGCCACCTGGTCCTGTGACGCGGCTTCCCGATCGTCTGGCGACCCGGCCGTCGGCGGACCGGCCCCCTACGCCGCTGGCACGAACCTCCCGAGCGTACCGGAGCCCGCTATCGGCTGGCGACCAGAGACGTATGCGGCACGCTTCGTGGACATACCCCCCCGGATCGATGGCTCTCTCGACGACCCGGTGTGGCAATCGGCCGCGTGGACGACCGATTTCGTGGACATACGAGGCGGCTCGACGCCCGCCCCCCGGCATCGCACGCGAGCCCGTCTGCTGTGGGACGACGAGTCTCTGTACATCGGGGCCGCGCTCGAGGAGCCACACGTCTGGGGTGCCCTGACGGAGCGCGACGCGGTGATCTATCACGACAACGACTTCGAGGTGTTCATCGACCCGGATGCCGACACCCACCTGTACTACGAGCTGGAGATCAACGCGTTGGGCACCGTATGGGACCTGATGCTGGTCAAGCCGTATCGTGACGGAGGTCCGGCGATCGACGCCTGGGACATCAGGGGACTGCGAACGGCGGTGGCCGTGGACGGGACGGTGAACGACCCGTCCGACGTGGACCGGGGCTGGACGGTGGAGATCGCGATCCCGTGGGGCGTTCTCGCGGAGGCGGCAAGCGGATCGGCACCGCCGGACCCGGGGGACAGGTGGCGCATCAACTTCTCGCGCGTCCAGTGGGCTTCTCGGGCCGAGGAAGGTCGATACGTGAAGCTGACGGACCCCGACACGGGCGAGTTCCTGCCGGAGGACAACTGGGTGTGGTCTCCGCAGGGACTGATCGCGATGCACTATCCGGAGATGTGGGGCATCGTCGAGTTCGTCGGCTCGGATCATCCGACCGGGTCGGTCCGCGGGCTCGCCGAGTCCGAGAAGGCGCTGTGGGCTCTCCGCCAGGTGTACTATCGGCAGCGGGCGCGGGCCGGCGAAGAAGGGTCCTGGGCGCCCGACGTCGGCGAGCTGGGACTCGGCTCTCCGCCCGTGCCCGGCCTGGCATGGCCGCCCGCGATGTCGCTGACGCCCTCAGGGTTCGAGGCAAGTCTCCGCCTTAGTGACGGCCGTACCGCGCATATCCGCGAGGACGGTCTCGCCTGGCTCTCGGACTGACCGCATGCACTTCTCGGTCCTCGACTGGACCATCCTCGTCGCCGTCTACCTGGCTATGTTCGGCGGCGTGCTGCTCCTCAGGCCCTTCATGCGCAGCGTCGCGGACTTTCTCGCAGCGGGCCGCACGGCCGGCCGCTACCTGCTATCCGTGTCGCAGGGAGTCGCCGCACTCGGCGCCATAACGGTCGTCGGCTACCTGGAGCAGAACTTCGTCGCCGGGTTCTCTCTCACGTGGTGGGGATTCTCGCAAGCCATCGTGATACTGGTACTCACGGTGAGCGGATTCGTGATCTACCGATTCCGGCAGACCCGTTCCCTCACCCTTCCCGAGTTCTTCGAGCGACGATACAGCCGCCGCTTCCGGGTGTTCACAGGAATCCTCGCCTTCGCCGCGGGCCTCATCAACTTCGGGATCTTCCCGGCCGTGGGGGCCCGGTTCTTCATTCACTATATCGGACTTCCCGACTCCCTCCAGCTGGGGGAATTCTCCGTCGAGACGTTTCCACTCCTGATGGTTCTTCTCCTCGGAACCGCCATCTTCTTCGTATTGAGCGGCGGGCAGGTCGCGGTGATCATCACCGACTTCGTGCAGGGCGTGTTCATGAACCTCGTGTTCATCGCGGTCGTCGTCTTCCTTCTCCTGCACGTGGACTGGACCCACATCTTCGAGGCGCTTGCCATGGCCCCGGAGAACGCCTCCCTGATCAACCCGTACCGAACCAGCCAGGTGGCTGACTTCAACTTCTGGTATTTCCTCATCGGAACCATCGGGGTGGTGTACGTCGTGATGTCGTGGCAGGGAACGCAGGCCTACAACTCCTCGGCGCGGAGCGCGCACGAAGCGAAGATGGGCCAGGTGCTGACCAACTGGCGCGAGAACCCGTGGAAGCTGTTCGTGCTGATCGTCCCCGTGATCGCGTATACGGTGCTGCATCACCCGGACTTCGCCGCGCAGGCCACGGCGGTGGACGGGCTGCTGGCGAGGGCTGAATCGGAGACGATCCGGAACCAGCTCCGCGGTCCGGCCGTCCTCGTGACGATGCTGCCCGCGGGGCTGCTGGGGGCGTTCGCCGCCGTGATGCTGACCGCCTTCGTGAGCACCCACGACACCTACCTGCACTCGTGGGGGAGCATCTTCATCCAGGACGTCATCATGCCGTTCCGGAAGGAGCCATTTACGCCGGAACAACACATGCGGGCCCTGCGCTGGTCGATCGTCGGCGTCGCGGCCTTCATCTTCCTGTTCAGTCTTCTGTTCCAGCAGAGCCAGTATATATGGTTGTTCTTCGCCATCACCGGGGCGATTTTCGCCGGCGGATCGGGCGCGGTCCTCATCGGGGGTCTGTATTGGAGCCGCGGCACCACGGCGGCGGCGTGGGCCGCCATGATCACCGGATCGTCGATCGCGGTCGGTGGGATCAGCATTCACCAGCTGGTGGACGACTTCCCGGTGAATGGACAGGAGTTCTGGGGGATCGCTATGGCCGCCTCCACGATCGTCTACGTCGCGGTGTCGCTGCTCGGGCCGCGGAGAGTGTTCGACCTGGACCCGCTCCTGCGGCGGGGGCAGTTCGCGGTCGAGGGTGAGACGGAGATCGTCGAAGAGGCCCCGTCGCGCGGATTCAGGGTCCTCGGTATGGGACGCGAGTTCACGCGCGGCGATCGAATCCTGTACCTGGTGACCTACGCCTGGGTCGGAGGCTGGACGCTCCTGTTCATCGCGGGAACCGTGATCAATCTGACCCGGGACGTGGGGGACGCGGCGTGGGCCCGGTTCTGGGAGGGATACGTATACCTCATGGTCGCCGTTTCGGGTATCGTCATCCTGTGGTTCGCGATCGGCGGGTTCCGGGACATCCGCGCGATGCTCGGACGTCTGTCCATCATGCGAAGGGACGACCGGGACGACGGTTGGGTGCGAGACCCCGAAGGAGAGTGAGAGAATGAGGCCGCTCGTAAGGAGCTCGGACAATCCGATCATCACGACCATGGACATCCCCCGGATGCCGCCTGACATCGTGGACCCGTCTGCCGTATTCAATCCGGGCGCCGTTCGGTGGGGCGATCGCTACATGCTGATGTTGCGGGTCCAGACGCGGGGCCGCCGCACAAGACTGGTGATGGCGGAGAGCGACAACGGGCGCGAGTTCACCGTATGGAATGAACCCGTACGATTTCCAGGGCTGGATGAGATCGGCGAGAAGATCTACCACGTCTACGACCCGCGACTGACGGCGATCGGCGACGAGTTCCTGGTCATGTTCGCCGCCGACACGGAGACGGGCTGCAAACTGGGGACCGCCCGCACGGCGGACTTCCGGAGCTTCGAGCTGATCGGGCTCGGCGGTCACCCCGACATCCGGAACGGGGCCATCTTTCCCATGCGGTTCGGCGACCGGTACCTGCGCCTCGATCGGCCGAACCGGGAGGCTGATACCGGCGAGCCGACCTCCGGCGACGAGATCGTCGTTTCCGAGTCCTTCGACCTCATCGATTGGCGACCGCTGGGGGTGGCCATGCGCGGTCGCCCGAGGTACTGGGACGAACGGATCGGCGCCGGTCCTCCCCCCGTCCGCACGCGGCGAGGCTGGCTTCTGATGTATCATGGAATCGCGACTCATTTCAGCAGCGTCAACGTGTACCAGGCCGGCGTCGCCCTCCTGGACCTCGAAGATCCCGTTCGGTTGATCGGACGGAGCCGGGACAACCTGCTCGAGCCACGCAAGATGTACGAACTGATAGGACAGGTGCCCAACGTCGTGTTCCCATCGGGCATGATCGTGGACGAGTTCGACGCGGACGGGTTCGCCCGCGAGGAAAGCGAGGTCAGGGTGTACTACGGCGCGGCCGATACCACGGTGTGCCTGGCTACCGGAACGATCGGGGACCTGCTGTCCGCGGCGACGGACTTGTGAGTCGTGGGGCGGTCTCGCTCAGCGGCAGGTGAGCCGCGCGAGCCCATCCTCCAGGCCATCGAGGTGGAACGTGTACGTGTGGCTTCGTAACTGGAAGTCGCTTGCGTGGACCACGACCGTGCTCTCATTCACCGCCCGGCTCAGGAACTCCTCGCGCACCTCGGGCGGAGCGACCGCGGCCATCCCGGAAGACCTGAGGGTCCACAACTCCCGCGCCGTCTCCTCATCACTAAACGAGTAGCGGACGGGAGTGTTCTCTTTTCGCCCGAGATACGTCGCCGTGAGCACCATCTCGAACCCGTCATCCGAGCAACGGAAGGTCAGCCCGCCAGCGCCCGATACGTAGTTCTCCTCGGCCAGCGTCGTGATCGAGCTCCGGTCCGCGCCGGAGCTCGCCTCGGAACGGACGAACAGGTAGAAGTCACCGATCGACTCCTGGGCCCACGCCGCGGACCCCGGACCGGCCAGCATCCCGAGCGCCATCGCAATCGTCGTCGCCGCAAACCGCATTCGAACCGTCTCCCCGTTCAGGCTTCCCTTCACGCGAGGCCCTTCCTCAAGCCGGCGCGACCTCGCTGAATTTCTCGAATCTCTCGCGCGCCTTCTCCTCCAGAAAGTCCCGGTGGTCGGGGTGGGCGATGTCGATCAGGGCGCGCGCCCGCTGCCGGAGGTTCTTGCCGTACAGGTTCGCCACGCCGTGTTCGGTGATCACGTAGTGCACGTGAGCCCTCGTGCTGACCACTCCAGCACCCTGCTTGAGGAACGGAACGATCCTCGACTCGCCACGGCGGGTGGCCGACGGAAGGGCGATGATCGGCTTGCCTCGATCGGAGAGCGCGGCGGCGCGGATGAAGTCCATCTGTCCGCCCACGCCCGAGTACTGTCGCGTGCCGATGGAGTCGGCGCACACCTGGCCGGTGAGATCGACTTCGATCGCGCTGTTGATCGCCGTGACGCGCGGATTCCGCCGGATGACGGCGGTATCGTTCGTATAGGCGACGTCCAGCATCGCCACCTGCGGGTTGTCGTCCATGAAGTCGTACACGCGCCGAGTCCCCATCACGAAGGTGGCGACTACCTTCCCGGGGTGCGTACGCTTCCGTACGCCGTTGATCACCCCGGACTCTATCAGGTCGATGGCCCCATCCGAGAACATCTCCGTGTGGATCCCGAGGTTCTTGTGGTTGGAGAGCGCGGAAAGAACGGCGTCGGGGATCGCCCCGATGCCCATCTGCAGCGTCGCCCCGTCTTCGATCAGCTCGGCGCACAAGCGCCCGATCGCATACTCGGCTTCCCCCAGCACCGGCCTGGGAACCTCCGGCAGAGGATCATCGACCTCGACGAAGTCGTCGATTTCGTTGACGTGGATCATGCTGTCGCCATGCGTACGCGGCATGTTCGGGTTCACTTGCGCGATCACGCGCTTCGCCGTCTGCACGGCTGCGCGGGAACAGTCCACCGATACGCCCAGCGAACAGAAGCCGTGCGTGTCCGGCATCGATGTGTGGATCAGCGCCACGTCGAGCGGGAGAAAGCCCCGCCGGAACAGCTGCGGCGTCTCGCTGAGGAACACGGGTACGTAGCTCGCGTCGCCCTTGTGAATCGCGTCACGGACGTTGGCCCCGACGAACAGCGCGTTGACCCGGAAGCTGCCGATCATCTCCGGGGCGGCGTAGGGGGCCGGACCTTCGGTGTGCAGGTGAACGATTTCCACGTCTCGCAGCTCGGGTGCCCGGTCGGTCATCGCCTGGATGAGCTGTCCCGGCGCCGCCGCGACACTGTGTATGAACACGCGGTTTCCGGATTCGATTACGGATACCGCTTCGTCGGCGATCGTGCGTTTCATGTCGATGTCTCTCTTCGCTCTATCGTTTGGCGGGCACCTCAGCGACGCCCGCTCCTCAACCTCTGTCCCGCAGATGGTCAATCATGTCCGCCGTCATCGAGGCCAGGTCGTATTCCGGGCACCAGCCCCACTCCGCCCGGGCCGCCTGGTCATCGATCCGCCTCGGCCACGAGTCGGCGATCGCCTGGCGTACCGGGTCCACCTCGTACTCGATCGTGAAGGCCTGGATGTGCTCGCGGATCGCAGCGGCCAGCGACTCGGGCGTCACCTGCATTGCGCTCATGTTGAAGGCGTTCCTGTGAACGAGGCGTTCGGGACTCACCTCCATCAACTCGATCGATCCGCGGATCGCATCGGGCATGTACATCATGTCGAGCTGCGTGTCCGGCCCGAGGAAGCACGTGTACCGCCCGTGGGCCACGGCCTCGTAGTAGATCTCGACCGCGAAGTCGGTCGTACCTCCCCCGGGTGGTGTGACGTACGAGATCAGCCCCGGGTATCGGACGCCACGCGCGTCCACCCCGAAGCGGTGGCAGTAGTAGTCGCTCAGCAGCTCCCCCGCGACCTTCGTCACGCCGTACACCGTGTTCGGACGCTGGATCGTGTCCTGTGGGGTCGGGTCGGGAGGGGTGGAAGGCCCGAACGCCGCTATCGAGCTCGGCGTGAACACGGAGCAGCCCTCGCGCCGGGCCACCTCGAGGACGTTGTACAGCCCGCCCATGTTGACGGCCCACGCCTGCTGCGGAGCGTTCTCCCCGCGAGCCGAGAGTATGGCAGCCAGGTGATACACGCAGTCCGTCCCGTGACTGCGAACCACCTCCGCCACCGCATGCGGATTCGTCACGTCGAGGAGGCGGAACGGACCCGCCGCCAGCGCATCGTCCGGCTCGCGAATGTCGGTCGCGAGGACGGCGTCATCGCCGTAGCGGTCACGGAGGGCCGCGACCATCTCGCTGCCCACCTGCCCTGCGGCTCCCGTCACCACGATTCGGTTCATTCGGGCTCTCTCGCTCGAGTCGCGCCGGCTCCGTACGGCCTCCCCCGACCGGCAATTTCCCGGCCACTGCCTCCGAACCTCGATGGCAGCGCGCGGCCGTGGGATGAACGGCCCGCCAGGTCCTTGGGGGCGGGTTTCAGGCCTCCCAATGTGGCCGGTGCCGGGGCTCCCTACAAGCGTCCGGCCATCCCGCCCGTCCGCTGGTCGGCGGGCGGGTCAACATGGCCCATCCCGTGCCCGAGAGCCCATGTCCGCGAGACACGCAGGGGCCGGAATAACGGAGAGCCCGCCGAAGCGGGCCCTCCTCCGAGGCTGCGGTAGGGTAGGTTTCCCGGCACAGTGCGGCGCCAGGAGGAAGGTCTAAGTGCGAGGGGATGCGTTCCCGATCGTTGGCTCCAGGTTCCGGGATTGCGGGCCTTTCGAGATCGCCCGCGCGCCGGCCGCCCCTCGCCGGAGATGTGGCCGGTCGCGTTCAATACTGCCTGCAGCGGTAGATCAAACAACGGCCCGATCGTACCTTTCGCGATGGTACCAAAGTACCCTCGTCGGTGGCGTGCCAATTGCGGGGTTGTCGGGCGTTGCCAGTGAGCCGAGGCTGTTCTCAGCATCCGACGAAGCACCACGGACAGTAATGGTGAGGAAGGTACACGTGTCGACTCAGTCGAACGGCGATCACACCGGCGCGATGCGCATCGTGGTGGCGGTGGAGCTTCCGCTCATCCGGGCGGGAGTGCAGTCACTCATCGACCTGCAGGATGACCTGGAGGTCGTGGGCACCGTCGAGCGGCTGGAGGACGTCCTGCCTGAGTGCGAGCGGCTTCGGCCGGACCTGGTCATCCTGGACACGAACTTCCACAGGCAGAAGCTGACGCTGATCGACGAGATTCACGCCAGGGTTCCCCAGTCGGGTGTCCTCGTGCTCGTGAATCACTCCGACGAAGAGTGCGTGATCCGCTCCATGCTCTCGAAACCGGAGGGCGTGAAGCTGTCCGGCGCGGCCCTGGATCAGCTCAACGAGTGCTGCCTGCTGGCCCTGCGATCGTCTGCACGCGGCTGCGTCCCCAAGACCTCTGGCGAAGATCGGCTTCTCAGCGCCATACGCACCGTCGCGTCAGGCGAGATCGCGGCCGGACCGTGGCTCGACGCCATCGTGAAGGCGCGTGCGACGGAGGCCCCTTCGTTCAGCCAGGACGGCCCGAGCCGGATCTCCGCGCGTGAACTCGAGATCATCACTCTCGTGGCCCGCGGCCTCGAGAACAAGGAGATCGCCCAGCACCTGGGGATCCGCGAGCAGACGGTGAAGAACCACCTCGGACGGGTGATGCGCAAGGTGGGTGTGCGGAATCGGCAGGAGCTGGCGCTGTTCGCGGTGAAGCAGCACCTGGTGCCGGTGGCCACGGGGATCCGCTAGGGACGCACCGCCAGCCGATCGTTCCACGATGCACGAGCGCCCCGATCTCCCGGGGCGCTCGAGTCACTTCAGGGCCGGTACGCGACCTTACTCTCGTCGGCTACTCGATCAGCCTGAGCCGTCTGACCAGCGCACCGCCCTCGGGCTCCTCGTCCACGGTACCTCCGTCGCCGCTCGTGCCGGCCGTCATCAGGCGGACGTACACGTTCCACTGTCCTT
>JBDGXI010000143.1:0-5244 GCA_039584685.1 Gemmatimonadota bacterium | reverse complement strand
AGGTGTTGACAACGTCAACATAATCCGTATACTGTATGTTGACATCGTTAACATACTGATCTGGAACCGGAGGACGAGCCATGGCCGTCAACGAAGATCTGAGCGGATTCATCCGGGAAGCCCTGAATCGGGGACTGGGGCGCGACGAGATCCGGGGAGCACTCAGTCAGGCGGGCTGGCCCGAGAAAGAGGTCGAGGCGGCGCTCCGCGGTTTCGCGGCCGTCGATCTGCCGCTCGCCGTCCCCCGCCCACGACCCTCGCTGTCGGCGAGGGAGGCCTTTCTCTACCTGGTCCTGTTCGGCACGCTCTACGTCAGTGCGTACAGCCTCGGCACCCTTCTCTTCCAGCTCATCAATCTCGGGTTCCCGGACGCGTCCTGGTCGCAGGAGTTCGTCGATGCGATACCGGAGGCCACGCGATGGGCGATCGCTTCGCTCATCGTCGCGGCACCTGTGTTCCTGTTCACCGCGTGGACCGTGGGCCGGGAGGTCGCAGGCTCGCCTCTGCAGCGGATTTCTCCGGTGCGCCGGTGGCTCACGTACCTCACCCTGGCGATCGCGGTCAGCGTGATCATCGGTGACGCCACGGCGGTCGTGTACAACCTGCTCAGTGGAGAGACGACCGCCCGGTTCATCCTCAAGGCCCTGACGATCGGCTCCATCTCCGGGGCGATCTTCGGCTACTACCTGAGGGACCTGAGGCGCGATGAACTGGAGGTGACCGCGTGAGCTCCGGGAAGGTCGTGCTGTCGATCGCCAGCCTCGTGGTCCTGGGATCGATCGTCGCTGGGGTGATTCTAGTGGGAGGCCCGGCGAAGGGACGGCTCGAGCGCCTCGATGACGAGCGGGTCGAAGACCTGCAGGGCATAATGCGAGCGATCGATCAGTTTTGGAAGGACCACGAGCGACTGCCAGAGACGCTCGAAGACCTTGCTCGCGATCCCCGTGAGCAAGTGAACACGATCGACCCGGCCTCGGCTGTAGGGTACGAGTACCTGCTCGACGATAACACGTACAGGCTGTGCGCGGTCTTCGACGGTGAGTCGCGGGCTCCTGGCCGAGCGCCCGCAGGCTTCTGGAGCCACTCCGGGGGAAGACAGTGCTTCGAACTGGCGCCGAAGCTCACAGCAAGATCCGAGTGAGCCTGTCCGTGACCAACGCCGGGTGACTGTTGGAGAATCCTCCTTCTATGTAGTGGGGTCTCAGGCGGTCGACGAGCAGTCAATCACGATCAGCACAGGGAGCCGAGTGCTTTTCGATTATCAGCCGGTTCTGCGAGGCGAGCTGCGGAACTGAGCACGCGCACCCGACAGCCGTCAGTTTAGTCCGGCCACGTCAGAAGCGCGCACTGTTTCGTGATTCTGGGGGAGGCCGTCCCGTCTACTGCTTCCGCGCCGCCGGAATCATCAGATGGGCATATGGAGTGTCGCCCCACATGACCCACGGGCCTCCATTCCGCCTCTACTCCTCGCGAAGGACTCCTGCGGGATCGAGCCCGGCCGCGCGTCGCGCCGGCAGGGCACACGCGATCGCTGCTACGCCGAACATGAGAGCAGGTACGAGTGCGAACGTGGCGTCGTCGATGGGCCTTACCTCGTAGAGGAGACTCGACAGATAGCGACTGAGGAGAAGCGCGCCCGCGAGTCCGAGCAGCACGCCCGCCAGCACCAGTCGCATACCCCGTCCGACCACGTCCCGGGCCACCAGCACCGGACCGCCCCCGATGGCGATGCGGATGGCGATGTCCTTTCGGTGTCGCTGAACGAAGTTTGCCATCACTCCGTAGATCCCGATGATCGACAGCAGGAGCGCCACGGAGGCGAACCCGGCCACGAGGAGCGCCAGGTAGCGGGGAGTTTCGAGGTCCGCCCGCAGCAGCTCCCGCATGGTCGCCGCGTCCGACACGGGAATTGAGCCGTCGATCTCGCGGATTGCCGCCCGCACGGAAGGGAGCAGGCTGCGGGACTCCACAGAGGTGCGAATGTAGAAGAAACCGGACCGATCCGTGCGCCCCAGCAGGGGCCAGTAGGGCCAGTACGCCGCCCCGGTGCCGGCGTCGTCGAGGCCCGTGTAGCGAACCGATTCCACCACGCCAATGACCGTGAAAGGCTCACACGTCGGGCAACCACCCTGCGTCACGTACTGGCCCAAGGGGCTCTCACCGGGGAAGAAGCGCTCGGCCCACGTCCGGTCCACCACCAGGACCGGCGCGGCATCGTCCGTCAGGTCGGTCGGGTCGAATGTACGCCCCTCCAGAAGAGGGACTCCGAGCGTCCGGAAGTACTCTCCGTCCACGGAAATCCAAGGTACGGATGGCTCCGTCGCCCCCTTCGGAAGCGGGCGGTCCGGCAGTGTGAAGTTGTTCTCCATCGGGTAACGGTTCGGCGGTCGTCCGTTCGAGAAGCCCACGCCGGCCACCCCCGGAAGGGACCCGATACGGGCTCTCGCCTCTTCCAGGAACTGGAGCATGTCGCTCGCCTGGGGATAGGACTCGGTGGCAAGAGACACTTCCACCGTGAGGAGGCCTGCCGGTTCGAAGCCAGGATCCACGCGCTGCAGATTCGACAGGCTGCCGATTAGGAGTCCGGCGCCCACGAGCAGTGGAGCGGCGACCGCGAACTGAGCCACGACGAGGATGTGACGCAGCCGCCGCTCCGCCCTCGCATCCGTTGAGGTGCGACCTCCCGACCGGAGGGCCTGGTCCAACCTCGCGCGTCCTCCCTGGAGGGACGGAATCGTACCGAACAGGAGGGCGCTTCCGCCGGTCAGGGCCGCCAGGAAGACAAGGACAGGTCCGGCCAGCGTGACCTCCTGCGTGCGCGGCAAGTACTCGGCTCCGTACCGCGCGATCAGCCGCACGCCGAGCGACGCCAGCAGCAGACCGAGGAGGGCGCCCCCCAGTGCGAGCACGGTGCTCTCAGCCCACAGGTGCTGGAGCAGCCGCCCCCGCGACGCTCCGAGTGCGGCGCGTACCGCGAGCTCGCGGGCTCGGTGTGCCACTCGAGCCAGGAGCAGGTTCGCCGCGTTCACGGATGCGATCAGCAGCACGAAGGCCACCGCACCCAGAACCAGGACCAGCATGGTCCTAACGTCTCCGATCACCGAGTCCTTGAGGCTCACCATGGCCCAGGTGGCTTCCCGGTTCTGGAACGTCTCCTCCCAGATGGGGAAGAGCCGGGCGCTGATGAGCTCGAGCTCCTCCTGTGCCACCGCGGGGTCGGCTCCCTCCGGCAGACGAGCCAGCGCCTGGATGAAGAACGGCCCTCGCCGTTCAGGCGTGTCCCACCGCGCAACCACGAAGAAGTCACGGTTCACTTCCAGAGGACCCGGCCCGGGCGGCAGCACCCCTACCACCGTATAGAGCTGCCCGTCGAGACGGATCGGCTGGCCCACGGCCCGCCTGTCTCCGCCTAGGTACCGGGTCCAGAACCGGTGGCTCACCACCACGGAGGGATCGGCCTGTGGATCGGCGTCGGCCTCCGTGAAGCCCCGACCCACCAGGGTGTTGATGCCGAGCAGAGGGAAGTAGCTCCACGTCACCGTCTTGCCCGTGACGCGCTCCGCGCCATGTCTGGATTGGTAGGCCATCTGGACGATGGCGTACCCGGCCACGCGGGCGAACTGGGTCTGCCCTTCCTCGATGGCCTGATAGTCCACGACGGAGAGAGGCCATTCGTATGGCGCTGCGTACGTGCGGACCTCGTACAGACGGTTGGCTTCCGGGTACGGCAATGGCTCGATCAGAACGGCGTGCACGAGCGCGTAGATCGCCGTAGTCGCCCCGAGCCCCAGGCCGACGGTCGCCACGATGGTCGAGGTCAGTCCCGGGGTCTTGCCGAGGCTGCGCAGGGCGTGCCGCACATCCCGCCGGAAGTGATCAAGCCGCTCGAGGAGGCGCATCCGGCGCTCCGTGCGGCCGGACTCGCGACGCAGCGACTCTCCGGCTCGATCGAGATCGCCGAACTCCTCACGGGCCCTCTCGCGGGCCTCTGCCTCGGGCAGGCCCGCTGCCAGGAGCTCCCCTGTCCGGCGGTCGAGGTGGAACCGGATCTCCTCCTCGACGTCCCGGGCCACGTGCTCCCTGAGGGGTCGCCGGAAGCGTACGATCCGACCCGGTACCCACGACTTCCGGCGGCTCATGCCGTCTCAGCCTCGAGAACCTGAAACAGCGCCCCCACGTAGCGGCGGATCTCACCCGTCTGCTGCGTGAGCTCCTTTCGTCCCCGCGCCGTGATGCGGTAGTACTTGGCCCGCCGGTTGTTCTCCGAACGCCCCCACTCGGACTCCACCCAACCGCGACGCTCCATGCGGTGGAGGCTCTGGTACAGCGCGGCATCCTCGACCTGCAGTGCCCCGTCGGATTGTTCTCTGATCCACCGGGTCACGCCGTACCCATGCATGGATCCGCCCGAGAGCGTCTTGAGCACCAGCGAATCCAGCGTTCCCTTCCAGAGCTCCATCGTGCCCTCGCCTCGAAGAGTGCCCTATCCCTTAGACTCTTTCACTAAGATTCTATGTGGAGAGGCCCGTGTCAAGCGGAGGCCCGCTGGCAGGAAGAGTGGAGGGGAATGGATTCGCTGTCGAACGAAGAGGCTTTCCTTCTAAGTCCTTCTAAATCCCTCTAAGTACTGATAGTCAGGGTACGAACTGGGGTACATAATGCGCGGGGCGTTTTGGGGATGAGTAGGCTCGATCCAGCCTCCAGCTTGTTGCTGATCCACTGGTTGCTTCTATGTAGAGCGAGGCCCAGACTGGCCAAGTCCTCCGGGAATGGAAGTGTGGGGTGGGCGGATGAGGGTGGAGGCGCGGCTTCCGGCGGATTGCCGACGTCATCCTTCTAGTGTGCGCTGTAGCGGCCAGCCTCTACTGCTCCGCCCCCTTGCGATCGTAGGCGCCAAACAGTGTGGAGTCGAGGCCCATGCGATCGAAAACGCCCTTCAGAGCGATGTTGCCGATCTCCGGTCCGTCGTCCGTCATGGTCACCCACGCGATGTGGTCGACGTTGCCCTCGCCGTCATGATGCCAGGAAGCGCCAGAGGGTCCCATGGTGATGTAGTCACGCCCGTGTAGCAGATCGTAGTCGTAATAGTGCAGGTGCCCGGCAAAGAACGTGTAGTCCCTTTCCTGCAGTAGCCCCTCGATCACCTGGAAGCTCTCCGACGGGTTCTCCCAGCAGGGTTCGTGCATGAACAGGAAGGTCCAGCGCGCGTCGGGATGCGCGGCCAGCGTCTCTTCGATCCAGGCG
>JBDGXI010000142.1:0-7560 GCA_039584685.1 Gemmatimonadota bacterium | reverse complement strand
CCCATTCGCGTGGCGGTACGTGCACTCACCTGCATACACTTGCATTCACGCGCATTTGGGCGATTTCACCTGCGTACACTTGCGCTCATTCCTCCTCATTTCGTTACAGCTACGGTTACAGTCCGAAAAGGAAGCCTCCGGCGTGAACGAGGTGCGTGGCGCGAGAGGCGACACACCGGCTACTGCGGCAGGGTGACCTCGAACTCGATGGCGGCCAGCTGCGTGGGGGCTTTGCCAATGCTCTCGAGGAACGGCAGCCAGCGCGGGTCGTCGTGGATGTTGGTGAACAGGTTCGTCGCCGCGATTTCCACCAGGCCCGGGTCGTTGTACTCCACCGCCTTGTCCAACCACTCGAAAGCGCGGTCGGCCTCGCCCCTGAGCGCCAACACGTATGCGATGTTGTAGGCCGTTTCCTTTTCGTACCTTTCAATCAGCTCCGCCAACGCAGCATCGGATTCGGCTGCTTGGCCCAGCGCGTGGTAGGCCATCGGTAAACCGACCATGCGCCAGAGCTCGGATGACTCCTGCTGTATTGCCGCCAGCGCCGCCTCCGGCTCGCCTTTCAACAGCAGCGCCTCGCCGATGTTGTGCTTCGCGCCGATGCGCCCCGGACTCAGGCTCAGCGTGGTGCTGTACGACGCGATGGACTCATCCAGGCGCCCGGCCCATAGGTAGAAAAGGCCAAGGCGGGCATGGCCGATCGGATTCACCGGGTCGCGTGCAACCGCGTATTCCTGGAGTGCAATGGCCTCGTCCAGGCGGCCGAGACTCCGGGCCAGGATAGCAGCGTTGGCGATGATGTCGGAGTCTGTCGGGTCCAGGGCGAGCGCCCGTTCGAGATGCCGAGCGGCGGGTCCAGGGCGAGCGCCCGTTCGAGATGCCGAGCGGCGGCCGCCAGATCGCCATGGTATACCGCGATATAGCCGAGCTGGGCGTAGGCCGGCGCATACTCCGGGTCGATCGCCAGCGCCCGGTTGGCTGCATCGCGGGCCAGCTCGTAGCCCTCGTCAATCGGGTGCAGTTCAGTGCCCGCCTGGGTGTAGTAGTCGCGGGCCAGGCCAGCCCAGGCCGCGGCGTAGTCGGGATCGATCGCCAGCGCCTGCTGGTACAGCGCCATTGACCGCTCGAGACCCTCGGCCGTGCCCTGGCGGCCCAGCTGCCGCGCCTGCAGATAGAGCGCATACGCAGCGAGATCGGTCGCCTCGACCGTCGGTGCCGCGCCCAGCAGCGTGACCTTCAGCTGAGCTGCCACGTCCGCGGCGATTTCATCCTGGATGGCGAAGATGTCGTCCGCCGACCGGTCCCAAGTCTCCGACCACTCGTGAAATCCATCATCGGCCCTAATCAACTGCGCCGTAATGCGCACCTCGTTGCCAGCTTTCCGGACCGAGCCTTCCAGCACGTGGGCCACGTTCAGGCGCTCGGCGATCTCCGGGACCTCCAGGTTCTGGTCCCTAAAGGAGAACGACGATGTTCGTGCAGCCACCTGCAACCCCGGGATTTTCGCCAGAAGATTCAGCACCTCCTCGGAGATGCCGTCGCTGAAATACTCCTGCTCCGGGTCCGAGCTCATGTTGACGAACGGCAGCACCGCGATCGAGGCCGACACAGGGCCCGCCGCGGGAGCCGACTGCCTCGCCACATACCACACCCCCGCGAGCAGCGCGGTTATGCCGACGAGCGCGAGCGCGACGACCCGTCGGCGGGGTCTCGGCCGGCCAGCCAGGTCGGGTGCTAGTCTCGGCCCGCCAGCCAGGTCGGGTGCTAACAGCGCACTCGCGAACTCGCCGGCCGTCTGGTAACGGTCTGTCGGGACCTTGGCCAGCGCCCTCGTGATCGCGTACTCCACCGACTGCGGGATCGTGTCACGCACCGTCCGCACACTGGGCACTGGGTCTCGCGAGTGACGCATCATCACGGCCAGCGGCGCCACCCCCGGGTACGGGGGAGTTCCCGCTAGCATCTGGTACAGCATGCAACCCAGCGCGTAGATGTCCGTCCGGCCGTCCAGGTCCTGCGCTCCGCTCGCCTGCTCCGGGCTCATGTACGTCGGGGTTCCGACCACCACTCCGGTCTGCGTGATGCTAGCACCCCCGGCCTGCTCGACCGCGAGCGCGATCCCGAAGTCCATCACGACGGCGTGCCCCCCTTGGAGCAGGATGTTCGCCGGCTTGATGTCGCGGTGGATGATGCCTCGTTGGTGTGCGTAGCCCAGAGCATCTGCGACCTCGCGCGTGATCTGGAGCGCCTCCTCCACGGGCAACTGTTTCTCACGCTGCAGACGGTCGAGTAGACTCTCACCCTCGATGAAGGGTGGAGCGGCAGGATGTGGGGGTGCGTCAGGCCGGCGACAATCTCGATCTCACGAAAGAACCGTTCCGTGGCCACATCCGAACTGATCTCAGGATGCAGGACCTTGATCGCGACCCGGCGGTGGTGCTTCAGGTCCTCGGCGAGGAAGACCGTGGCCATGCCTCCACGGCCGACTTCACGCTCGACGGCGTAGCGGTCGGCAAGTGCTGACTTCAGTCGTTCCAGAAGATCGGGCATGGCTCCCTGTTCGTGCTGGACGTGAGGGAGAAGTGCAGCCTCAGATTGATTATAGCTGCTCAGGACAATCTGGACAGCCGGGAGGAAGGGCTGAGGCCTCGTGCCTGATAGTCAGGTGCCCGGTCGCCGTAACCGACTCAGTACCCGGCACCTGCAGAAGGGTGTGTCAGATCACTGTGTCACTGAGCCTCGAGGAGGCCATGCGGAGGCCTTACGCCCTATGGGACTCCAACCTCGCACACGTTCTTGCACGCCCTGTGGGTAGCTACTCGCCAGCCTCCAACAGCGCCCGGAACCGCGGGTGTTCGCCAAGCGGGTCCCACGTCGGATCCATCTCGAGGTAGGCAGGCGTCAGGTCACTCGGGATCGACATCAGGCGCTCGAGTACATCGAGCGCAGCCTCGTGCTCGTCCGTGATGACATAAATCCGCGCCAGGTCTTCCAGCACGTACGTGCCGTCCCAGGCGTCTCTCTCTACCGAAAGGAGTCGGACCGCTTCTTCGCCTTCTCGGGTCGCGTCTGCTTTGAGACCGAGATCAGCGTAGACTACGCCAAGCGCCGAGTGTAGGAACGCCGCATCAGACTCCTGGAGCTTGGCCTCCAACAGGACGCGGGCGGAATCCAGGTACGCCACCTCCGTCTCCCGGTCTCCGAGCAACCGGTACGCCGCCGCGGTGAACTGGAAGCGGTTTCGGATCGGGAAATGCCATACGAACTTGCCAATGACCTCATCTGCTGGAATCGCTCGGGCCTTCGCTAACGCCGAGTCCGGGTGGTTCACGAGGATATCGAGCCAGACATCCCAGGCGACCGTACGAATGCTCTCGATTCCGAGTGCCCGTCCCCGCTCCAGGACTTCTCGCGCCCGGTCCGGGCTGCCGTACATTCGAAGGTAGACCCAGGCCACTTCGTCGTAGTACAGCGCTTGGATCGGGACCAGCGAGATGGCGCGCTCGGCGTGATACTGAGCCTCCGCAGGCATCCTCAGGAGGGCGTATGACGACATCAGGTGCCAGTGGAGGTCTCCGTACCGCGGGCTGAGCTCGGACGCTCGCAGGTGGGCTTCGACTGATCGGTCGATGTTTCCCTGACGGCGCAGGATGGCTCCGGCAACCTCCAGCGCCTCGACGCTGTTCGGAGCCAGCCTCTGTGCCTCCGCGAGCTCGATCAGAGCCCGATCATAGTCGAGGAAGCAACGGTAGTAATACCAGCCCGTGTCCACGTAGACATCCACAAGCTCTGGATCCAGCCGGCGAGCCGTGTCCAGTTCTTCCCGTGCCGCGACGCAGTGCTCCTCGTCGACTCGGCCGGACTGCCAGAACAGAGACGTATGGGCCACTCCAAGGCTGGAATGCGCCTCGGCGAACTGCTCGTCGAGCCCCAACGCCCTCTCCAGAAACTCTACAGCGACCTCCGGTTTCCATTCTACATTCAGGTAATGGTAGGCGAGTACCCAGTAGTCGTACGCCTCCAGATTGTCCGTGGGGATCCTGTCTATCCGCCGAAGCTCGGCCGGGGAGAGTTCCGCCCCGAGGGCGCGGGTGATCTGCTGGGCGATGTCGCTCTGGATGTCGAACAGGTTGTCGGCGCTGAGCTCTCGGTCGTACGGTTCGGCCCACACCACCTGCCCCGTTCCGTCAGTAAGCTGCACGTTGAACCGGATCCGGTCGCCCGTTCTTTGAACCGATCCCTCAAGCACCACCGCTACACCCAACTCCTCCGCCACCTCCTCGGGGGGCTTCGGTGCCTCACGATAGGCCAAGACGGAGGCCCGTGAGATGGGAACGATCCCCCCGATCTTCGCGAGACGCGTCAGGATCTCCGCGTGGACTCCATCCACGAAGTAGGAGTCCTCCTCACTCCCGCTGATGTTCTCGAACGGCAGAACCGCGATCGACCTGCTCATGTCCCGGCCGGCGGGCGCCCTGCTATTCCCCCCGTCCGGCGTCATAAGCCTTGGTACGAGCAGCCAGGCGGCGACCAGGATGATCACAACTGCGGTAGCGATGACGGCGGGGCGCCGGGCGGACTCCCGAACCGCATCAACCGTTTCGGCATCATCCCCCTTTCCCACCGCATCCAGTGCCGCAGCGAACTCGTCGGCCGTGCGGAAGCGGTCGGCGGGCGAACGGCTGAGCGACTTCTCAACCACTGCGTCCAGTTCGAGCGAGACAGTATCGCGCAGGACCGGCAGCGGCGTCGGTCGGTCCGTCAGACGCTTCGCAGCTGTGGACTGCGTGGTCGGCCCGACGAGCGGTGGCTCGCCCGACAGCATCTTGTACAGCACGCAGCCGAGCGCATAGAGATCGCTTCGCTCGTCTACCTGCTCCCCCGACGCTTGCTCGGGACTCATGTAGGACGGTGTTCCCACCGCCAGGCCGGTGGCCGTCATACTGTTGGGCCCGGCGCTTGAGACAGCGCGAGCTATCCCGAAGTCGGCGACCCGGGCGTGGCCCTCGCTCAGCAGAACGTTCCCGGGCTTGATGTCCCTGTGAACGACTCCGTGGCGATGCGCGGACCCAAGGGCACGTGCCACCTCACACGCGATGCGCACCGCCTCATCTACCGGCAGCTGTGTCTCCCGCTGCAGTAGATCGCGAAGCGATTCTCCTTCGACGTATGGCATGACGTAGTAGAGAAGACCATCCACCGCGCCTGAATCGTGGAGCGGGAGAATGTGCGGATGGTCCAGACCCGCCACGATCTCGATCTCGCGCAGGAAGCGATCGGCACCGAGAGAGGCTGCCAACTCGGGGTGAAGGACCTTGATCGCGACCTGGCGGCGGTGCTTCAGGTCCTCGGCCAAATACACTACTGCCATCCCGCCGCGGCCGATCTCCGACTCGACGGCGTAGCGGTCGCCAAGTGCAGACTTCAGACGTTCCAGGAGGTCGGGCATAGATGCCTCTTATGGAACGAGGGGGTGCGATCAATATAGGGGAAAGTGGCTTACAGCGCCTGTCACTGATTAGTGTCACAACTTCAGTTGGGGGCTCCGTCGGAGCCCCGTGGGCCCTGCTGCTGAGCGGGCCGGAGGGCCGGCCCGGAATCACGCAGTTGATCGGGTGGCAGTGTCGGAAACAGTGCCCTGGCAATGTCTCCGACACTGTCTCGCTCGGCACCCAATCATTGAGATCAGGTGCCCTCCGTCTCGGCCTTCCGCTCGTCAAGCGCTCTCGCCTCGAGAACCTCCGGATCGTACACGTGGCCCCCTCGCATCACCCGCCAGATCTGCAGCGTATTCGTGATGTCCGCTAGTGGATCAGCGTCCAGGACGACGAGGTCGGCGAGTTTGCCCACCTCGATCGACCCGAGGTCTGCCCCCACACCTGTCGCCTGGGCAGGATTCAGAGTGGCGGCCTGGATGACTTCGATTGGCGCCACGCCCGCGCGGGCGAACATCTCGAGTTCCCAGTGCAGAAGAGGTCCGAACCTCCTGTCCGTGCCAGTGAGGATCGCGACCCCGCTCTCGCGGGCCGACCGGACCATGGCCAGAGCGTCGTGGTATACGCCTGTGCTGGCGGCCGCCGGGAAATCGTGATTGGCCGTGCGGCGCCAGGCTTCCCCCCAGAACGACTCCGTCCGTGGGTCCTCCATTCGGGCCGGTTCAGCCAGTGCCAGGTGCGGGAACCCTCCGGCCATGAGCGTCGGGCACCAGTAGATCCCGGACTCCGCCATCAGCTGGAAGACGTCTCTGTGGAGGGGTATGGAGAAGCCATGCTCGAGGCCGTTGAAGCCGTCGATGACCGAGCGGACGATGTACTCGAGGTCATCGCCATGGCTCACGACCCGGACACCAGCTTCATGCGCAGTCGGCCCGATGACTCGACGCCAGCTCCAAGGCAGGTGTGCATAGGCCTTGAAGAGACCCATCCCCAGGCTGGGCCACTCCCGCACTGCGCGCTCGAGCTCCCCTACCTCGGTGAACGGGAACCTGCGATTCGTGATTGTGGCCCCGACGGTAGGCCCGGCATAGAAGAACCGTGGACTGGGATGCGCCGTCGCGCGGAGCCAGTCCGAAAACACGCCGAGTGCGACGACGGATGACGTGCCCAGGTTCCGGACTGAGGTAATGCCGTAGGCCAGGTTCCCGGGGCTGAGCGGACCATCATGGGTGTGGGTGTTCCAGAGACCGGGGATGCCATATCTGGCTTCTGCGTCTATGACCTGCGCACCGTCCGGAAGCTGAGAGGAATCGCCCACGCTGCTGATACGTCCGTGTTGGACGATCACCGTCGTTGGTTCGGTGAATCCGCCGAGCTCGAAATCGAGGACGCGCAGGTTGCGGATTGCCAACGGACCTGGATCCGGTGATTCGATCTCGAGCTGAATGGAGACTTCGACCGGCTCGCTCCCATCCAGATGCTGAATCCATACCCGTGGGCCGTGCGAGTACACGATCGCGGATCCGCCCGGCGTGAAGTGGAAGGCGAGCCCTCCGATGGCTGAGAGCATGGTGAGGTCGGATTCCGCAACCGGTCTGTCTTGCACCGGCGCGATCCAGATCTCCAGCTGCCTCCGAAAGGCCATCCAGCGTCCGTCGGGCGAGGGCCGGCCAAAATAGAGGCCCGGGAGATGATCGGTGAGCAGCTCGGGCTCCGACTCCTCGACTGGCACTACCCGTTGGACGGTGCCGACGAGGTCTGACATTCCGTCACGCCAGCCCTCGTCGCCCTCCGCGTACTCCCGCGAGAAGATGAACCCGTTCCCGTCAGGGCTGAAGCGAAGCTCGTTTGTGTTGGGTACCTGGGGCAGACGCGTGACCGAAACCTCGGGACTCAACGACAGGAGTAGGACGCTCCCGTCCCAATCATGTACCAGCAGGCTGCTGCCGTCCCTGCTCCAGTCCGCCAGATTCAGGTCCGCTCCCTCTAACAGGACCCGTGACTCGCCCGCTTGCCCCAGGGGCTGCAGCACCACCTCGTTGGCACCTGACTCGCCAACCCGGATGTAGGCCAGGCGGTCGCCGTCCGGAGAGATCAGCAAGTCACCCACTCGGGCCTGGCCATC
>JBDGXI010000141.1:0-5283 GCA_039584685.1 Gemmatimonadota bacterium | reverse complement strand
ACTCGTAGCGTTCGGCCTGCTTCTCGAGGTTGACCAGGCTTACCTGCACTTCCTTGAACGCAGTCAGCACGGTGCGAACGTAGTTGGCGGCCGCAGCCTGGAACTGCGCCTCCGCCACGCCGACGTTGGCCCGCAGACGGCCCCCCTGGAAGATCGGCTGGAGCAGCCCTCCGACCAGGTTGAAGAAGTACTGATCGATCCTGAACAGGTCCGTGAACGAACCGGCCTGGAGCCCGACCGTAGCGTCCAGACGGATCTGCGGGTACAGCTGTGCCTTTCTTGAGCCGATCCGGTAGCGTGCCGCCTCCATGCGCTGCCACGCGGACCACACATCGGGCCGCTGCTCGAGCAGGGCCGCCGTTAGATCGACGGGAATGGGATCGAGAACGACGGCCGGCGCTTCGTCCTCGCCGAGCAGGCCGTCGATGGTGCCGGCGTAACGGCCGAGGAGGATCGAAAGGCGACCCCTTGCCTCCTCGTAGAGGCTCTCCAGCACCGGCAGCGTGGCTTCTGTGTTCCGGTACAGGGATTGGATCGTGTACAGCTCGAACGTGGTGACCAGGCCGCTGTAGTAGCGCTCGTTCGTGAGCTCGGCCCGCTCACGGAGGATGTCGACGCTGAAGGTGGTCAGTTCGACCTGGCGCCGGAGCTCCACGATCTCCGCGTACGTCGCGATGGTCGCCGAGATCACGGCCAGGCGGGCAGTCTCGTAGTCTCCCTCGCTGGCCAGGAAGTCGCTGATCGCGGCCTTCGTCTCGTTCCGGTATTTGCCCCAGAAGTCGATCTCGTAGCTGAAGCCGAGGGCGGCGGTCCACGTGTCGTACTGGAAGCGGTCCGGGAACAGACTGGGTGAGCCGGGTGGCTGGTCGCCTCCGCCCCCGATCGCTCCGGCGAACCCGGCGTTCGTGGGAGCGTCCTGGTACGTGCCGTCCGCGGAGAAACCGATCTGCGGAAACAGGTCGGCGCGCGCGATCCGGTATCGCTGCCGGACTTCTTCCACCCGGGCCACCGCTTCTCGCAGATCCAGGTTCGCGGCGAGGGCCGTGTCGACGAGGGCCTCGAGAACGGGGTCCTCGTACACGGTCCACCAGCGCTCGGCTTCCCGGACGTCGCGAATCGAATCGGCAACCGCCGCGCTGTCCATCGGGGCCGCGGCGTACTCGGCAGGCAGGTGAAGAACGGTGGTCGGCTCCCGGGCTTCGGGAGCGAACGAGCAACCGGCAGCCACCAGCCCCAGTGCGGCTAGCGCCATGGCAGGCCTACGCATCGGACACCTCCCGGCTCGCCAGGCCGTGATAGACGACCTCGAACAGGTGAGTCTTGCGCTCTTCCAGGTACGCATCGAAGTCCTCCGCCGCGAGCGGGTTCATCATCTTGACGGTCGGAAGGGTTACAAACGGGAAGACGCACGCGGAGACGACCGTGAGAATGAGCTGGCGTGGATCCACGGGCTGGATTTCGCCGCTCTGCACCGCCTGCTCGACGGCCTCGACCATGGCACGCTGTGGTGACCCTTTGGTCGCGAACGCCCGGGCGAGCATCTCGCCAAGGATCGGACTCCCGGCCATGTTCTCGGCCACCATCCACATGGCGGCGTGCCTATGCTGCCGCACCGAATCTATGTAGTGGTCGATGAAGGCCCGCAGGGTGTCCGCGAACCGTCCCCCCTCGGCGGGTGCGTCGAAGCTCAGGAGGAAATCGGTGAACAACCTCTCGGCGACCGCCTCATAGAGCTGCTTCTTGGTGCGAAAGTAGTAGTGCAGGAGAGGACGGTGGATCCCCGCCTCGTCGGCGATTTCCTGAAGGCGCGCACCGTCTTTGCCCTTCCGTGCGAAGACCTTGAGGGCAGCCTCGAAGATCCGCGTCTCGGTGTCTGCCTCCGCACCCGGCGGAGTGCCGGAATCCCTTGTTTCTGAACTCACAGTCACACCCTGTACGAGTTGTTTGACATTCTAGTCAAACAGTAACGACAAACACTGGATTGTCAACCCTGTTTGTGCAGGTTATGTCCTAGACAACTCCTTGACAAGGACCGGTGGACTTGATACCTTGTTCGCGTAGAGGCGGGGGAGGGAATCCAGAAACAGGGAGGAACAGTGGTCAGCAGGCTCGGAATCATGACAGCGCCGCTCGCGGACGATCTCGAGGCGCATTCGGACCGCCGGAGCGGGCACGGCGGTCCGCATAGATCCAACGGAAACGGAAACGGAGCGGCTCCGGGAATCGCGGAGCTCCGCCCGACAGGCGGCGTTGACATGGCCCGGGTAGAGGCGGCCGTCCGGGAGATGCTCATCGGACTGGGAGAGAACCCGGACCGCGAGGGCCTGCTGGACACGCCTGCTCGTGTAGCCCGCGCATATCGGGAGATACTCGGGGGCATGCACGAGGACCCGGGCGATCACCTGGTGCGTCAGTTCTCTCAGGAGCAGACCGGCGACGACATCGTGATCTTGCGTGACATCGATTTCGTGAGTGTGTGTGAGCACCACTTCCTGCCGTTCACCGGCAAGGCGCACGTGGCCTACCTGCCGTCGCACGGCAAGGTGACGGGACTTAGCAAGCTGGCCCGCACGGTGGATGTCTTCGCCCGGCGCCCACAGCTCCAGGAGCAGCTGACGAGCCAGATCGCGGATGCGATGGTTGAGCACCTCGATCCGCGCGGAGTCGGCGTCGTGATTCAGGCCGAGCACTCCTGCCTCAAGCTGCGAGGCGCTCGGAAGGCCCACACGGAGATGGTCACCACGGCGTTTCGGGGAGAGCTGCGGTGGGACCGGGAGCTGAGAAGAGAGGTCCTCGGGTTGATGCGCGGGGAATAGGCAGGACTCGAAGCAACGGCACGTCAGTCGGGTTTGCGTCGGTCGGTGGGTTGTTGCAGGTTTCCCATCCCCCGCATAGAGGCGTTTGGAGTAAAGTGTAGATTCCGGACGTTCAACTCATAGCAGAGCAGGAGTCGATATGTCTTTTCAGCTGCCGAAACTACCGTACGCGTTCGATGCGCTCGAGCCGCACATCGACGCACGCACGATGGAGATCCATTACACCAAGCATCACCAGGGCTACGTCAACAAGCTGAACGCGGCCCTGGAAGGTCACTCCGACCTTCAGGAGCTTACCGCGCTGGAACTTCTCCTGAGTCTCGACTCGATTCCCGACAGCATTCGCACGGCCGTCCGCAACAACGGGGGCGGGCACGTCAACCACTCGCTGTTCTGGACCAACATGAGTCCGGACGGGGGCGGCACGCCGGGGGGCATTCTCGGTGACGCGATCGACGAGTCGTTCGGGTCGTTCGTGGAGTTTCACAAGCAGTTCAGCGCCGCGGCCGGTACCCGTTTCGGCAGTGGCTGGGCCTGGCTGTGCGCGGCTTCGGACGGTCTCATCGTGACCTCGACCGCCAACCAGGACAACCCGATCTTCACCGACGGTGCGGTGCCGATCCTCGGTCTCGATGTGTGGGAGCACGCCTACTACCTCAACTACCAGAACCGGCGTCCTGACTATATCGAGGCGTTCTGGAACGTGGTGGACTGGGATGAGGTGGCTGCCCGCCTGGCGCTTGTGCGAGCGCACGAGACGTTCGAGGAGATCAAGGGCTGGGCCAAGGGGCAGTGGGATTCGCTCAAGGACGCCCTGAAGAAGATCACCGACTGACACATCACCGTTTTAGCGGGGACCGCAACCGAGTGGTCCCCGCGCTCCTCTCTCGCGATGGAGACTCGAAGCATGAGACGATGGTTCTTCGGCGTCTGTGCGGCTCTGCTGTTCGCCGCACCCGCGTCCGCGCAGGACAGGCCGAACATTCTCATCATCTGGGGCGACGACATCGGCCAGTTCAACATCAGCGCCTACAACATGGGCATGATGGGCTACGAGACCCCCAACATCGACCGCATCGCCGACGAGGGCATGATCTTCACCGACTCGTACGGCGAACAGAGCTGCACGGCGGGCCGGTCCACCTTCATCACGGGCCAGTCGGGCTTCCGCACCGGCCTTCTCAAGGTCGGGCTCCCGGGCGCCGATCTCGGGCTCCAGCCGGAGGACGTTACGATCGCGGAGCTCCTGAAGCCGCACGGTTATGCTACCGGCCAGTTCGGAAAGAACCACCTGGGCGACCGGGATGAAATGCTCCCGACCAACCACGGATTCGACGAGTTCTTCGGCAACCTGTATCACCTCAATGCCGAGGAAGAACCGGAGAACGAGGACTACCCGGGTGACATGGTGCTCGCCGACGGTCAGACCTTCCACCAGGCGTTCGGTCCCCGGGGCGTCATTCACAGTTACGCCGATGGACGCATCGAGGACACCGGGCCGCTGACCAAGAAGCGAATGGAAACGATCGACGGCGAGGTCATGGACCTGGCTACCGACTTCATCAGACGAGCCGACGACGCCGACCAGCCGTTCTTCGTGTGGTTCAACACCACTCGCATGCACGTCTGGACGCATCTCAAAGAGGAGTCCGAGGGCGTGACCGGGCTCGGCATCTATCCGGACGGCATGGTGGAACACGACGGCCACGTGGGCCAGTTGCTCGACCTCCTGGATGAATTGGGCATCGCGGATAACACGATCGTTTACTATTCCACGGACAACGGGGCCGAGACGTTCACGTGGCCGGACGGTGGTACGACGCCTTTCCGGGGCGAGAAGAATGCGAACTGGGAAGGCGGCTACCGGGTACCGGCCATGGTCCGCTGGCCGGGCGTGATCGAGCCCGGACAGGTCTCGAACGAGATCATTTCCCAGCTCGACTGGATGCCGACGATCATGGCCGCGGTGGGCGAGCCGAACGTCACTGAAGAGCTTCTAGCGGGCAAGCAGGTAGGTGACCGCACGTTCAAGGTTCACCTCGACGGCTACAATTTCCTTCCCTACTTCCGAGGCGAGACCGATACCGGGCCGCGGCGCGAGTTCTTCTACTTCAGCGACGATGGAAACCTGGTCGGCCTGCGCTACAACAACTGGAAGATCGTGTTCGCGGAGCAGCGTGCGCACGGGATGAACGTATGGCAGGATCCCTTCACGCAGCTCCGGCTGCCGAAGATCTTCAACCTCCGTACGGATCCGTTCGAGCGAGCGGATCACGAAGCCATCGGGTACGGGGAGTGGCGATTCGACCGTCTCTTCCTGCTCGTACCGGCGCAGGCCTTCGTCGGAAAGTTCCTGGGCACGTTCCAGGAGTTCCCGCCGCGGCAGAAGCCGTCGAGCTTCAGCATTGACCAGGTGCTGGAGGGCATGCAGAAGGCCGGCACTCAGTAGAGGGTACCGGCTGACGGA
>JBDGXI010000140.1:0-5752 GCA_039584685.1 Gemmatimonadota bacterium | reverse complement strand
TACAACGACAGACCATACCTTCCAAGGATCTATTACAGAATCTATTCTTGTGTTAGCCGTTCCTGTAATAGCCTGGAATATTGATCCGTCTGCTACTCTAGAACCGCTTGCGGTTAATGTTGGAATACTTGTACCTTGTGTTCCGCGCATTAGTTGCCATACACTATTAGCGGTCATGCTTGGGAAGTGCGGGTGAGTTGCTGTTGTAACGCCCATTCCAAAGAATTCAATACGTTCACCGTTCACAAACAACACACCAGGAGATTCGTAACCAATTACAATATTAAAATCTGTTACTCCGGCAGTTAATACATCGCCGTTCTCCATGCTCACTGTTACTGCTGTATCAACTGTATCATAAGTACTAGAAACAACGACACCATAGGTAAGTATTGCGCCTTCAACAAATTGTAGCTTAATACCTGGAGCAAGTGCAACAGTAGCATCAACGCCTGTAGCATCAAACTCAGTTGTGCTAGTAAATGAGTATGTATAACCCGGGTCACGGACTTCGTAAGTCGGGCCGTTAATATTAGTTGTGTCGTCTAACTGAATGTAAGTATCTGTTGTCTCTAAATCTTCTGTCAGCAATGCTGAGTTTGTGTTAGACATACGTAGGTAATCCCATTCTCCAGAGATTTTCTGGAACATACGATAGCAAACACCTGCGTTTACTGTATTCTCTGGATCCAGTGGATCGTATAGAGCAAACTGGGTGTTAGATGTTGCTTCGTCTGTTGCTATTGTGCTGTAAACTTGGAAATCAATTGTTTCAAATACACGACCTGGAAGCAATTCTTCTGGACCGTATACGTTATTTGTTCCAATAAATGCACCGCCATCAAAATCAATTTCGCCTGGACGTACACCGTCAAAGTTTGTAGTTAGGTCGCCGCCTTCAATGATAGCGTCAAGCTCGTCTTCGGGAGTTACACCAATACGCGGACCTACAATCTCTGCACCATCGTATTCAATACCAGTGTATAGTCTACGTAGGTTGCGATCAATCATGCCAGCTGTTGGCTGGTAAGCTGCCCATGTTCTGTCGTTAGCATTATCAAACGATTCGATTGAGATCAATGTTAAATTAGTAGATGTAAAGGTTGCGCCTGATGTATAATCAGTATTAACGCTCCAAGCGTTTCCATTATGTGCTAGCAGTGTTCCAGCGGTATATGCTGTATTTGCTTCCCAGTCTACTAAGTTTGTATCATAGCTAACACGGTCAAATCTAATTGTTGTCTTTAGCTTACGAACTTCGTCGTTTTCTAAGTATACATATGCTTTAGCAGCAGTACCCGAACCAGTGTTGAATGATACAGCAGGTGTAGAAGTATATCCGCTGCCTGGATTTGTAACATCAATTCTTATAACCTCGCCAGCTTCGACTACTGCTGTACCAGCCGCGCCTGAACCTCCGCCACCAGTGATAACAACTACAGGTGGATCGTTTACATCATATCCGCTGCCGCCGTCTTCAACTGAGATTGCAGATACATAGTACTTGTGATTGTTGTACCATTGGTCGTATTCTGGCAATGTGCTTAGCAGTGTATCGTCGCCGGGTTCGTTTCCATTGGGCTGTCTAAAACGAGACAGGCCGAAATCGTAATAAGCAGGAATATCAAAGTCTGTTACGTCACCGTCCCATATGTCTGTGATACGCTGATTCAATAGGAACTCGCGAATCTTTGTGTGGTACGGCTTAATTTCGTTAATGTAGTCTTCAACAAATGTCTGTGTAGTTTCTTGATATACTGGGAACTGTTGTAGTCCGTCGAATGATTGCTTAACGCTAACAAAGCTTGATTTGAATAGCCAATCAACATAAGACTGTTCCGCTAAGATGTAGCGAATTAGTACGAAGAAGAATTCGTTACGCAATGAAGCTAAATCGTCTATAAAGATTTCGTTAAATAATGCTGTCATAATTCTACGTGTCTCTTCCAGTGGAGCAGAATCAAATAAGTCTAAGTCGAATCCAAAAGCATCAAAGCCACCACCTGCTTCCGGATCGTATAATGCGCTAGCAATTTCTACTGTAGAAGCTTCAACACCTACAATCGAAAATCCTAAATCTGTCTTCTCAATTAGTTCCCATTGTCCATTACCGTTGTCAGCGACTTTAATAATAGTACCTGTTGGAATGCTTGCAATTGTTTGGATTTCTACGCGAGTTGCAACGTTGATATCGACGACTGTAGCTTCGCTGTATCCAGTTGCATACCAGTCGATTGCTGTCCAATATCTTGTAGTATCGTAAGATTGTACACGAATAGCAGTCCAAGTGTCGTCTGCTAATAGCTCGTAAATTACCCAAAAGTTATTTGTTGAGCTATCGCTTAAAACAAGTACCTTATGTCCAGTTGGCTTTGTAGTAACATCAATTAAATTCAAATCTTCAATAGTGTCAACTGTTTCGTCATACTCTCCGCTAGTTGCTGCTGGAAATGCTTCTGAAGAATACATAGATGCCATTGTGCGATTGTCTACAATTCTGGATTGTGCCATAAATCTATTTGCTGTTAATACCGCTGCTGTAATTGCTGCAATTCTGTTATCAAACATTGTTTGTCTTGGTCGAATACTAATACCCAAGCGCGAGTTAACAGTAAGATTTGGATCAGGAACAGATGCACCAAGTGCATTAATGCCTGCTAAGCTATCGATCATTTTGTCAATGATATTAGATGGGATCTCAGTATCGCTTTCTTCCTGAAGTAATGCGTATTCACTGTGGATTACATTATCGTTAAGCAATACGTCATAGTCAACATGCATTACCATGTCGTCAGCTGCCAAGTAATCAGTGACATTATACAATGCCATTGAGCTTGAATCTAAAATAGCTGCGTAAGGAATGCCCTGACTCTTAGGGGTTCTAATCATATTGGCAACCGTTGAAACAGTTATTGTTCTAAACGGTGACTGAACTGTATTAACTTCTGTCTTATCCTTAACCCAATAGTAATAACGTGTATTTGTTAGTCCAGTCTGCGTATCAATGAAACTAATCTCAACATATAGTGAATCATCTACATCCTTAGGTGTTCCATTATAGCCTGCTGCTACATATTGGCTTGGAAGCACGTCAATTTCTACCCATTCGTAAACGTCAACAGAAGAGCCTGGGAATATTGCGCCCCAGTTACTAAATTTATAAGCTACGTCGTCCTGTTCGTATTCTAGGTAACGTATTGTAGACAAGTCCCACCATACTCTACCAATTTGTTCTTTTGTCCAATGGATCTTTTCGTTAGCTAAATCTGGGTTTGCGCTAATGTTATACTTTGCTGGATCAAACGATGTCTTAAAATCAATTTCTTGATTAGCTATACCAAGTATCTTAGACTTAGCTGGATCTATGAAGTCCATATTTGTTTCGATAAGCTTAGTTGAATTGTTATACAGGAAGATTCTATTAATCGCTTTAACTTCTATCTTATCTTCTAATGTTCTTGTAATAGTCCAAGCATCGCTTCTATCAGGATTCTCAAAAGCGTACAATGTGCCAGCAGTTCTTAACGCAATTTCATCCACTGGAGCACCTACTATAATTAAGTTATCATTGACTGCAATACTTGCGCCAAATTCATCGCCTGCCTGTACACTGTCGCCTACTAGTTGCTGCGCAAAGATATAAGAACCCAAGTTAGTGATTGATTCATCAACTACTGGTAGGTATTCAAACACTGTTACAGAGCCACTGGATGGAACTAATGCTCCAAAGCGTGTACTATCGGAATCAAATGTAGTTTCGCCTGTAGCTACGTCTACGGTAGTTTCAATGCGGGTGCTCGCTTGTGAGCTACCTACTACAGCCTTACCGTCTGCTGTATCAATGTAAACTGATTCACCAAAGCGTTCGTTATTACTTGTAAGCGGGCTTTCTATTGTTGTCGCATATGGGAATATCTCAAACCCTAAGTCTTCAAATCCACTGTTGTTAAATGATTGGCGCCCTGGCTTAATGGTTAGCTTCTCAAATTCTAATACGCTATCGCTAGTAATAGTTAAGTATCCATCATCTTCGCTTGCTGTTACACCAGGAATCTCAGCACTATTAATATCATCAGCAACCGACTCTGCGTCTGTACCTGTAAATCTAACTAAAATATCGTTAATACGAATGTTATGAGTAATAGTTAACGCTGGGTTTTGGATTGTGCTTCTAATTGTTCCAAAACGTTGGGACTGGTTTGTATAATGTATAGCTGCGCCGTTATTTGAATCAACAGCTTGTCCTTCAAAATCATAGTTAGGCATACCAACTAGTAAGTTACATGCAATTCCGCAGAAGTGTACATCATAACCAAAGTCATCAGTATAGTGGTCTGTTCCTGCTGGCGGCTCTAATGTATCGAGGACTACAAAAGCATTTGTATCAATTTGTACAATGTCGCCTTCGGCAGCAGGTGTATTTAAAATAACATCACCATTGTTTAAGTCTACGGTGTAATCTGTTCCAACAGTTAGTTCATTGCCTGCTTGGAATACTTTCAAACGTAATGGATCAAACTGCTCGTCGATACGGAAAGATGTTTGCTGATCGTCAGCAATAAATTTTTCTATTTGTCTATCATACAATGTAACTACGCCAGCACCAGCAACAGGAATAGAACCAACTACTAGCTGATCACCAGTTGCTGTAGTGCTTAACGCAACTTTTTGTGGTGTGCTTCTGTCGTCTGCTGTAATCGTGTCAATGTCAGCTGTCTCTGTATCTGCATCAACAGTTAGTCCAATTGACAACGAGTCTACTTCAACGTAGTATTCATCTCTAATTTCAAATGTAATTGTAATGTCAGGTTCAGTACCATAAACAAAAGCGGCAGCAAATGTTATAGTGTAAGTATTTCTCTGATCAGCTCGTCTTATGTCTCCGTCTGCTAATAATGTATCATTGTCTGCTGATAAGACGTCTTCTGTAATTGTGTAATCGATGCCGTTAATATATGTGCGTCCAAGGTCATCAGTAACATGCAATGCTTCTGGAGTTGGAACTGAGAATTCTGTAATTGTAAATACTGGATTTAATGCGGGCGTACTTGTAATCCATTCTTCGGATACTGCCGACTCTGGCTTCACTAGCATGTAAGCTCTTATTGCTGATGTGCCAAGTTCTGCAACGTATAGCCAATTGCCGTCTGTGCTTAGTTCCACTGTAGAGCCAAATTCAGCACCAGCCACTGGTCCAGGAATTATCTGTCTCAGATTGTATCCTGCACTAATTCCAGATGATTGCTTGTAAATAAGAACTTGTCCTGCTGAGGAGTCGCTGCTTGGTGCGCCGACTGCAAGATGTGTTCCGTCATCAACTGAAGATGTGTTCCGTCATCAACTGAAATGCTTGTACCGAAACTTGAAGTAGATGCGTTAGTCGGTCTTAATAAGATGGAAGATGCATATTGATCAAAGTTAGATGGAAGATGCATATTGATCAAAGTTATTCTTAGATACAATACTGACGCTACCTACGCCACTGTTTGCAAGCGGGGATCCACCATAAGCAAACAAGCCGTCTTCAGATACTGCTACAGTGCTACCAAAGCGCATTCCGTTTTCTGGAATTTTTGCAGCAGTTCTATTATTGTAAGACCATGGAGTAGACTTGTTAAATACCGCCCATCCATTATCACCGTCATAATCATCAACGTAATATTTTTCGTTATCGCGGACGTCGGTGCCTATAGCCTCTGCCATACCAATAGTGTCATCAAATCTATTAGATACTAGGTAGTATAGCTGTCCT
>JBDGXI010000299.1:0-2473 GCA_039584685.1 Gemmatimonadota bacterium | reverse complement strand
CGAAGAGATCGGCGGCCGCCCACCCACGCATCTGCGCCTGCTCCTGCCTGTTCCGATCCGAACCGAGGGCAAGGTGTCAGAGGTCGGCGGCGAGGCGATGTGCTTGTACGAGGGTGGTCATCTTCTGAAGCGCGTCACGCGGATCGAGCGGGACCACTTCTACGAGTTCGAGGTCGCCGAGCAAGCACTCACCGTGGGTGGAGGAATGCGGCTCTCGGGCGGCCGCTACACGTTGCGTGAGCTCCCCGACGGCCTGACAGAGGTCGCAGTTGAAACCCGCTACACCAGCACCAAGTGGCCGCGTTGGTTCTGGAGGCCCCTCGAACGCCTGGTCTGCCACTGGTTCCATCGCTATCTCTTGGGTGCAATGCGCCGAGAGATCGAATCCCAGTAGAGCATCGACATGCCTGAGCTCATGCCCCCTTACTGGTTGATTCGAATCGCGGTAGCCGCGGTCTGGCTCTACGAGGGCCTGTGGTGCAAGTTGCTCCGCGGCGAGCCGCGTGAGTTCGAGGTCGTCAAGGCGGTGCCACGTTACGGGCCGCGCTTCGGGGTGCCTTTTCTCATGACCCTCGGGGCGGTCGAAGTCACTCTGGCTTTGTGGGTCCTGAGCGGTGTCGCACCGTTGGTCTGCGTGATTGCGCAAACCGTGCTGCTCGTTTCATTGAACGCCAACGGCCTGATCTGGGCGCGCGACGTCATTCACGACCCGCGCGGGATGATCGTGAAGAATTTCGCGTTCCTCGTACTGGCCTGGGTGTCGGCCAGCCTCCCCGTAAGGATATGGCCGTGAGCACCGCGGTGACCGTGTGGGAACGGGGCCGCCTCGACGCGCGAGTTGGGCCTCGCCAGGTGCTGTTTGGACGCATGTACGAGGACGCGTCCATCGAGCTCGATGCCTTTCGGCCAGGGAGCCGTGTCTTCTGTATTGCCTCCGCAGGCTGCACGGCCATGAAGCTAGCTCCGCATCACGAAGTCGTGGCCGTCGACATCAATCCCGTCCAACTCGCGTACGCCGAGCGCCGCTTGAACGGCGATCCAGGGTTCCGCGGCAGGGCCGAGCGCGTCATGGATTTCGCTCGATTCTTCGCCCCGCTGGCCGGCTGGTGGCCATCGCGAGTGCGGGCCTTTGTCGAGCTCGATGACCCCGCCGAACAGATGGAGTATTGGGAACGGCACCTCAATACCTGGCGCTTCTGGGAGCCGTCATGCGCACACGGATGGAGCGTTGCTTCGCGAGCCATCCCAATCGCACCAACCCCTACGCGCGTTCGTTGCTGCTGGGCGAGCTGTCGTCCGACCCGACGCCCCCGCAAGCGAAGGACATTAGGCTCGTGCACGCCGATGCCGCTGGGTTCCTCGAGAACGGGCCGCCCGCGATGTTCGATGGCTTCACGCTCTCGAACATCTTGGACGGCGCGACGCCTATCGACGAAGACTCCTTGCCGCCGTCAAACGCGCGGCAGCACCCGGCGCGATGACGGTGCTCCGCAGCTTCAGCGATGTGAACGCCAACTCGCCAGAGAATCGCGCCGCCGATGATCAAGCCATGCTCTGGGGCAGCGTGCTCGTGAGGCAGGCCGTGGAAATTTGAATCGGTTGCTATCCTCGGCGCCGGCGACGCAGCAGCGCGAAGCCGATCAGCATCACCACAACCACCGCGCCGCCCGACGGGCGTTCCAAGGGGCTTGCGCCTACGATGCAGCCGCAGCCACCACCACTGCTGCCGCCGGTGCTGAGTCCGCCGTCTCCGCCCGTGCCGCCGTCTCCACCCATGCCGTCGTCTCCGCCCATGCCACCATCTCCGCCCGTGCCGCCCATACCGCCCGTGCCGCCCGTACCGCCCGTGCCATGGGGATCCACCCCGGCCATGCGCGGACCCGAGCCTGGCGGTGCGCAAGTGAAAGTCAGCGGCTGGCCAGGCACCTCGGCAAGGGCAAGAAGCTCTGCTTCCGAAATGACACCGTCCGCGCTTTCAAACGATCCATCGCTTCGGCGCAGCCAACTCTGTGGGATGTCGTCGAGGACACCGGTCACCACGAGATCACATTCGGTCGCCGTTCCCTCATTGGGAATCACAAACGCGGTGCCGGCGCGCTCGATCAGGAGGTCGACGCGCTCCAGAGAATCGGACTCACTCTGGTCGGTCAGCGTCACCTGTTGGCCGACGATGGGCGCGAGGTTGGTTTCGAAGGCCATGACCAAGGCCTCGAGGTTGGTTCGGTCCGTGCTCGATACACTGTTGAACACGTCCGCGGCGAGGAAGTCGGCGATGGTGGGAATGCTTCCGTCGTGGAGGAAGCCCGAGCCACGCACTTGATCACCGGCAAACGACGTGTTGGCTCCCGTGAAGAGTGGGTTGGGAGCCATCCCGAACATGCCGACCTTCTGATACGCGTTGCGAAGGTGCGGCACCTTGAACTCCATGGTCTCACCCTCGAAGGTGGAGCCCCCGCCAGTCCCAAAGAAACCA
>JBDGXI010000298.1:0-2191 GCA_039584685.1 Gemmatimonadota bacterium | reverse complement strand
TAGTAGACTATGCGCGTCGAGGTTATCGTGTCGATCGAGTCGGGTCATCAACTGCTGCACCATCGAATTGTGTCGAGGCTCGGCGCGGGCGGCATGGGCGAGGTCTATCGAGCGGAGGACACGAAGCTCGGTCGGGTCGTCGCCCTGAAGGTCCTGCCCGCGGACACCGCTGCGGACCCGACCCGCCTCGTCCGTTTGCAGCAGGAAGCACGGGCGCTGGCGGCACTCGACCACCCGAACATCGTCACGCTGCTCTCCGTCGAGGAGGACGACGGTGTCCATTTCCTGACCATGACCCTCGTCGAGGGGCAGACGCTCACGAAGCTGATCCCGCCCGGCGGCATGCCGCTCGACACGTTCTTCGACATCGCGATTCCGCTCGCCGAGGCGTTGACGGCGGCCCACGCCAAGGGACTCATCCACCGCGACATCAAGCCGTCGAACGTGATGGTCAACGACGCGGGCATCGTCAAGGTGCTCGACTTCGGCCTCGCGAAGCTGACCGACGCTCGCCGCGGCGACGAAACGGCGACGATGGGCATCACGCAGGAAGGCGCCGTGGTCGGCACGCCGTCCTACATGTCGCCCGAGCAGCTCGAGAACGACGCCGTCGACCACCGCGCCGACATCTTCAGCCTGGGCGTCGTGCTCCACGAGATGGCGAGTGGCCGGAAGCCCTTCAGCGGCAAGAGCACGCCCGCGTTGATGTCGTCGATCCTCAAGGACACGCCGCTCTCCGTGACGGAACTACGCGACGAGCTGCCGGAGCATCTCGGACATGTCGTATCGCGCTGCCTGGCCAAGAACCCGGACCAGCGCTTCCAGACCGCGCGGGACGTCGCCAACGAACTCGTGCAGCTGCGCGACGAGGTGCGATCAACGTCCATCACGCGACCGCGCGTCGCAGCGACGCCGCAACCCGAAGCATGCGCAGAGCGCTCGGTCGCCGTGCTGCCGTTCGTCAACCGCAGCCCCAATCCCGACGACGAATACTTCAGCGATGGCCTGTCCGAAGAGCTGATCAGCGCCCTCAGCAAGCTCGAAGGCCTCAAGGTCACGGCCCGCAGCTCGGCGTTCCAGTTTCGCGGCCAGGACGTCGACGTGCGCGAGGTCGGTCGCAAGCTCGGGGTAGAGACCGTCCTCGAAGGTAGCGTCCGCGTCGCCGGCAATCGCCTGCGCATCACGGCACAGCTCATCGATTGCTCGAACGGCTATCAGCTCTGGTCCGAGCGTTACGACGGCGAGATGAAGGTCTTCGACACGCAGGACGAGATCGCCCAGGCGATCACCGGTGCCCTGAGGGTGGAGCTGGGCAGCGGGTCCGACGTGCGGCTCGTCAAGCGCGGTACCGACGACGCCGACGCCTACCATCTGTACCTGCGGGGCCGGCGGAGCTACCTCGGGGCATTGGGAGAGTCCGGCATCGTCCCCGCCCTCGACTGCTTCACGCGTGCACTCGAGAGAGATCCCTCCTTCGCGCTCGCCCACGCGTCGGTCGCCGAGTGTCAACTCGTCCGTTCGATCTTCGGTACGGTTCCCGGCAGCAAAGGACTGCCCCTCGCGCGCCAAGCGGCCGAAAGGGCGCTGGCGCTGGACGACGGGCTGCCCGAGGCCCACATGGCGATGGGCGCCTGTTACACCAACTACGACCACGACTGGGTGCGTGCCGAGCGAGCGTACCGGCGCGCTCTCGAACTGGGGCCGCAGACTGCCTGGATCCACTTCTTCTACGCTTGCTACCTGTCGGTCGTCCGCCGTCACGACGAGGCGATCGCGTCGATGCGCCGGGCATGCGAACTCGACCCGCTATCCGACTTCATGAACGCCCACCTTCCGTTATTGCTCTTTTTCGCGGGCAACCTCGACGAGGCTGAGCGAGAAGCAGAGCGTTGCGTCGAGTTGTTTCCGGAGTGCTGGTTCGTACCCTACGCTCGCGCCTGGAACGCCTGGACGCGACGCGACGCCGAGACGACGCTCTCGCTGTTCCAGCGGGCGATCGACCAGTCGGGAGCGGCGATCATCAAGGCCTTCGCCATTGCTGCGCGCTTCACGTTCGGGCGCGTCGAGGAGGCCCAGGCGGTGCTCGCGAGTCTCGAGCGCCGGCAAGCGGTGCCCCCGGCCGGCTACGCCTTCATCCACACCGCGGCCGACAACACCGACGAGGCCATCCGTTGGATCGAGCGAGCCCGTG
>JBDGXI010000139.1:0-5481 GCA_039584685.1 Gemmatimonadota bacterium | reverse complement strand
AGATCGGAGCGACCGGCTTCTACACCGCGCGCGACAGCTACTACCGCGACTATCCCGACGTCTTCCGCACCTTCCCCGAAGTGCGGGTCTTCGCGGGCTGGGCGTTCGAGTAGAGAGCTCTGGAACTCAGTCGCCTGGCTCCCACAGCTCGACCTTGTTGCCCTCGGGATCGAAGAACCAGCCGAACCGGCCGTACTCCATGTCCTCGATCTTCTCCACGACCTTGGCTCCTCCCTCCCGGACCTGGGCGAGCGCTCCGTCGAGATCGTCCACCACGAGGTTGAACATGTAGGCCCTGTCGGGAGCGAAGTAGTCCGTGTCCTCCTTGAACGGCGCCCACACGCCGACCGCCTTACCCGGGAGATCTGCTGGCTGGAACGAAGCCCCCCAAGGGTGCTCGACGGGCACGCCCAGCCAGCGGGCGTACCAGTCGCCGAGCTTCTCGGGATCCTTCGAGCGGAAGAAGACTCCGCCGATGCCGAGTACCCTCGCCATTACATGAACAGCCTGAGGACCAGGTACGGCGTGAGGTTGAAGAACACCCAGAGCAGCTTGAAGTGGGCCATCATCCTGTAGTGAACCGCGGCGAACTCTGCGTCGCTGAGGGGAAACCACTTCCCGTGCATCCTCCTCATCCAGCCACCGCCGGCGGTCAGGAAGAAGAACCAGATGAGAAGGAACACCAGGTTCATCAGCGTGCACCAGGCGAGAAACGAGGTGAAAACGTCGAGCGTCATGGAACCCCCCGGGAGAAATGTGACGACCCCGGCAACCTAGCTACTACCGACCCAGGGGCAACCGAACGGTCCCCCGGGTAATTGCCCGCGGCCCCTCAAAACATCATCGTAGAGGTATCCTTCCGGTGAGCCCGTCCTCCCCCCGACGCGACCCACCTGACAGCGCCGCACATTCCGGGAGGTGTATCATGATTCGCCGCATGTGTCTCGCCACGATGTGCGGGATCCTTCTGAGTATCGGGTGCGGGGACGACGAGAGCACAGCCCCACGCGGGACCGGAGACATCCAGGTAAGTCTGGCCATGGCCGGCAGCGACCTTGATTCTGATGGATGCCAGGTGACCGTCGACGGCTCTTCGCCGCGGACCCTGCTGTCCGGCGAGAGCACCACGTATTCGGGACTGGAGACGGGTGGTCACGTGGTCCTGCTGACCGGAGTGGCCGCCAACTGCGCAGTGCAGGGAGAAGCATCACGCAACGTGCAGGTCGCAGCCGATGCGACTGCGGACGTCACCTTCGCAGTGGTGTGCTCATCGCTCCCGACCGGTTCCGTCGCCGTCACGACCGTTACGACGGGTCAGGAGATCCCGCCGGACGACTTCGTGGCCTTCGTCGGGGAGGCCTTCGCCTCCATCGGCGTCAACGCCACGGTGACGTTTGACGATATCCGGGTAGGCGAGCGCTCCGTAGGCCTGACAGACCTGCCGCTGCACTGCTCCGTAAGCGGTGACAACCCGCGCGCGGTGATCGTGCAGGAGGCCGCCACGACCGGGACGACGTTCGAGGTGAGCTGCCCGGCGCACGTGGGCGACAGGATCGCCTTCATCGCGCACGTCGAGGAGAGCCCCGGGGATCCGCCGCCTCCTCATATCTTCACCATGACCGACCAGGGCACGGAGATCGAGCAGCTCACGTTCGCACCGCTGGTCCCCCAGAACCCGGACATCTCGCCCGACGGCACACGGATCCTGTTCCATCATGTCCGGCCTGGAGACCTGCTCGACATCTACGTCATGAACGCGGACGGCTCCGGGGCGACGACCCTGGCCGCCGGCGAATGGGCAGATGCGCATCCGGCCTGGTCGCCGGACGGCACGCAGATCGCCTTTCAGAGCGATCGAGACGGAGGCTCGACGGCCGTGTGGATCATGGACTCGGACGGATCGAACGTCCGAAAGCTGACCAGTTTTCCCAGCTGGACTCCCGCCTGGTCACCAGACGGCACCCGCATCGTGTTCGCCGGCCGGGACGATCAGGGTGAGGCCGATCTGTTCATCATCAACGTCGATGGCTCGGGCCTGACGAACATCACTCCCGATGCGGTGGGGGACAACGCACCGGCCTGGTCGCCGGACGGACAGACCATCGCGTTCACAAGCAGCGACCGGGACGGAAATCTCTTCCAGGACATCTACGTCGTGAGCGTGAACGGCGGCCCGATCACGAACCTCACGAACAACCCGAATTCGCACGACTACAATCCGGACTGGTCGCCGGACGGGTCGCGCATCCTGTTCTCCAGCTCTCGCGAAGTACTCCCGGACATCTACGTGATGAACAGCCAGGGAGGGAACGTCACGAGACTGACGGTAGACCTGGATGCGGTCTTCCCGGATTGGGGTCCGCTCAACTAGGGGGGATCCAGCTTGAACGAAGCCCGCCCGGCCACTTCGGTGACCGGGCGGACGTTTCCGCGGAGGGCATTTGACACTTGGCGGACCATGAACAAGTGTCGGGATGCCTATGCGACGGTTCTTTACGAGTCATCTCAGTGACACGCGGATTCGGTCGATCTTCCGTGCAGCCAGATTCGGGGATCGGACGCGGTGTCCGCGCTGTGGGAATGCCCGGAGGCTGTGGCCGCTGGACGATGGTCGCTGGCGTTGTCAGCGGTGCCGGAAACGGTTCAGCCTGCTCACCGGCACCTGGCTCTCCCACACCCGGTTTAAGCTGCCCGAGATCTATGAGCTCCTGTTCTGGTTCGAGCTCGAGATCACGGACCACGGCATCGCCCGCCGGGTGGATGTCCCTTACCAGCGGCTCCACCGCTTCCTGCTCGACGTGCGCCGTGCCATTGCTGCCTTCGAGGATCGCTCGATCGTACTCTTGGACGGGGAGGTCGAGGTCGACGAGAGCTACTTCGGCCCCCGGCTGTGGAACCGCCGCCGTGCGGACCGGCGACGGCTACGGAAATCCGGCCATGTCCTGTCCGGACGAGGCGCGCACCGGCATAAGCAGGCCGTGTTCGGCATCTTCGAGCGCACGGATGGAATCGTCTACGTCCAGCCGGTGGCTAGCGTCTCACGCCAGACCCTCCAGTCGATCATTTACCAGAAGGTCAGCATCGAGACAACGATCTACTCGGACGCCTGGGCCGCCTACGAAGGGCTGGCTCAGGACTATGCCGGACACGAGGTCGTTCAGCACGGGACCAACGAATTCGTCCGAGGCACGGCGACGATCAACGGCATCGAGGGCTTCTGGGCCTACGCCAAGGAACGACTACTCCGCCACCACGGCGTCAGCCCCGATCACTTCCTCCTCTACCTCAAGGAGATGGAGTACCGCTTCAACCACCGGAGCCTCGATCCGACCGATTTCGCCGATCACCTTGTGCAAGTGCTGCTTTCACACAATGGTCCATGAAACGTCAAATGCCCTCCGCGGAAACGTATCTGCAACTTCGAGTGGGGCTCAGTTCCCTCCCACAGAGGGAGGCTGGTAGTCCGTGCCGAACATCTCGTTGGTCTCCTGATAGTACTGCTCGATCACGTCCGTGAAGACCTGGCGACCTTCCATGAGGAAGTCCGTGAACCCTATTCTCTGCGACGGATCCGCCGGCAGTTTCTCCGTGACCGAAGGCAGCGGCCAGATGTCCTCGTCGATCGCCGACATGCGGGTGATCACGGTGTCCTTCGTCACGTTGAACACCATGTAGTCCACCGCCAGCTCGAACGGACCGTCGTACGTCGAGCGGACCTCCTTCTCGATCTGCGGCTTGGTGTCCCAGTCGTTGAACACGTGGTACCCCACCGCCATGCGTGGCTTGATCATGCTCATCACCTTCCCGAACATCGCCGGAGAGGTGTGCACCTGCGTGGCCACGTTGAGCGCGTCTCCCACCGGGAAGCGCTGCTTGATGTGCATGATCGATGGCGGTGCGAAGCACTCGTGGATCGCGATGTCCGACTCCTTGGCGTACTCCAGCTCCCACTTGTTGGGGTAGGTGTCGCTGGAGAAGAAGAACTTGAGGTCGTTCCACTCGAGCGTGAAGCTGACCGACCCGTCGAGCGCGTGGATCGCCGGCATGGTGCGGATCGTGACCCCGTTCGCCTGGTAGATCGGCTCATTGATCAGCTTGTAGTCGAACTCGGTCACCTCGATCTCGAGGCCCTTCGTGTTCACGTTGCCGAGACGCGAATCGAAGTCCCAGGTGTACATCTCCTTCATCCGGTCCACCATGTACTTGGTGCCCGTCTCCGGCCTGGCTCCCGAGGGCCCCCATACGCGCAGCGGACGCTGCCGGTTGGCGATCGATCCGCCGACCCACAGGGCGTCCAGGTCACCGATGTGGTCGGCGTGCAGGTGACCGATGAACACCTTGTCCAGGTAGTCGTAGTGGATCTTCTGGGCGGCGATCCGTTCGGCCGAGCCGAGGCCGATGTCGAAGATGAACTTGTCGCCGTTCCCCAGCTCCACCAGGAAGCACGCCGCCGCCTGCTTGGGGCGGGCGTTGGGCATGCCGGTGCCGCACGCCACCACGCGCATCTCGTCCGGCGCCAGGTCCTCCGATCCAGGGTAGTAGACGTCGCGGTCCTGAAGCGCCGCCGTCGGGTCGGCGTCCTGGGCCCCTGCATCCGGCGCCCCGAGCCAACCGGCGTTCGTCGCGGCCCAGCCGAGGCCGAAGGCGAGCAGGAGCAGTGCCAGAACGGCGACCGTGGGGGGAAGTCTTCGGTTGTTGGCTGACATGATCGATCTCCCTTAGCGGTTGACGAGCCGTATCCAGGTGTCCGTCATAGTAATAGCAGCTGTAGATGAGTCTCGCGTCGCGACGAAGCGTCAGCCAGCCTGAATCTCCGCCGCCGTTTTCTCCACGTCAAGCCACACCCTGAGCAGGTTTCCGCCCCACATCTTCCGGATGTCTTCTTCCGAATATCCCCGCTTCACCAACTCCAGCGTCACGTTGAACGTCTCCGAGGCGTCTCTCCAGCCGGTCAAACCGCCGCCGCCGTCAAAGTCCGAACTGATCCCCACGTGCTCGATTCCGATGAGATCCACGGCGTAGTCGATGTGGTTCACGAAGTCCTGGATGGTCGCGCCCGGATACTGGTCGTTCAGCTTGGCGCGCGCCTCGCGGTAGGCGTCCCTCTGCTCGGGAGTGGCCGCGGCCCGGGACTCGAACGGGGCGTTCTCCCGCAAAGCGGCCAGAGCGGCCTGCTTTTCGCCCGAGGGAATCCTCACGTAGCCGTCGAACGCCACGATCTGCACCACGCCACCGTTCTCTTTGATGGCGACCATTTCATCGTTCCTGAGGTTTCGCGGGGTGTCGGCCAGCTCGCGAACGGCCGAGTGCGACGCGATGATCGGCGCCTTCGACAGGCGGGCCGCGTCGATCGCCGTCTTCCCGGACGCGTGTGAGACATCCACCATCATGCCGAGGCGGTTGGCCTCGGCTATGGCCTGCGCTCCGAACTCGCTCACCCCGCCGTGCTCCTCTTCGGCGTCGCCGAGGTTCTCACGCGGA
>JBDGXI010000138.1:0-5526 GCA_039584685.1 Gemmatimonadota bacterium | reverse complement strand
GACCACCTAGTCACCAGTGGGATTTATGGCTACATCCGGCACCCTATGTACTCGTCGCTGCTTTTCCTGGCCTGGGGAGCGGTCCTCAAATCGCTGACGATTAGCACGCTCGTTCTGGGTGTCGGAGCCTCTCTTGCACTGATGGCGACGGCGAAGGCTGAGGAGATTGAGAATCTCACTCGATTTGGCGAGGAGTACCGGGGCTACATGCAGCGCACGCGTCGATTCGTTCCGTTCCTGCTATGAACGGCGACCCGACACGCACCTGCAGCAGACGCAGTGAATATGGTGGGGAAACGAGCCTGGCCGGCGTGCAGCTCAGGCGCTGACCGCTATCTGGCAATTGGGTAGCGGCAGGCGCTAGGAACCAACTCCGCATTGGAAAGGAAGGCGCCAGGTGTCCGCATTTCCAAACCGTTTGCTTCTCGCCGGGGGGACGGCCCTCCTGTTCTTGTCTCTGGTTCTCGGGCTGTTCTTGCCGTCTTTCGCAAATCCACGGGTGGCGCTTTCCGCCCATCAAGTCGGGATAACGGGAGGCATTCTCATAGTCTTGATGGGGATGGTATGGGAGCACGCGAATCTCAGTAGAAAGAGAGCACGCGTGGTCGAAACGCTTCTGTTGTTCGGTCCGTTCGGGATTGCGTTCTCATGTGTCGGTGCTGCTGTTTTCGGCACAAGCAGGGCAACCCCGATAGCCGGAGCGGGTTTCGTGGGAGCCAAATGGCAAGAGATCGCTGTTTCCCTGGGTCTGGGTCTTGGATCGATCGCGACGCTGATCGCTGTGTTCCTACTGTTGCTGGGGTTTCTGAAACGCCCAGGAGTAGCCTGACCAGGCCATACCTGTGTGCCGATCTGATAAGAGTTTGATGGGCGCTTCATCAGGGAGTAGAGGTTAGAGCCACAATGAGATTCGACGTGTTCGGTAGGCTGGTGGACGTGCGTCGATCTGATGGCGGATGGCAGGTCTCGTATCCTGGGGCCGACGGCAAGGCTCTCAAGTTCGACTTCTCAGCGATGACGCAGCTGCTACAAGCCAGATGGAACCGGGGTCGTGATCAGGGGGGTCGTCGTGAGAGAGAGTGCGCGTGCCCCCCGATGACGACGTTACGCTTCGCTGGTTGAAGCGCCTCCACCACTCAGGCAATTCCGTTGGAGCGGATGACATGTCTGATCGCATCCTATCCATGACACTCCGCGCCGCCCTGCTGCTCTGGGTAGCCACGGCAGCGTGCTCGTCCCAGGCGTCCTCCGAACGCGTTCCCGAAACGGAGGTGCGAGTGATCGCTCCGGCGGTCCAGACCGTGCCCGATCCCGACGTCGCGGGTCTCACTCCGGCCGATCAGGACTCACTGCTGCTCGCGACCTTCGTTGTGGGTGGGGACTTCGGTCGCACACGCGCGGCGGTCGTCGCCCGTCTGGGCCAGCCAGCGAGCACCGCGCGGCGGCTCATCGGAAACCCCCATGTGGTGGGGCAGACCGACACGCTCGTGTCCCTCAGCTACGAACGATTGAAGGTCTCCTTCTGGGTTTCGGGCGCCGGGACGGCCGACGAGGTCCTCTTCGACATCGAGCTCCTCACGCCATGGCCGCTGGACGTGCACGTACCGCCGGCGGCCAGCCGTGAGCGCCTCGTTCAGCTTTGGGGGAAACCGGCGTTCTTCCGCACGCAGGCGGATACGCTGATCCTGAACTGGAACGTGTGGGCGTGCGATGCGGAGGAATACCTGCAGGCCTATCTGGTTGACGACGCGATTCGGAAGCTCCGCTGGAGCTTCTACATCGACTGACCGGCACCGGACAGGTTCCGCAACGCTCAGTGGCAGACGCCCCACCCGGCGTCCGTGAACGTCTGGCCGGCCACCGGAATGAACTCCCATTCGTACGAATCATGGCGCAAGGCGAGCTTGAGCACGCCAAACGTCTCAGAGTTTCGCACTTCGCTTCCAATCCGCGGGACCCCGGTCGGCCGCAGGTAGCGGCCCCCGGTTCCGGCTATGATCTGCCGTATGCCGGCGGCCGGATCCAGTTCGCCGGCTGGATTCAGCGGAGCCAGGCGCTCGTAGTGGTGCTCGTGGCCGACGACCACCAGATCCGCACCGAATTCGTACAGGGCCTGCCAGAACGCATCGAACCGGACGTCATCTCCGTACACCCCCGAGCTGAACCTGGGGTGATGCCAGTACGCCAGCGTGCAGGCGTGGTCGCTGGATGCCAGCTCGGCGCGCAGCCACTGCTCCTGCTCGGACCCGGCGTCCACCGGGACCCGGCCCGCGTTGCTGTTCAGGACGATGACCTTCCACGCTCCCGCTTCGTAGGAGTAGTAACCCTTGACGGGGTCACCGGCCGCTGGGCCGAAGTACTCGAAGTGGGGGGCTCCGTTCGAGGCGTGGTACTCGTGGTTGCCGATCGCCGGATAGGTCCGGTCCTTGTGTCTCCCCCACGACGGACCGTAACAGTCGGCGTACTCCTGGGCCGTGCCGTCCTCGTATACGTTGTCGCCGGCCGTGAACACGGTGCCCGGGATCCCGTCCAGGAGATTTGCCGTGGCCTCGTCCCACGGCGTCGTGCAGTCGGCGATGTCTCCGGCGCCTACCAGGGTCACCGACGCCGGCACCACAGTGACGGTCGAGGTCGCGGTCACTCCCTCGACCTCGGCCTCGATCGAGGCTGTGCCGAGATCCACGGCTTCGACCAGTCCGTCACCTGTAACGGTGGCTACGAACGGGTCCCGGCTGGACCACGTGATGGTGCGGTCCGCCAGCGGTTGTCCGGCGGAGTCCCGCGCTTCGGCCGAGAACTGGACCGCTTGCCCGATCTCGAGCAGGGTGTCCGCGGGTTGCACGACGACGGTGGCGACCGGAATTGCGACCACGGTGAGTGAGGCAGCGCCGGTGATTCCTTCTGAGGTAGCGGAGATCGCGATGGTCCCGGGCGCCAGGGCCGTGGCCCTGCCGGTGGTGTCGATCGTGGCCATCGCGGGATCGGAGCTCGACCACGTGACCCGACGATCAGTGAGGACGGCTCCAGCCGAGTCGAGCGTCACTGCCCCGAATTGGCGGGTTGCGCTGACCACCATCTCGGCGAGTTGTGGAGTTACAACGACAGTCGCCACCGGCTCCGCCACCGGCTCTGGCGGACCGGGGTCGATCGGCCCCTCCACCGCGTCGGAGCAGGCGGCGAGCCCCGTTGCGAGTGCCAGGGCCAACGCGCCGCGGCCTATTGCCATCGCCCTGAAGTCGTCCATACTCCGGAAAAGTAGCAAGAACCAGGCCTTCGCACGTGGCTCATGCTATGTTTTGCGCGGTGCCTGTGAATGCTCCAGCTCTCGGATAGGAGGAACCGATGTCCGATGCTTTGATCGCGGGGGGAGCGCTGCTGGTTTCTTTCATCGCGCTCGTGATGTCCGTCGTGGCCAATCTCCGCAGCTACTCGATGCACCAGAGGATGCTCGATCTGGAGCGCCGCCTGGGCAAGGAATCCGGTAGCTGAACGACCCGCGGCGGACGCCAGGTCATCCGTGCAGTTCCGCCGCCGCCGCAGGGGTCAGCGCATAGGCCCCGTATCCCACCACGCGGCGCCGGTCCCCGGCCGTGTCGCCGGAGTTCCTTTTGTCCAGCGCGGTGACGGCCAGCCCGCGCTGGCTCGCTGAAGTCAGGAGACCGTTCAGGGCGCGAAACCCGCACGCCCGGTTTCCGTCGATGGTTCCCGAGTCGAGCCGGAGAATGGCCTCTCCGGTCTCGGCATCCACGGCGCACGCAGTGTCGTACGGGTGATAGTGGCTCAGGTCGGTGCTCACCACGATCAGCGTTTCGTCTTCGCCCCACACCCGGTCGAGGGCCGCGGCCACCTCCGTGGGTTTCGCTTCCCCGACGACCAGCGGGATGATGCGGAATTCGTCTAGGCATTCCTGCAGGAAGGGAAGCTGGACCTCCAGGCTGTGCTCGGCCGCATGCGCATCGTCCCGGCAGCGCACGAACGGGAACTCCTGCAGGGTCAGGATCGCCCCGAGCTCCAGCGGAACCGGACCGAGCGGCGTGAGGAAGTACTCGGCCGAGCTGGTGGCCAGGCCGCGGAAAGCGACGTGGTGGCTCGGACCGAGGAGGACCACCTTGCGGATCTCGTCCCGCCAGGGATCCAGCGAGCCGTATGCCGTGGCGGCGACCGGGCCGGAGTACATGTAGCCGGCGTGCGGTGCGATCAGCGCCTTCGGCCTCCCGGGGGAATGGACGCGCGCCGCGCGCCGAGCGCACTCGGCGATCGCGCTCCGGAGCGCCGGCGCCCCGGAAGGGTAGAAGCTGCCGGCTACCGCGGGGCGGCGAATCCGTCCGCTCTCGAGCGCCTGCCTGCTGATATCCATTGGCCGATCCCGCTCAGGTGCCACGCCAGTGTCGTCCACCCGGCATTGCGCCGGCCGCCGGAAACGATAGCCTTATGGACGTGGCCGGCGGCGGTGCCGGGCTCCTGCGTCCCGATCCAACAGTGGAGAGATACTCGCCATGCGATCCATATTCCATACCCGGTCATCCGCCTCGGTTCCGCTGATCCTCGGCGTCCTGCTCGTCTCCGTTTCGTGCGGTGGCTCCCGCGGTCCGATCTACACGTTCCAGCCCACCGAGGGGCCCCTGGTCTACTCCCTGTCGAGCGAAGGCGGGAATGACATCGAGACGCCGGGCGGCGCCCAGGGGGCTTCGTACAGCAGCGAGGCCGTGCTGACGCTGGAGTTCGGCGATGAGACGGCGGAGGGCACTCCGTTCACCGCGACGATCGAGACGATCGTCCTCGAGACCGGCGGCGACTTCGGCGGCAGCACCATCGACCTGACCGAAGACCTGGCCGGGCACCCGTTCCGCGGAGTGATGGCGTCCGACGGGTCCCTCACGTTTACCGAGATCCCGGAGCTCGCCAGGGATAATCTGTCGTCGGCGGACATGGCGCGGGTGGCATCGGCCCTCCTGTTCCCGCTGCCGCCCGGCGGCGACATGGCGGTCGGCAGCTGGGCGCACCGGGTGACGCTCCCGATGGGGGGAGGACTCGAGGGAGAGTCCGTCTACGACGGGACGATGGCGATGGCGGGAGACACGGTGTGGAACGGCATCAATGCAACCGTCTTCGTCTCCGAGGGTGTGGTCCTCATGGAGGGAACCGGCCAGCCGCAGGGCGCCCCATCCGAGATCGAGCTCGTCAACGAGGTGGAGGCCCGTACCGTGTACATCTGGGACCACAGTCGTGGCGTGCTGCTGGCGGTCGAGGGGGTCGGGGAAGGCGGCGGTGACATCTCGACGATGGGCTTCAGCATGCCGATGGCCGTCTATTCGTCTCTCAGCATCCAGCTGGACGAGCCGGGCGGCGAGTAGCGATAGCGCTCAGCTCCGAGCAGTGAAGTGCAGAGGCCGCCCCGTGAGGCGGCCTCTTTCGTGTCAGCCTCCGGCCCACCCCACCTTGAAGCCGAGAGCGATCGCGAAAGTGGTGAAGGACTCGCTCCCCGGCGGGCTCTGGTGCCGCAGGAATCCGCGCACTTCGGCCCCG
>JBDGXI010000137.1:0-5532 GCA_039584685.1 Gemmatimonadota bacterium | reverse complement strand
TCGTGTCAGCCTCCGGCCCACCCCACCTTGAAGCCGAGAGCGATCGCGAAAGTGGTGAAGGACTCGCTCCCCGGCGGGCTCTGGTGCCGCAGGAATCCGCGCACTTCGGCCCCGCTGGTGATCGGCACGGCCGCCTCGAGCAGCAGGTCGAGCAGCGTGCCCGAAAGATCGTCGGACCGGTCGCTGCTGACGCTCCCCACGCCGATCAGGGGCTGTACGAGGGCGCCCTTGCCGTTTTCCCATGCCACGCCGGCGTACAGCCTGCCGTCCTTGTCAGCGTGTCGGCCGGTCTCGACCCAGTTGGTGCCGATGGTCTTTCCGTAGGAGCCGGACGCGACAAGGCTGAGCTGCCTTCCGATCGGGGCCTTGAGGCGACTGAAGACGATCCAGTCGTCTTCGTCGTACCAGCGACCCAGGAACCCGCCGATCTCGAGCCGGGTGGAGCGACGGGCCTCGGAGAAGCGGACCGTCTGCGTGAGGCGATACACGTTCTGCTTCAGGCTGGCCTCGTCGTCGACCGGAGAGAAACTCTGTGTTCGCTGCCCGAAATCGATCGCGGTGCTCAGCCGGTGCCCCGAGCCGTACGACAGCGCGCCACCCGCGAACCAGGCGTCCCACTCGTCGGGACCGCGAACGAGCTCCGGGCTCCGAGGCGCGAGCGACCGGTCCCAGCCGCCCCACAGGGAAACCGCCGGCGAGATGGACACGTCGAATGCGCCGCGCCGGATTCCGCCTGACTCGGAATTGCCCGAGGTGCTTCCGCCCCACAGGACCCCGGTCACGAAGCCCGGCGGGCGGTCCAGCTGGGCGACCTCGGTTTCCAGCTCTTCGCGACTCGGATCGATCTCGTACGCCCGGGCGAAAGCGGCTGCCGCATCGTCGCGCCGGCCCGCTGCCAGGTACGCCTGTCCGAGGCCGTCCCATGCGTCGGCGTCACCGGGGCTCTGACGGGCGACCAGCTCGTACCAGGTGATCGCCTCGTCGGTCCGGCCTTGCGCCAGCAACGCCGCGGCGAGGCCCCTCTGGGCGTCGGCTCGCCTCGGTGAGATCCGGAGCGCCTCGCGGAAGCTCTCCTCCGCGGCTCCCGCGTCGCCGGCTTCGAGGCTGGCGAGACCGTCCCGAACGGCCACGTCGTCCGCGGCTTCGACAGCTGCGACTGCGGCGGCGGCGGCTGCTGCCGCGGCCGCTGCTGCCGCAGGGTCCGGTCCCTCCATGTCCACCGGCAGGGTGGCGATCACCGTCTCGCCGCGGCGCACCTCCCAGGTCGTCGCCTCTGCCGGCGGATCCCCCGCGACCTGGAACACGGCCCTGCCGTCCGCGTCCGTCGTCGTCGTCGCCAGCACGGTGGCGTCCGCGCCCGTGCCTGCCACGAGGTCCACGTCCGCGCGCGGCACCGCGTTTCCGAATCGGTCCCGCACGAATGCCTCGAGCTCCGGAACACCCTCTCCAGCCTGTAACCGCAGGGAAGTCGGCTCGATCGTCGCGACGGCCGGCAGGGCCGGAACCGTCGTCAGTACGATGCTCGCAGGGCCCTGGAGATCCGTTCCGTCCAGGGACACGGTGTAGCGCGTGCCGCCGAGCTGCTCGCCCGCGGGAAGGCTGAAGAACGCTCTTCCGCTGGCGTTGGTGGTGCGGGTGTAACGCGAACCGTCTCCGGGGCCGCCGGATCCGGTGAGCACGAGGGTCTGTCCCGCCACTGGCGAGTCCGCTCTCGACAGGTCGACCGTCACCAGCGTGGTGTCACCCGCTCTCGTCCTGGTGCGAGAGGCGTTGAGTCCCACGCGCACCGCCTGCGCGGCGCGGGCGCACTGCTGGGCGGCCGAGATCAGGTCCTCGTCCGCCCCCAGGTTTCTGAGGTCCCGCCAGTCGCGATCGGTAGGCTCGAAAGACAGACAGCGGGTACGCACGGTCGCCAGCTTCTGCTCCGCCGGGTCGGCCGAGACCACGACCCCGACCAGTTCGCTCTTGCTGAGTCCCGTTTCCTGTGCGGCCAGGTCCGCGGGCGCGCTGCCCAGGAGCGCCGCGAGGGCGGCGGCGACGGCGCCGGCGCGGATCACGACCGCTGCCCGCGGCCGCGGGGTAGCCGGCAGCTTCGCCTGCGCGCTCACGGGGTCACCACCCTGAGGCCCGTTGGAGGCGCCGGAGGAATCGAATCCTCAGACGGAAATGTTGTGGCACTGACGTTAGCGCTCCTGCTGCCCTCGATACCCTCTCCGTTCACGCCCGCGACCGAGTAGACGTAGGTCGTGCCCTGGGTCAGCCCGGAGTCCACGAACGAAGTTCTCACGACGTTTCCGATCACGGTGTTGTCACGGTACACGTTATACGACTCCACTCCCGATTCGGGGTCTACCGACGCCGTCCACGTGAGGTCGATCTGCGTCTGGCTCACGACTTCGGCCACGAGGTCGGTGGGCGCGGTCGGGCCACTGCCGTCTCTCGTCGTTGCCGTTGCCGGATCGCTCAGGCCTCCCTGGAGGCCCTCCCCGTTCACCGCCGACACCTGGTACTCGTACTGCGTCGCCGGGCTGAGTCCCGAGTCCTGGTATGTCGTCTCCATGGAACTGCCCACCTCCAGCCCGTCACGGAACACCCTGTACTCCGCGATACCGGATTCCGGATCCTCGGCGGGCGACCACGACAGGTCGATGCGGTCGGGTCCCGCGGCGCTCGCCAGCAGGTCCGTGGGAGTCGTGGGGCCGGTCCCGTCGAACGTCGTGGCGCTCACCGTGGCGCTCGGGTCGCTCTCGAGGTCGTCGCCGTTCACGGCCACAACAAAGTAGTCGTATTCCGTGGCCGGCGAGAGCCCGTCGTCCTGGTACACGGTCTGTGTCGTCGTTCCGACCTCAGACCCGTCGCGGAATACGCGGTAGCCCTGGACTCCGGTCTCGGGGTCCTCGGAGGCACTCCACACCAGATCGATGCGCTCCGTGCCCAGGGGCGTCGCGACCAGGTTCTGTGGGACCGTCGGGGGCGTGGCGTCCCGCGTGGTGGCCCTCGCGGGATCGCTGGGCCCGCTCACGAGGCCCTCTCCGTTCACGGCTCGTACCCGGTATTCGTACTCCGTCGCAGGATTCAAGCCGGTGTCCGAGAACGAAGTCTGGTTCGTCTGGCCGACCTGCGATCCGTCGCGGAAGACCCTGTAGCCTGCGATACCCGACTCCGGGTCCGAGGAGGCTGACCAGGTCAGGTCGATTCGGCTCGTGCCGGCCGCCGTGGCCGACAGGTTCTGCGGAACCGTCGGCGCGGTCGCGTCGTCAGTGGTCGCCGTCGCCTGGTTGCTCGCGCTGCTGACGAGCCCCTCTCCGTTCACGGCGCGAACGCGGTAATTGTAGCTGGTCGCCGGGCTGAGCCCCGTGTCCTCGTAGCTGGTGCCGCCGATCTCTGCGATCTGCGATCCGTTCCGGAACACCCGGTATCCCGCCACACCGGTCTCCGGATCGGCGGACGGGGACCAGGAGAGCTCGATCGTCGTGGTCCCCGTGGCCGTGGCCGACAGGTTAGCTGGTGTCGTGGGCGGAGTTCCGTCCAGCGTCGTAGCCTGGCCCGGGGCGCTGGGCCCGCTCTCGAGTCCCTCGGCGTCCAGCGCGGTGACGGTGTAGTTGTAGGTCGTGAACGCTTGCAGCCCCGAGTCCCGGTACGACGTGTTGCTGGTCGTCGCCACCGGGATGCCGTTCCGGTACACCCGGTAGCCGACCAGGTCGTCCGCGTCCGGAGCCGTCCACGCGAGGTCGATCTCCGAGGAGCTCACGGTCGTGGCGGACAGGTTCGTCGGCGGTGGCGGAGGATCGGGGTCGAGCGTCTTGACGTTCTGCGGGCCGCTCTGGCCGCCCTCGGTTCCGGCGCCGTTCACCGCCGACACCCGGTACTGGTATACAGTGGAGGCCGTGAGGCCGGTGTCGGAGTAGCCCGTACCGGCGGTGCGGGCCACTTCGCCGCCGTCCCGATACACGACGTACTCGGAGATTCCCGTCTCCGGGTCGGAGGCGGGATTCCAAACCAGGTCTATCTGGGTCGTGCTGACGGCCGTTCCGAACAGGCCATTCGGCGTGGTGGGATCCGTGCCGTCCAGCGTTCTCTCGACCACCGTGTTGCTCGGACCCGACTCGCTCCCGAACACGGTGGCGGTCACGAAGTACTGGTACTCCGCGTAGTTGTCGAGCCCGGCATCGGAGTACGAGGTCGCTGCGAATCCCGAGGCGACGAGGCCCCCATCCCGGTACACGTTGTACGTGGCGAACACGCCGCTTCCGGTCCACGCGAGGTCGATTTGAGATCCGCTGACGGCCGTGGCGCTGAGGTTGGACGGCGGAGTCTGCGCGTGAGCGGGCGCGGCGACGGCCAGCCTGCCGGCCAGGAGGACGACCAGCAGACCGGCCGCTCGCGCGATGCCAGACCGCCGTCGGCGACGGTACGGGCTCACGGACCCACCTCCACCGGAAGCGGCTCAGAGAACTCGCTCTCGTTGCCGTCTTCATCCAGCGCCGTCACCGCGAACACGTACGTACCGGCCGCGAGGTCTGTCACGGTGACGCGCGTCGTGTCTCCCACGTCGACCATCTCGTCGCCGGGAGTATCGGCGGCGGGACCGGGCGCGTAGTAGAGCCTGTAGCCCGCCAGGTCCTCCAGCGGCCGTCCCACCGCATCGGTGGTCGGAGCGTCCCACTCCAGGGTCACCGAGTAGCGATCCGATGGGTGCGTGGGCGGTCCGGCCTCCGGTCCATCCGGGGTGCAAGAGGACGCGGAGACGAGCGCGAGAGTACAGGCCGCGAGGGTCTGACTCAGCCGGTTGTTGCGGTCATGCCACATGGGAGCCGATGTTCGTTTGCCCGCCGCCACGCAGCGGGAGCCACTAATAGTCCGGCAACTCCGCGAAATGGCTGATCTGCCGCTGCGCGGGGCCGGCACGAGCACGGGGTAAGGAAGCAAGGTTCCTGCCACTCTAGAGCAGGAGAGGACGGATCTCGCCTCGGGGCAGGAAGGCGCGTAGGTGGGCCGGATGCTACGGGCTGACCAGGCGCAGACCCGTCGGTGGAGCGGGGGGCACCAGGTCTTCCGAGGAAGGAGTCGAGGCGCTGACCTCTCCACTTCTGGGTCCCCCGATGCCGTCAGCATCGACGCTAGCCACCGCGTAGCGGTACGTAGTCGCCGGCTGAAGGCCAGTGTCGACGAACGCCGTGGCCATGACAGTTCCGATGAACTCGCCATCTCGAAAGACGCTGTAGCTGGAGGCCCCGCCCTCCGGAGCGCTCCACGAGAGACGGATTTGCGACGGGTCGACCGGCGTCGCCGTCAGGCCCGTCGGTGCTGGCGGTCCCTCGACATCCGCCGTCGTGCCCTGGACGGCGGCGCTCAGGTCGCTTTCGATGCCGTCACCGTTGACTGCGGACACCCGGTACTCGTAGGTGGTCGCCGCCGCGAGGCCGGTATCCTGGTAACCTGTGTCCGTCGGGGTAGCGATCTCGGTGCCATCTCGAAACACGCGATAGTACGCGATTCCCGATTCGTCGTCGGTAGAGGGGGACCACGTCA
>JBDGXI010000136.1:0-5872 GCA_039584685.1 Gemmatimonadota bacterium | reverse complement strand
ACTACTGGCGCGCCCCGACCGACAACGACTACGGAAACCGGATGCCACAGCGACAGGCGATGTGGCGTGAGGCGAGCCGATTCCGGATGCTCGAGACCATCGAAGTCGTGCGGGTGAGACCGTCCGAAGTCCGGATCGAGTCCTCGTTCACGGTGCCGGAGGTGCTGGCGACGCACACCCTGTCGTACACCGTTCTCGGAACGGGCGACATCGGGATCACGAGCCGCTTCGTGCCGGATCCGGAGACCCTGACGACGGCGGAGATACCGGACCTGCCGCGGTTCGGCCTCAGCATGCGGGTGAACGGAGATTTCGACCGCGTCGCCTGGTACGGCCGGGGACCGCACGAGAACTACCGGGACCGCTTCACGTCGTCCCCCGTAGGCGTCTACGAGGCGACGGCAGCGGATCTCTATTATCCGTACGTCCGCCCGCAGGAAAACGGCAACCGTACGGCCGCACGCTGGGTGGCCCTGACTGACGGGCATGGGCTCGGTCTGCTGCTCGTCGGCGCGCCGACGCTGGACTGGAGCGCCCTCCGCCATACGCAGGAGGACCTGGACGAGGGTCCGAGGAAGACGGGCAGGCACACGTACGACCTCGTGCAGCGCGAGTTCGTGAGCGTGAACATGGACCTCGCGCAGCTAGGCGTCGGTGGAGACAACAGCTGGGGGGCGCAGCCGCTCGAGGAGTACCAGTTGCCGTACGGCGAATACGCCTACTCTCTGCACCTCCGTCCCCTGGCCTCGGACCTGGCGCCGCCGATGGCGCTGAGCAAGCAGCGACTGATCGGAGACACACATGACGCCACTCGATAGACGCGATTTCGTGAAGACGGGAGCGGGCACGGCCCTCGGCATGTCCCTGGCACCCGGCGCCCTGCTTGGTCGCGACCGTCGCGGCCCCGCGGACAGGCTGCGCCTCGGCTTCATCGGAATGGGAGGGCGCGGGTCCTGGCTCCTCGGCCTGGCTCTGCGCCGGGACGACACGGAGATCAAGGCCGTGTGCGACATCGTTCCGGAGAAGGCACAGCGGGCGGTGGAAGCCGTGACCGCCGCCGGCCGCAAGGAGCCGCGCCAGTTCACGGTCGGCGATGAGGACTTCGTGAACCTGCTGGACCGCGACGACATCGATGCCGTGATCATCGCGACCCCGTGGCTGTGGCACACTCCGATGGCGATCGCCGCGATGGAACGAGGCAAGGCGGTGGGAGTCGAAGTACCCGCGGCCACTACGGTGCAGGAATGCTGGGACCTGGTGGAGACACAGGAACGCACCGGGATGCCGTTCATGATGATGGAGAACGTGTGCTACCGGCGCGACGTGATGGCCGTGCTCCAGATCGTGCGAGAAGGCCTTCTGGGCGAGATGATGCACCTCCACTGCGGCTATCAGCACGACCTCCGCGCCGTGAAGCTCAACCCGGGAGCCGAGTTCGGCCCGGGCTCCACCGGTGAGGCGGTGTGGCGCACCTACCATTCAATCCACCGGAACGGGGAGCTGTATCCGACGCACGGAATCGGTCCCGTGGCCAACTGGCTGGACATCAACCGGGGCAACCTGTTCGTGTCCCTGACCTCGCACGCCACCAAGACGCGCGGGCTGCACGAGCACATCGTGGCGCAGGGCGGCGAGGATCATCCGAACGCAGACGTCCGCTTCAAGCTCGGCGACATCGTCACTACGATGATTCATACGCGCAACGGCGAGACCGTGATGGTGAGCCACGACACCAACCTTCCGCGGCCCTACTCGCTCGGGTTCCGAGTCCAGGGCACGCGGGGCCTGTGGATGAACGACAACCGCTCTATCTACATCGAGGACGTGAGCCCCGAGGGGCACCGATGGGAGCCGTTCGAACCCTACCAGGAGCGCTACGACCATCCCCTGTGGAAGCGCTACGCGAGCGACGCTGAGGGCGCGGGTCACGGAGGCATGGACTTCTTCGTGATGCACGCCTTCGTCGAGGCGGTGAAGCGGGGCGAGCCGACGCCGCTAGACGTGTACGACGCTGCGGCATGGAGCGTCATCGCGCCGCTCTCGGAGCGGTCGATCGCCATGGGCAGCCACCCGGTGACGTTCCCGGACTTCACACGCGGCCAGTGGGCGAAGCGAAAGCAGATCTTCGCGCTCGGGGACGACTACTGAGCCGGGGCGGGTTTGCGCGCCGGCGTCGATCCTCCGAGATTCGCGCCTGCAATATCACACAGGCGGGCGGCCCACGCGCCCGAAAGATGACCCATCGTACAGGACGGGGAATGATCTTGTTCAAGCGACTGAGTGCAGTGTTGGCCGCGTCGGCGGCCCTATCCACGCTGCTGGCTGCGCCCGCGCAGGCACAGGACGACGAGCGGGAGCTCGGCTGGGCGTTCGAGGTGGACCTTGGAGCCCTGTGGACCGGCGGGAACCAGGAGACGAACACCTTCGCGGGGAATGGCCTGGCGGCCTACCTGTGGCCGCGCAGCGAGCTCATCTTCACCGGCGGCGGTTTCACGTCCGAGTCTTCCCTGACCACGTCAACGGCATTCGGCACGGGGCAGGACGATTTCCAGCTGTTCGAGGAGACGGTCACCGAGAAGACCGCGGAGACGTTCTTCGCCGGACTGCGGTACAACTACGACGTGAGCGAGAAGTTCTACCTCACGGGGGCTGGCGACTGGTTGCGCAACCCGTTCGCCGGCATCGACGACCGGTTCGTGTTCGGCGCGGGCGCCGGCACCCGGTGGGTGGACAACGAGAAGGTGCGGTTCTCCACGGACTACCTGGTGACCTACACGACGGAGACCACGGTCGTCCCCGACCCGACCACCAATTCGGACTTCGCCGGTTTCCGCCTCGGCTACGATTTCCTGTGGGACGCGACGGCGAGCACCAACTTCGAGAGCGTGCTGGTAGCGGACTTCAACCTCGACAACACCGACGACATCCGGCTCGACTGGTACAACGGACTGCCGATCGACATCAGCTCGGTCCTGGCGTTCAAGCCGAGCCTCCGGCTGCTGTGGCGGAACGACCCCGCTCTGCAGCTCGTGCCGCTGTTCGACGCGCCGGGCGGGACGGAAACGGGCGCCGTGTTCTCGCCGCTGAACAAGCTGGACAGCTTCTTCAACCTGTCGCTGCTGTTCAAGTTCTGAGCGAGATGACTCAGGGTAACCTCGAGGCGATGTTCCGGGAGCGCTACGGAGTCGCTCCGACTCACCTGGCCCGGGCGCCCGGGCGGGTGAACCTGATCGGGGAGCACATCGACTTCGCCGGCCTGCCGGTGTTCCCGATGGCCCTGCGGCAAGAGGTCCGTATCGCCTTCCGGCCGCGGGAGGATTCCCTCGTGCTGGCGGCGACCGCCGAACCGTCCTACGCGCCGTGCACCTTCGAGATCAGCGCCGACATCGAGCCCTACGAGGACGGCGACTGGGGCAATTACTTGAAGGCGGCCGCCCAGGGGATGGCCCGGGCCTACGGCCTCGGGCGCGGGTTCGACGCGGTGATCGAATCCACCGTGCCGGTCGCCGCCGGGCTCAGCTCCTCATCGGCGCTCGTGATCGCCACGGCTCTCGCGCTGGCCGGCTCCAACGACTTCGAGGTCGATTCGATCGAGCTGGCCGAGCTGATGGCCGAGTCGGAGCAGTATGTCGGCATGAGAGGTGGGGGGATGGACCAGGCCATCAGCGCCGGCGCCACACGGGGATGCGCGGCCCGTGTCGATTTCGATCCGCTGCGGCTCGACCCCGTGCCCGTTCCGGAGGGCTGGCGGTTCGTGGTGGCCCACAGCCTGGTCCAGGCCCACAAGTCGGGCGGGGCACGCGAGGGATACAATCGGCGGCGCGGCGAGACGGAGGAGGCCCTGTCGCGCGTGGTCGAGGACCTCGATCTGCCGGGCTCCGAGATCCGCTCGTACCGGGATCTCCTCGAACGCGTCTCGGGCCCTGAAGCACTGGCCGCGGCCGGCGAGTGCCTGGATGGCGATCTGCTGAAGCGCTTCCGTCACGTGATCACGGAGGGCGCACGCGTGATCCGGGCGGAGATCGCGATGCGCGGCGACGCGCTCGCCAGCTTCGGAATCCTGATGAACGGCTCGCACGCCAGCCTGGCCACCGACTACGAGGTGAGCATCCCGGAGTTGGATGAGCTCGTCGGTATCGCGCGGGACGCCGGCGCTGTAGGTGCGCGCCTGACCGGGGCCGGGATGGGCGGATGTATCGTGGCTCTGTGCGCGGAATCGAAAGCCGCGGCCATTTTGGAAGCCCTTGCGGACCGGTATTATGCACCCAGAGGTCGAATCGACGACTTGGACGATCACCTGTTCGTGGCGGAGCCTGCTGCCGGAGCCTCCGTCGAGACGATGTGACTTCAGGAGGCCGGCACTGTCTGGCTGACTGTGAGGCGGAGCTTTCTCATCGTCGCTTTCGCTCTGTTCATGGTTATCAAGGGCTTCAACAAGATGAAGGCTGAAGAAGAAGCCGCACCCGAGGGGCCGCCCGAGCCGTCCGCCGAGGAAACGCTTCTTAGCGAGATCAGGGATCTCCTGAAGGCCAAAGCCTGATACGCCGATCGAGAACGAGACGCTGGAGAGACCCGGCGACGCTCAGTCGTCGCACGCCGAGATCCCTGTGCCGGATGTCGGAAGGCATCCGGTGGGTGGGTTACTTTCGCGCGGGCGCATTTGGCGCAGGTGGAGCAAAGGAAGAAGAATGACCGTGCTGGGTTTGATCGCGCTGGGTTTCCACCTCACCGGCCTGGGGCTCGCCGTACACGCGGTAATGAGCACGCGCACATCGCAGGGCGCGATCGCGTGGACCGTGTCGCTCGTTTCCTTTCCCTACGTGGCGGTGCCGGCGTACCTGGTTCTCGGGCGGAGCAAGTTCAACGGGTACGTGTCGGCACGTCAGCTGGACGCAGTCGAGACGGATGCGGAGGTGGTCCGGGAGGTCCGGGAGAAAGCCACGCCGTTCATCGCGCGCCTGGGTGACGAGTACCCCGGGGTGCGAGCAGGCGAGAGACTGGCCGAGATGCCGGTTCTCACGGGCAACGAGGCCGAGCTTCTGATCGACGGCCACGAGACGTTCGACAGCATCCTCGAGGGGATCGCGCGGGCCGAGACGTACGTGCTCGTCCAGTTCTACATCGTCAAGGATGACGAACTCGGGCGGGAGCTTCAGCACGCCATGATCGCAGCGGCCAGGCGGGGCGCGAGGGTGATGTTCCTGTACGACGAAGTCGGGAGCAACAAGCTACCCAAGAAGTACCTGCAGGAGCTGCGCGAGGCGGGGGCCGAGGCGTACAACTTCCATACGCAGCAAGGGCCCTCGAACCGGTTCCAGATCAACTTCCGAAACCACCGGAAGATCGTGGTCGTGGATGGCAAGGAAGCGTGGGTCGGCGGTCACAACGTGGGCGACGAGTACATGGGCCGGGACCCCAGGTTCGGTCGCTGGCGTGACACCCACGTCCGCATCAGAGGCCCCGCGGCACTCGCGCTGCAGCACCCACGTCCGCATCAGAGGCCCCGCGGCACTCGCGCTGCAGTTGTCCTTCGTCGAGGACTGGCACTGGGCGACGGGCGACACGCCGGGAGTGAGCTGGATCCCCCATCCCGCGCCGGACGCCGATCTTCCCATTCTGATAGTTCCCTCCGGGCCCGCCGACGAGCGCGAGACGGCCACCCTGATGTTCACGCAGGTGATCAACTCGGCCCGCGAGAGGGTGTGGATCGCCAGTCCCTACTTCGTACCGGACCAGGGCGTGATGAATGCCCTCCGCTTGGCGGCGCTGCGCGGGGTGGACGTCAGGATCCTCATCCCGGACGAGCCGGACCATATGCTGGTGTACCTGGCGGCCTTCCACTTCTACGAGGAGATGAAGGACGCGGGGATCA
>JBDGXI010000036.1:0-21987 GCA_039584685.1 Gemmatimonadota bacterium | reverse complement strand
TGGCTCGTCGATCTTGCGAGCGACACGGCGGGCCTCGGCGAGACGGGCGAGCTGATGATCGTGATGCCCGACCCGGAAGGGCCCAGGACGCTCCACCCGGTTCGGAGCGGCGAGACTGGTGTCCTGGGAGCCGTCCTGCTGGATGGCGAGGCTGACCCGGCAAGACGAGCACTCGAGGGCCAGGAAGGTGTGTTCCGGGACGGCCTGGTGGACTACCGGGGCGAGGCCGTGTGGGCCGCCACCCGCTACATCCCGCAGACCGGCTGGGGCCTGGTCATCAAGTTCGACCAGGCCGAGAAGCGGTCCGCGAGCCACGAATTCCTTCAAGAGCTGTTCTCGCTGGGTCTGGCTCTCGTCGGAATCGGCATGCTGGTGGCGGTGTCCCTCGGCCTCCGGTTCGCGGCGCCGATCCACAACCTGGCCGAAGCGGCCAACAGCATTCGCGAGGGCGACCTGAACGCCCGAGCCACGGTCGTGCGCCAGGACGAGATCGGGCAGCTGGCCCGCGACTTCAATGATATGGCGGAGGACCTGCAAGCCAAGGTGGCGGTGTTGCACGAGTTTCAGAAGTTCTTCGAGGTCTCCCTCGACATGCTGTGCATCGCCGGCACGGACGGGTTCTTCAAGCGCACGAATCCGGCGTTTGAGAAGGTGCTGGGCTGGAGCGGGGAAGAGCTTCTAAGCCGTCCGTTCCTGGACCTCGTCCATCCGGACGACCTGGAGGCCACGGAAAACGAGATCGCCAAGCTGGCGCAGGGCATTGCCACGATTTCGTTCACCAATCGGTTCCGCTGCGCCGATGGCTCGTGGAAATGTCTGCGCTGGAATTCCTATCCGGATCCTGAGACCGGCCTCCTGTACGCGGTCGCCCGACTGATTGAGGACCCCCGGGAAGCCTGATGGAAGCCACCCTGCTCATCAAGCTCGCCGGCGGGCTCGTGTACCTTCTGGCCGGCGGCGATCTCCTGGTTCGCGGGGCCGTTGCGCTGGGACGCAAGTTCCACGTTCCGCCCATGATCATCGCCCTCACCGTCGTGTCCTTCGGGACGTCGCTTCCGGAGCTGGTCGTGGTCATCCAGGCGACGCTCAGCGGTTATCCGGGCCTGGTCCTCGGGAACGTGATCGGTAGTAACATCGCGAACGTCCTCCTCGTCGCCGGGTCGGCCGCCATCATCTATCCGTTGACGTACGGAGAGCACTCGGTTCGCCGGGACAGCGTGTTCATGATGGTCGCGATGGCGCTTCTCGTAGGTCTGTGCTGGGACGGGAGCCTGGACCGCGCTGGTGGAGCGGTTCTCCTGATCGGGCTGGTGGCAATCACCGCGCTCACCGCGCGCGAAGCGGCTCGCTCCTTCCGCCGCTCGCAGCTCAAGGCCCCGTTGGAATGGGTGCTCGGGCTACCGACGAAGATCGGAATCATACTTCTGTTCATCGCTTTGGGAGTGATCTTCCTGCCGATCGGCGCCAAGCTGGTCGTGGACGCGTCCGTCAGAATCGCGGCTGATCTCGGCGTCAGCGACACCGTGATCGGCCTAACGGTGCTGGCCATCGGGACCTCGCTGCCCGAGCTTGCCACGACAGTCATGGCCGCGGTTCAGAAGAGGACCGACGTGGCGGTCGGGACGATCGTCGGAAGCAACATGTTCAACATCCTGGCGATCCTGGGTCTGGCCGCGGCGATCGCCCCGTTCCCGATCTCCGTCCCGGGCGGTTTCTTCACGCTCGACTTCCCGGTGATGGTCGGATCGGCGCTCGTTCTAAGCATGTTCGTGTGGCTGAAGCGAGCGGTCGGGCGGAAGACGGGAGTGCTCTTTCTCGTGGGCTACGCCGCCTACATCGTGGCTCTGCTGCTGCGTTCCGAGGGGGCAGGATACTGAGTGAGACTCATCCTGCGAACATCCGCGGCGATGAAAAGAATGTTGACTAATCCATGCCGAATACCGGGCCCATGAACAAACTGAGACGGATGATCGACCGAGCGCTGAGGCACGGACGACTGCCAGAGGAGATGGATGCGGTCCGAACGTCGCTAGCTCGACTCCATAGCGCCAACATGGAGTCGGGACCCGACTTGAACGATCCGAGGGAGGCCGAGTTCAGGGCCTTTTCCCAGTTCGGGGAAGATGGAATCCTCCTATACCTCCTCAGCCGCACTGGCGGCGACGTACCTCGAACCTTCGTGGAGTTCGGAGTCGAAGACTACCGTGAGGCCAGCACGCGCCTCCTGGCGGAGCTTGGTGGCTGGACCGGACTCGTCATGGACGCGTCCGAAAAGAACATCCGGCGCCTCCGCCGGTCCTCGATTATGTGGCGAAGCAACCTCACTGCTCGGCCCGCGTTTGTGACTGCCGAGAACATCGACACCTTGCTGCATGAAGCGGGTCATGACGGGGACACGGGCGTCATGGTCATTGACATCGACGGGAACGAGTATTGGATCTGGGAGGCGATCTCTTCCTGTCGGCCGACCATATTAGCTATCGAGTTCAACGCGCTCTGGGGGACATCACGGGCCGTCACCATCCCTTACGAGCCCACCTTCGATCGCTTCGCAGCACACTGGTCCGGACTGTACGCCGGCGCCTCGATCGCCGCCCTCGTCTACTTGGCCGAGAAGAAGGGCTACTGCCTGGTCGCGGTCAACTCCCAGGCGAACAACGCCTTCTTCGTGCGAGACGACGCTGACTGCCGACTCCCGACGATCGAAGTCGAGGAGTGGATGGGGCGACCCGGCTTCCAGCAGGCACGTGACCGGGCCGGTCGGCTCACCTACGGGGGCGACGCCGTCGCCGCGCAGTATATGGCAGACCTGCCTCTCCTGGACGTGAAGGACCAGGGCCTCGTGAAGGTCGCGGACGTGGTTCGCTCCTAAGGTGAGTATGGACTCACCCGAGGCGCGTTCCGATCAACCGGGTGGCTGGCTGTGGCGCGTTGGCGGTACGGCGGTTTCAAACGGGGCAGCCAAGGGCGTGCTCCTGGTTGGCACGTTACTCACGGTGCCGCTCGTCCTCGACGCGATAGGAAACGAGGGGCTCGGCGTCTGGCTCACGCTCGTGACTGTGACCTCTGTCCTGGGTTTTGCCGACCTCGGTCTGGGGAACGGCATCATGACGGAGGTGGCCGGAGCCACCACCTCCCGGTCGGAAGAGAAGATCAGGTCAACGGTTGCGGCCGGTTACGCCCTCCTGGTTTCGGTCGCGATCGTCATGCTCGTCGTCCTTGGGGCAAGCACGGCGTTCGTCGATCTGTCCAGTCTATTTGGCCTCGAATCACCCGATGCCGATCTCTCTCGAGGGATCACCGTCTTTCTAGTGCTGTTTTTGGTCGGAATTCCTCTGAGCGTCACCGAGAAGCTCCAGTGGGGCCTTCAGCGAGGCTACGTCGCAGGGGTATGGGCTCTGGCGTCCGCCCTGACCACGATCTTCGGTGTTATCGCCGCTGCGTTGCTCGACCTCGGATTGACGGGCCTGGCTATCGCATATGCCGGAACGCCGATCTTGTTCGGCCTCAGCAACACCGTGTGGAGCTTCGCCTGGTGGCGGCCCGACCTTTGCCCTCGGCGGGCCCATGTGCGGCGGGCGCAGATGCGAGAGCTGTGGACGATCGGGGCCCTCTACTTCGTGCTCCAGCTTTCCGCCGCCCTTGCCTTCGCTGCGGACAACTTCATCGTCGCGATGACTCTCGGCCCGGACCGAGTCCCCGATCTGGCGGTACCGGCGAGGCTCTTCGGGCTCGTGACGTTTGCGCTGGGCCTGCTGCTCAGGCCGATGTGGCCCGAGTATACTCGTGCGATAAGCCTCGGACGCGTGTCATGGGTCGAGAGGACGACGATTCGATCCCTGGTCCTGGTCACGGGGGTAGCGGCGCTGGCCAGTGCCGGTCTCCTGCTCTTCGGATCGGTCCTGACCTCGGCCCTCACCAGGGGTACCGTCACCGCATCGCTCGCACTTCTGTCGGCTCTAGGGTTCACCACGGTCGTCGTCGCGGCAGGCAACGCGCTGTCCATGCTGTACAATGCCGTTGGGGCCATGCGCTTCCAGGCCACGGTGGCGCTCGCGATGGCGGCCGTGGTGCTCATCCTCAAGATCACGCTGGTGGGGCCCCTCGGAGTAACCGGTGTCGCGCTCGGCGGTGCGGTGGGCTACACGATGATCAGTGGGACGGCATTCGCGTGGTACACGCCTGGCGTGTTCCGGCGCCTGCGGGCGGATGGCAGCGCGGCCTAGAACGTCGCGGCCGAGACGAGCAACTGTCGGTCTTCGGCCGACAGTCGCCTTCCAGCCACGCTTCGGTACAGGGCACGAAAGCAGCGTGCCGTCCTATCCCAAGTGAGGTGCTGCACACGTTCCCGTCCAGCGCGGATGAACCTCTCGCGCAGTTGATCATCCGTCAGCAATCGGTCGACCGACCTTGCTATGTCGTCAGAGTCCGTGGGATCGAATACGAGCCCCGCGTCGCCCACCTGATCGGGCAGCGATGTGGTCCTGGCCGTCGCGACCGGAGTCCCGGCGCGGAACGCCTCCCAGATCGGGAAGCTTCCGGCCTCGAACAGGCTGGGGATCACGACGGCCCTACTGAGCCGGTAGAGGGCCTTGAGATCTGACTGAGAAACGAATCCCAGCATGTGAATCCGCGACTCGACTCCGAGTTCCCTGGAGCGGGCCCGGATGACTTCGGCGTGCGTCGTGACCCGGCCCGTGAACACGAGGGAACAGGCGGAACCCGATGTTGATCGAAGCTTGGGAAGAGCTTCGACAAGGGCGAGGTGGTTCTTGTGGGGCCAGGTCTGGGCGGGATATAGGACGAAGTCCCCGGGCAAGGCCAGGCGGCGTCGGACGGCCTCCCGTTCGGGTAGTTCCGGTTCGTCCTCTTCGAGACCGGGAGCGAAGGGGATGACGTGCACCTTCTCCGGCTCTATCCCGTATGCTTCGATCACGTCATTGCGCGTCCATCGAGAAACGACCGCGACGGCCGACGCCTGTGAACAGTATTCCCTGAACGCCTTCTCCCGAGCATCATATTCACGCCGGGTGAAGAACTGGGGCAGGTGACGATGTTGCAGATCGTGCGGATGGTAGATGCTGGGGATGCCGGTGCGAAATGCTCCTTGGGTCGTGAAATGAACGACATCGACCCCGGCCGCTTCGATGACTCCACGACTCTGTGCGATCCGGAAGCGCCCCGCCTGAGATGGCACAAGACGCTTTCCCAGTCGGACCAGGCGTTCACGGATCCCTGGCGAGCGTCTCGCGAGCCGTAAGATTCGCTCAGCCAACGAGTACGGGTATCGAAGAACACGGCTGTTCGCCCCGAGGTACTGGCTCAGCCATTCCACGTGCACCGGGTTCACCAGGAAGAAGTACTCCTCGTCTCCATCGGTGAGACGCGAGAGGCCCCGGGCCAAGCCGATGACTACCGTCTCCAGGCCACCAGGGGAGCCGGGCTCCAATCGCGCATCAATACAAACCCGCAGGCCTGGCGCCCCATTCACCGGATCAGCCGTCAACCTTGTGAGGTCGAGCGGGCGATCCCACCCAAACGCCACCAGGTTCCTCGATATCCTTGAACACGCCCGACATCGCCCCGACCGTGGTACCCCGGGCAATCGTCACATCTTCTTTGATGAACGCGCTGGCCCCTATGTAACAAGCCTCGTGCAGGTGTACGCCTCCTGATAGGGCCGTCAGCGGCATGACCGAGACGAAATCATCCAAACGGGCACCGTGACCGATCGTGCACATGCGATTGAGCACGCAGGACCGCCCAACTCTCACACGATCCGCTATCACCACTCCAGCCATGATGAGCGTTCCATCACCGATTTCGACTTGGGTACCCGCGATTACGGCGTGTGGCGAGACAAGGGGAGGGGCGAGCGCAAGACCGCCATCCGTCAGCTCCACGAAGATGCGACTTGCGACCGCCGGCACGCCTACGGCGATCACCCCGAACTTGAGGCTGGCTCGGCGCGCTTCCTCCAGGTTCCGAAGCACCCTCAGGCCTTCAAAATCCGCGAGTTCGCTGTACGGATCGTACACCGCGCCAAAAAGGCCCGGGAACTCAGCGGCTACCTCTATTGCATGCCCACCGGTCCCGCACAGAAGGAAGCTGCCGGTCTCAGTCGCCATGTCGGGCCTCTTCCGCAATGCATCGAATCACGTAGTCCACGTCGGCAGGGCTAAGACCGGAATAGGTGGGGAGGTTGACTCCTTCCCGGGCCATTCGGGTCGTTACGGGCAAATCGGGTCCAGATGCCCCTGAAGTGTAAGGGGGAAGCGTGTGGATCGGTATGAAGAAGGGACGCGTCTCGATGCCATTCGCTGCCAGGCGATCCATTAGCTCATCTCGTCCGATGCCGTACTCCGATTCGTCGACCATGACCGATACCAGCCAGGGAACGGCCTGGGCCCACTCGGCACGCGGCTGCAGGCAAATCCCGGGAACGTCGCGCAGTGCCTCTCGATACACCGCATCGATGCGGCGTCGCGTATCCAGCATCTCGTCTAGGCGCTCCAACTGCGCGCACAGCAGGGCGCAAGCCACGTTGGTCAACCGATAATTGTAGCCGATCACCGGAAAAAAGTATTGGCGGGTGAGGTCCATTCCCTGGCCGCGCAGTAGTCTGAGCTTCGCCATCAAGTCCGGGTCCGACGTCGTGACCGCTCCGCCCTCGCCGCTGGTGACGATCTTGTTGCCGTAGAACGAAAAGACAGCAGCCGTCGCTAGGCTGCCCACCGGGCGGTCGCGATAACGGGCTCCGTGAGCCTCGGCGGCGTCCTCGACCACGAACAGGCCGTGCCGATCTGCGATCGCGAGGAGCTGATCCATGTCCGCGGGATGGCCATACAGGTGGACCGGGATGATTCCCACGGTCCGGGGGGTCACTGCAGCATCGGCAGCCCGAGGATCGATACACCATGTCTCGGGGTCCACGTCGACGAAGACCGGCTCGGCGCCCACGTATCGGACGGCGTTCGCGGTGGCGATATACGTCAAGGCAGGAACGATCACCTCATCGCCAGGGCCGACGCCTAACGCGGCCATCGCCAGATGCAGACCGACGGTTCCGTTCGAGACGCCCAGGGCTTGGCTCGTACCACACACGCGAGCGAAGTCGGCCTCGAAGCGATCCACGAATGGGCCCACGGGTCCAATCCACGAGCTCTCGATCGCCTCCAGCGCGTAGCCAGCCTCGTTTCCGGAAAGATCCGGTCGTGCCAGCGGCACTCGCCACGTCATCTCCGCCTCACTAGCCGGGCATGGTCCGTGCCAGTCTCATCGCCGACGCTTGCCATCCACAGCTCCCGTGCAGGATGTAAGGCCCCGCGAGAATACAGGATGATCACCGATCTCCCCAGGTGCAATATGATTCACCCGTCGTCCCTGGCTGGTCGCCGCTCGATGTCCAGGTTAGAGTCCACAACGATGCTACGACAAGCTGATAGGCGAAGAAAAGGCCTACCCGGTGATCGCGCTCGAATACTGAGCGTCGACATCAGCACGGGGACCTTCGAAGACCTGCTTGGCCGAATTGTCCGCCTGGGCAAAGCCCGGACGAGCTCCTACGTGTGCTGCGTCAACGCACACATGGTTGCCGAGGCATGGCGGGACCCGGCGCTTCAAACGGTCGTGGACACGGCGGACGTCGCGTCGCCGGACGGCATGCCGGTCGTCTACAGCATGCGTCTGCTGCATGGCAGGAAGCAGGAACGCGTCGCCGGCAACGATCTGATGCCAGCCCTCATCGCGCGGGCCGAGGCGGAGGGACAGTCCGTGTTCTTCTACGGGTCCACGGAAGCCGTGCTCTCCTGCATCGAGGAGCGTATCGAGACGGACCACCCCAACCTGAGGGTCGCCGGACGGAGCGCGCCCCCGTTCCGAGACCTTACGGACGCCGAGATGTCCAGCGCGGCCGCCGCGGTCAGTGCGAGCGGCGCCAACATCGTCTTCGTCTCTCTGGGTTGCCCGCGGCAGGAACGATGGATGGCGGCCATGAAGGGCCGGATCAATGCCGTCATGATCGGCGTGGGCGGGGCCTTTCCACTCTTCGCGGGGATGGACTCTCGTGCCCCGAGGTGGATGCGTGACCTGTCCCTGGAGTGGAGCTACCGCCTGGCTCGTGAGCCGCGAAGGCTTTGGAGACGCTACCTGGTCACGAACTCGATCTTCCTGTGGCTTCTTCTGCGAGAGTTGGTCGCGAGACCATTTCGACGAGGGGCGACCAACTCGGATTGAACCGGGCATGCGGCGGGATCGGTACGCGCTTTGCGAACAAGACCGTCGATGCGTTACCGGGATGCGGTAACTTTGCGCAACGGCGAACCCGACAGGACCGATTCCGTGCTCGAGACGGCCGCTGACAGCCGCGAAACTGGCAATACGCTAGACCGGGTGGTGGTACCGCCACCATGGGCGCGTATCGCGCGTGTCGGCTTGATGGTGGCAGCTGACGTCGCCGCCCTGCTGCTATCTGGGACGGTTGCGTACCTCCTGTGGGCATCTCCCGTCCGAAACCAGCCTGCTGGCCTGTACCTGCAACTCATGCCGTTGGTTGGCCTGTTCATCCTTGGGTACAGCCTCTTCGGCCTGTACCCGGGGCTCGGTCTCGGAGGTGTGGAGACGCTGAGACGGCTTTCCGTCGTGACCGCGTTCTGCTTCGCCGTTATCGCGGCGACGACATTCGCCTTCAAAGTACCCCACGACTACTCCAGAATGACTTTCGGGATTGCAGCGGTGCTGTCGCTGGCCGCGGTCCCCGTGGTTCGTGTGTCGGTTCTCCAGGCTGCTCGTCGGTGGGGTTGGTGGCCCAAGCCGGTCGTCCTGGTTGCGGAGCTGTGCCACGTGGAGCGGGCGGCGGCCGCTCTCGCTCGCTCGACACGATCGGGATATCGGCCCGTCGGGATTCTGTACCTCGACGACAACGCTGCGTCCTCAGAGATCGGCAGGGTGCCGGTGCTCGGATCCATCGACATGGTGTCGGAGCTCGCCTCGCGAGGAATCCAAATCGCCGTCGTCGTCACCGAGGGGACTCCCACGCCGGACCTTCTCGACCGTCTGCGCCATCATTTTCGACACGTCATGATGATCCGAACCTACGCCGAAGCGCCCGTCGAACGAATCCAGGTGCGCAACCTCGGCGGAATGCTCTGCGTGGAGTATGCCAACAACCTCCTGCGTCCGGGAGATAGAGCTCTCAAGCGGACGCTGGATCTCACGGTGGGAATGGTCAGCCTGATACTCTCGGCGCCTCTGGTTCTCATGTCCCTGCTGCTGGTTCGGATGACGAGTCCGGGCCCCGCGCTGTACTTCCAGAACCGGGAGGGATTGCACGGAGTCTCGTTTCGGGTACCGAAGATCAGGACCATGTACGAGGACGCGGAGGAGAGACTCGACGAGTACCTGGACCTGAACCCCGGCCTTCGAGACGACTGGGAGGCCCAGTTCAAGCTCAAGCGGGATCCACGAGTGATTCCCTACGTCGGGACGTTCCTGAGGCGCTTCAGCATTGACGAGCTTCCGCAGCTCTTCTCAGTGGTGGCCGGTCGCATGAGTCTCGTCGGTCCTCGGCCCCTGCCCGACTACCACCTGGTAGCGTTGGCGGAGCAGACGCGACGTCTTCGCCGGGAAGTTCGACCGGGAGTTACCGGCCTGTGGCAGGTCTCGGGTCGAAGCGACGCCACCTGGGAGGAGCAGGGGGCGCGGGACGAGTACTACATCCGGAACTGGACGCTGTGGCTGGACCTTCACATTCTGGCACGAACCGCCTCGGCAGTTCTGAGCGGGAGGGGCGCCTATTAGGGCGGAAGCGGAACCCGGCGTGAAGCGGACCGCCAGTCGATTCGGCCTGATCCTCGCGCTCGCGCTGATCGCTTGGGCGGCCACCCATTTGTTCTGGATCTTCACCGAGAACGTGAACTGGGATGAGTTCGCTCTGCTGGCGCGAGCGCACGACACCCTGCGGACGGGCACACTGTCCAGCGGAGGACGGCCCGGGCTCGCCACGCTACTGCTCATCCCGTTTGTCGAGGAGTGCCGGGACGCTGTCCAAGCCGCCAGGCTTGCCCGTGGCCTGTGGACGGTCTTCGCGATCACGATCCTCGCAGGGCTGTGGGGCATCCTTCGACGTCTATTCGAAGGGCGGCCCAGGCATGCTCAGGACGCGGCTCTCGGCGTGGCCCTCCTGGCGCTCACGCCTGCGTTCCTGAGGTATTCCCTGCAGGTGCGGACGGACCAGCCGGCAGTCGCGCTGGGGCTCCTCGGCGGACTGGCCCTGCTGCACTCCCGACGCCATCCTGCGCTCGCCGTGCTCGCGGGGCTGCTGGCCGGAACCGGCTTCTTGTTCTCCCAGAAGCTCATCTACGTGGCCGCGCTAGTCGGGCTTCTCGCCCTCGGAGACGCCCTCCTGCGCCGTGACTTCGAGTGGTCACGGGATTCTATCCGTGTTGCGCTCGCGGTTCTGTCGGCCGCCGTGGTCGTGGGTGTCTACCCTACCGTAGTCTCACACTTCTTCGAGGCTCCGCCTCTCCTCCCTGTGTCCGGTCAACTCGACGCGTTCGAGTTCTACCGAAGGACCGTCGGATACGGCTACTACGTTCTGATGTCCCCGGAGCTGTTGCCTCAACTGACGCTCGTCCTTCTGCTACTGGTGAGTACTCCTCGGGCCTTGAGCAACGGAGGTGCCGACTGCGGGATAGCCATGCTGGCCTGGGGGATTCTGGGCCTGGGCCTCGCCGTAGCGCTGTTCCATGCGGGCGCGTTTCCCTACTTCTGGATCACGTTGGGGCTGTTTCCCGCCGTCGGAATCGCTGTCGGCATGCCTGTGATCCGAGGGCGAGCCCGACAGTCCCGCCGTATGGCTCCGCTCGAGTTCGTAGTGTGGGCGGGACTGATCGTGACAGCAGCGTTCGCTGGAAGCTCCCTCTCTCGGGATACCCAAGCCGTACAACGTGATACACTCCAGCTAGTGGGTGCCAACTTCGCGGGTTCATCCGAGGGCTTCAGCACGGATCGGGTGCTGTTATGCCGCGAGGACGAAGACCCGTTCCCCGTCTATTTCAGCCAGCATATCTTCGAGCGCTTCTCCGGACGGGGTGCAGCTGAAACCACCACCGGCTTCCTGGACGAGTTCCGCTATCGGCCCGTCACGTTCATGGTCGAGTCATTTCGCCTAGATCATTTTCCGGACGTAGTTAAGGACTTCTGGGCCGAGCACTACGTTCAGTACGCTGCCGGTCTCCTGGTGCCCGGAATCTCGCTGGACATCTCGAACGATTCCGAGGCCACGATCTTCGAGGTGATCGTCCCGGGCGAATATCGCCTGTACGGTGTGGAATCCGGTGCCGTCGCGACGGTCGACGGCGTGCCGCTACGTGACGGGGAGACTGTCCTGCTCGACCGGGGTCCGCACGTTGTTCAGGCAGGAAGCGATACCGAGGGACTTCTGGCGCTCTCGCTTCCGGATCCGCCCGATCTGCCTGCGCGGCAGTTCTTCAAGCGGTTCTAGCGACCCGTCTCGCCGCATCGAAGGTCGATCGCTAAAATCTCTCCATGCACACGTCGCACCGCACGCAGCTCTTCACGGAGTCGGTCATCCGCGAGATGACCCGGGTCGCCCGGGAGCACGACGCGATCAACCTGGCGCAGGGATTCCCGGATTTTCCGGCTCCGGACCTCCTCAAGGAAGCGGCGGCGAGCGCGATCCATTCCGACATCAACCAGTACGCCATCACGTGGGGGGCGAAGCGCCTGCGCGACGCGGTGGCCGTGAAGTACTACGACTGGTACGGCATGGACGTGAACCCGGAGACGGAAGTCACGGTCACCTGTGGCGCCACGGAAGCCATGGTCTCCGTGCTGCTCGCGCTCGTGGATCCAGGCGAGGAAGTGATCGTGTTCGAGCCGTTCTACGAGAACTACGACCGGGATACTCTTCTGTGCGACGCCAGGCCGGTCTACGTCCCTATGTGGGGCAGGGAAGAACTCGACCTGGACCGCCTGGCGGCTTCGTTCTCGGACCGCACGCGGGCCATCGTGCTCAACACGCCGAACAACCCAACGGGGCGGGTCGCTTCGCGGCGTGATCTGGAGGGTATCGCTGAGCTGTGCCAGCGGCACGACGCCTACGCGGTCACGGACGAGATCTACGAGCACATCTACTACGAGGGTGAGCACGTGCCGATCGCCACACTGGACGGCATGCGCGAGCGGACGATCACCGTGAGCGGCGCCTCCAAGACCTTCGCCGTGACGGGCTGGCGGGTGGGCACGATCGTGGCGCCGCCCGAGGTGACGGGAGCTATCCGCAAGGTGCACGACTTCCTCACGGTCGGGGCCCCGTCGCCCCTCCAGGAGGCGGTGGCGGTCGCCATGGAGTCCCTGGCGCCGGACTACTACTCCGACATGGCTCGACAGTATCGGGCCCGGCGCGACGTTCTGATCCCGGGTCTCCAGCGGGCCGGCTTCCGGTGCGATCCACCCGAGGGCTCGTACTACGTCCTCGCGGACTTCAGCGACTTGAGCGACCTGCCCGACGACGAGTTCGCCGTGTGGCTTACGGCCGAGCACGGGGTAGCTTCGGTGCCGGGCTCCAGCTTCTTCCTGGATCCGGAGGACGGTCGGCGCCTGGTCCGCTTCGCTTTCTGCAAGACGGAGGAATTGCTGGGAGAAGCCGTCGAGAGGCTCAACGAGATGCGATAGGAGGCCATTGGTGGACAACAGGCTGCAGGCAGTCAAGAACATCCTCGAGCTCAACGCGGCCCTGTTCCGCAGGGCCCTCGAAGGCGTGGACCAGGCCGCCGGCGAGCGACGGCCGAACGATCACACGAACAGCCTGGCATTCATCGCTTGCCACGCGCTGGACGCCCGGTTCTACCTGATGAAGCTCGCGGGCCACGAGCGGACGAACCCGTGGCAGACCCTGTTCGACGCCGCGACGGATATAACCACGATGAAGGAGTATCCCCCTCTGTACGAGGTCGTGGCCGAGTGGGACGAGCTGCACGAGGCGACTCTGCAGTGCCTGTCCGAAATGTCAGCCTCCGAGCTCGACGCCGATTCCCCGGCGCGCTTTCCCACGGAGGATCGTTCGATCCTGGGCGGTATCACCTTCCTGGCATTTCACGAGTCGTACCACGTGGGGCAGATGGGATTCGTGCGTAAGTACTTCGGTTTCGACCCGGTAGTCAAACGCTGACACGGGCGCGCGACCTTGACCACCATATCTTGTGGTCTTACTTTAGTAGTGCCCCAAGATGTTGCGCTTGCTGTGGAAAATTCCGCGGTTTTCGTGGATTCGCGGTGGATAACAAGCGCACCCTCGGTGGACAAACGCGCAGGATCGAGGAGGACGACGATGCCCAAGCTCCACAGAACGGTCGGAGTGGCCGGAGCGACGGCGGTCGATTCACGGCTGAAGCATCCCGTGCTGTCCAGGAGATGGCTGCGGGACGCGGTGGCAGCGAACCGCTCGGCCTTCGAGATCGAGATGCGGCGCGAGCGACGCCGGCTTCTCGATTCCCGTATTGACGCTTTTTGGAAGGAAACCAGCGCCCGCCAAGCGTGAGCGAAGCCGCACAGCGAAGCGACGGACCCTGAAACGTGGGTCGGCCCCGCCCCCGCGCGGGCCGACCGGCGGGCGCGACCCCCGGAGAGATCCGGGGGTTTTTCTTTGCGGTCCGGCAGGGGTAGCTTAGGGCGCGACCACTCCCCGGCGCACGAACCGCCGGGATCGAGACCGTCCCCGTCCGCACCGTCCGCGCGTGGAGCGACATGGAGAGCCCCGAGTCACCGCCCCCCTGCGCCGTTCCCGAGACGGGCCTCCCGGCCCGCCGCCAATCGTCGAGCGTGAGAGTCGGAGACGTGTACGTGGGGAGCGCCCACCCGGTGGTCGTGCAGTCGATGACCAACACGGACACGGCAGACGTGGACGCCACGGTAAGGCAGGTCGCAGAGCTCGCGGAGGCGGGAAGCGAGCTGGTTCGAGTCACGGTCAACAGCTCCTCGGCGGCGGCGGCCGTTCCGACCATCGTCACCCGGCTGGACGCGATGGGAGTGCCGGTTCCGATCATCGGTGATTTCCACTTCAACGGTCACATCCTGCTGCCCGGGAATCCCGACTGCGCCGCGGCCCTGGCGAAGTACCGGATCAATCCGGGCAACGTCGGCGCGAAGAAGTGGGACGACCACTTCGCGACCATCGTGGAGTGCGCGATCGAGAACCGGAAGCCGGTCCGCATCGGGGTAAACTGGGGATCGCTGGACGCGGCTCTCCTCACCCGTATGATGGACGACAACGCGGCCCTCCCCGAGCCGGCGGCGGCCGATACGGTGATGATCGCCGCCGTGGTGGAGAGTGCCATGGGCTCGGCCCGCGTGGCAGAGGAGATCGGCCTCCCTCACGATGCGATCATCCTGAGTGCCAAGGTGTCGGCCGTCCCCGACCTGCTCCGCGTGTACAGAGCGCTCGCACCGCTGTCGGACTATCCGCTGCACCTCGGGCTCACGGAAGCGGGCATGGCCCGGAAGGGCACGGTGGCCAGCGCTGCCGGGATCGGGATCCTGCTGGCCGAGGGGATCGGAGATACCATCAGGGTTTCTCTCACTCCGGCGCCGGGGGGCGACCGTCGGGAGGAAGTCCTGGTGGCGCGCCAGCTACTGCAGTCACTGGGGCTCCGGAGCTTCGAGCCCCAGGTCACGGCCTGCCCGGGCTGCGGGCGCACCACGAGTACCTTCTTCCAGGAGATGGCTCAGGACATCGAGGGGTGGCTGCGCGAGCGCATGCAGGCGTGGAAGGACACCCATGCGGGAGTCGAGGAACTGTCGGTGGCGGTCATGGGGTGCGTGGTGAACGGGCCGGGAGAATCGCGCCACGCCGACATAGGGATCTCGCTTCCCGGAAGCTTCGAGGAGCCGAGCGCCCCGGTGTACGTGGACGGCGAGCATCACTCCACGCTTCGCGGCGAAGATATCGTGCCCCAGTTCATCGAGATCCTCGAGGCGTACGTCGAGCGGCGGTTCGGGTCCGCCTAGGGCTCGAAGGATTCTTGCCCGTCGGCCAGGTACCGGCGGATCTCGCCTTCGGATGCCAGGTGTCTGAGGGCCGCCAGCTTTTCCCTGAGAAGGAGTTGGCGCGCCCCCGGTCCAGGGATCGAGCCGTACGTCCGGTCGGTGACCTCTTCGGCCGTGCGGGCCCCCGCCCGGACCGCCTTTCGTGTCCGATCCAGCTGTCTCGTCAGGCGGCGACGCTCTCGGTCGAGCCATGCGGCGGGCTCGGCTATCGGATCGGTATGGCTGTTCAGCACGATCGCCGGTCGCAGGAAGGCGACCCGGTCGAGCGTATCGAGATAGGCCCCGAACGAATCTTCCGCCGGATCGGCGATTCTGAGCGGCGTCTTAAGGCCGTGCAGGAACTGGTCCCCCGCGAGCAGGGTCCCGCTCTCCGGCTGCCACAGGAGCAGATGCCCGGGCGCATGTCCCCCGCCCATAACCCACTCCCACTCCGGGACGCCGGGGACCGGTCCGGACATGCCCTGCACCGTCGCGAACGGAAGCCCGGACGGAGTGCGCTCGTCCACCTCGAACGCTGCCGCGGCGTCCTGGTGTGCAATCACCACCGCTGAGCTGAGAGCCTCCAGGCCCCCGGCGTGGTCCAGGTGTGAGTGCGTTAGGATAACCCCGTCCGGTTCGCGACCCGGGCCGAGGGCTCCGCTCAGCGCCTCGCGCAGAGCCTCGACCGACTCATCGCTGCCTGCCCCCGTGTCCACGAGCCAGTCGCCGGAGGACTCGATGAGGAAGACGGCCACCGAATGAGGGGGCCACGGGGAAGGAACGACCGCCCGCCGACACCCGGCGGCAACCGGTTCGAAGCCGCGGGGCCGCAGGACGGTGCTCACCCGGATCCGTCGGTCGGGCCTGCCCAACCGGCGACCGGAAGGCCCGCCTCGGTCCGGGCCTCTTCCACCGTCACTCGAAGCGTTTCCAGCGTCGCCGGCCAGTCGAGAGGAGTCCCGTCCAGCTCGGCGATCGGCTCCAGGCCACGCACGGCGTTGGTGAGAAAGGCGCCGTTGGCGCTCTCGAGGGCACGAGGACCGAACTCACCTTCGTGTACGGTCCAGCCGGCTCGGCGCGCCTCCTGTATGACGACAGAGCGGGTGACCCCGGGATACAGGGGAAGGGAATCGGAAGGCGTGAACAGCTCGCCGTCTGCTTCCCAGAACAGATTCGAGGCCGATGCCTCGAGCAGACGTCCTCCGGCGGTGCGCACGGCCTCGTCGACGCCTCGCCGCTCGGCGGCCGCCGCGCACAGGACGTGAGCCAGGGCGCTGCAGGTCTTCACCGCAGGCAACGAGGGGATCGGAGCCTCCTCCGCTCCGAGCACGGTCACGGTCAGGGTCCTCGGATCCGGCAGCGGGTGAAGCTCCACGAGTTCCCAGGCGGTCTGCGCGCCGCGGCGATACCCGCGCCCGCCGGCGACGGCGCTCACCTGGACGCGGACCACGCCGTCCGCAGTCCCGTCGACGCCCACCAGTTCGAGAACCTCGCACAGGCGATCCACTGAGCTCACGGCGTCGGGGGTCGAAAGGCCCATCGCTCCGACCGAAGAGTTCAGCCTCGCGACGTGGGCACGCGCGTCCAGCAGGCGGCCGTGGCGAAGGGCCAGCGTAGCGAACACGCCGTCGCCGTAGCGGAAAGCCCGGTCGCCCATGTGCGGTCGAAACTCGGTGGATGGTCGCACGACTCCGGCGGCCCAGCACAAGCTGCGCGCGGCGCTCATGCAAAGCTCACGGACGGGAGATCTGCAGGGTGGGAAGACACGAACGCCGGCCTACTGAGGCCGGCGCATACATATCGGGTCGGTGAGGTGCGGTCGCGGTGCCGGTGCTCGCGCTCAGTCGGGGCCCGCCGGGTACTGATGGGGAACTAGCGACGTGCGCGGCGCCGGGCGCTGCGGACACGGCGACGCTCGGCCGCCTTGGCCTTCCGCCGCTTGGCCTCGCTCGGCTTTTCGTACCGGCGCTTCCTGCGCATGTCGGCCAGAATGCCGGCACGCTGTACTTTGCGCCGGAACTGCCGGAGAGCCTTCTCCAGGTTCTGGCCCTCCCCGATATGGATCTCCAAAGGTCTGTCCCCTTTTGGTCGTGTCTGATGTCCGCGCCGCTCGACGCGCGTTCCATTCCAAGCCTTTAAAGATAGTGTGGGATGGGGCAGAATCTCAAGAGGCCGTCGATCGACTGCCCGCCATCGGGCTCATGTTCACCCACCGAAGCCGGGGAACCTCCTGCCGAGGCGCTCGCGCAACTGGGCGGCGAGCGACTTCTTTCCCTCCGCCTGGTCCTTCGGGCCCTTCGAGCCCTTAGTGCTTCTGTCGGATTCCGAGCCGGAGCGGCTCCCGCGCTTCCGACCTCCGGCCCCGCCTCGCCCGCCTCGCGATCTGGTCTCGGCCCCGGCACCTCGCTCGCCTGCCTTCGCGCCAGGGGCGGGACTCGCGCCTGCGACGTCCAGCGGAACGAGGTTACGGGCCTTCGGACCACGATCGGAGTCGAACACGTCGAATTCGACCGTCTCGCCGTTCTTCAGCGACGCATACCCGTCCATCTCGATGTCCGTGTGGTGGACGAAGATCTCATCACCCCCCTCCCGGCGGATGAAACCGTAGCCCTTTTCGGTCGAAAACCACTTCACAACGCCCTTTTCACGTGCCATCGCTTGCTCCGCAATCGTCATGTTCCCCCGCTCCGCTACGCCCCACCGGGCGTCGAAGCGAAAGCGCCGCCGGAAGATGGGAGTCCGGAGCCCGGGATTCAAGGCAGACCTCCATGCAGGTGTCGCCCGGAAAACTTGACCACAACATCTAGCGGCCGTATTTTCGGCCGGCACCAGATATTGTGGCTTCGGGGTTTCCTCGGGTTGGGTATCGGGTGGTTTCGGTGCGGCCGGCGCCCGGCGGGCAGCAATGCAAGAGATCGGCCCGTCAGTTGCGCTTCGCCTTTTGGCGGGGGCGCCGTGCCGTACTCGGAAGGCACAAGCCGGGCTTGCCCGCGCGGCTACACGCGGCATTACGGCGGTCGACAGGCCGCCTGGATGATAGAGACGGAAGTATCATGTCCTGGCAAGGAGCTAGTGCTATGGGTGTAGCGATTCCGGACCTTCTCATCATCGGTGACGGATCCTTCGAGCTCGAGGGCAGGGCCTATCACATCCCGGATCATTTTTCTCCACGGGAAGTGTTCAGCTACCGGCGTCTGCTCGAGCCCATTCCCGATATTCCCGGCGGCGCGAACCTCTCGCTGGAGCAGCGTCAGAAGCAGAAGACGTACTTCTTCCAGCGCGCGGCCGCCTGCATTATCCCCGGGTTGGAACCGAGCGCCCTGGAAAGCGTACCTCTGCGCGGCCTCATGAGTCTGCATCGCTGGTTGCTGGATCATCGGCCGGAGCTCACGCTGGACGCTCCCGTGCACGCCTGACGGGGCCGTACCACGAGGCCCGGCTCCCGTGCTCGCGGGGCCGGGCCTTTTTTTGTCTATTGGACTCCGGGATCGACTCCGGCGCCGATCAACCCTGAAAGCGAGGACCACCCCAGGTGATTCGTCGCGCCAAGATCATCTGCACGATCGGGCCCGCGTCCCGGGACCCCGAGACGTTTCGCCGTCTCGTCGACGCCGGGATGAACGCGGTTCGTGTCAACTTCTCGCACAGCTCGCACGAGGACGCGGCCGAGACCATCCGGATGACCCGTGAGGTAGCCCGGGACGTGGGCCGGCCCCTGGCCGTCCTGGCCGACCTGCAGGGTCCGAAAATCCGGGTCGGGGTCCTTCCCGCGCCGGTGAACATAGTGCTGGGCGAGACCTACGTATTCGAGGCCCTGCACGACGCGGACGCGGGGACCACGGGTGGGGCGATTCCGATCACGTATCCGGACCTCACCGGCGAGCTCGAGAGTGGAGACCGCCTCCTGTTCGATGACGGGCGCATCGCCTTCGCGGTCGAAGAAGTGGAGGACAACCGGGTGACCGCTCGGGCGAGGACCGGAGGCACGTTGCTGTCCCGCAAGGGCCTCAACCTGCCGGGCAAGGCGCTTGCCGTGCCGAGCATGACCGACAAGGACCGGCTCGACCTGGAATTCGCGCTGGAGCAAGGCGCGGACTACGTGGCCCTGAGCTTCGTCCGTCGGGCGGCGGACCTGGTCGAGCTTCGCGAGCTGGTCAAGGACGAGGCGTTGATCATAGCGAAGATCGAGAAGGAGCAGGCGGTGCGGAATCTGGTCGAGATCGTCTCGGCTGCGGACGGGGTCATGGTGGCCCGCGGCGACCTCGGAGTGGAGCTCGACTTCGAGGAAGTCCCGATCGTCCAGAAGCGGGTGCTCCGGCTGAGCCGGGAGTCGGTGTCGATCGGGATCACCGCGACGCAGATGCTCGAATCCATGACCTCGTCATCTCGTCCGACGCGGGCGGAGGTATCGGACGTCGCCAACGCTCTGCTCGACGGTACCGACGTCGTGATGCTCTCCGGCGAGACGGCCGTCGGCGCCTACCCGGCCGAGGCGGTGGAGACGATGGACCGCGTGATCCGTCGTATAGAGGGTGAGTCAGGCTTCCTGGAGGATCCGTCCGACTTCGCAGCCCCGCTCGTGCACGCGCCGGTGCATCGCACGGTGCCAGGGGCGATCGCCGGGGCCGCGGTCGAGGCTACGCATCGTCTGCGAGCGCCGTTCCTGATCACGCTCACTACCAGCGGTTTCACGGCGCGCCTTCTGGCGGCGCAGCGACCGCGCGTTCCGATCCTGGCCGTCACTGACAACCCGCGGACCTACCGTCAGCTCGCCCTGGCCTGGGGCGTGGTCCCCGTGCACCACGACGAGCCCGTGAGTTACGATCTGATGCTCGCCCGGGCCCGCCGGTACGCGTTTGAATGCGGCCTCGCAGAATCCGGCCAGCCGAGCGTGGTCACGGCAGGGATGCCGTTCGACGTTCCGGGCACGACGAATTACATGCGGATCGAGACGCTGTGAGGTCATGAAGCTGACGTTCCTGGGGACCGGCACGTCGTTCGGAATCCCGGTACCGGGCTGCGGGTGTGCCGTGTGCGGGTCGGACGATCCGCGCAACCAGCGCACGCGCCACGGCCTTCTCCTGGAGCAAGAGGGGCGACGTCTTCTGGTGGACACGCCGCCGGAGCTGCGGCTACAGCTGGTCGCTGCCGGCGCGGACACTCTCGACGGAGTGTTCATCACCCACGCGCACGCCGACCACGTGCACGGCATCGACGACCTGCGGGCGTTCACGACGCGGATGGAAGAGCGGCTCCCCGTGTTCCTGGCTTCCGAGTACGAAAAGGAGCTGCGCACCCGCTTCGCCTACTTCTGGGGTCCCGACGCGAGGAGCAGCCCGGGGACAAGCGTTCCGGGGCTCGAGCTGGTGACCTTCGAGGACAGGGACCGGATCGAGGTGGCGGGCTTCGATCTCGATGTCGTGGCGTTCCCGCACGGCTGGTTCCGAAGCTACGGTTTCCGGGTAGGCGACCTCGCCGTCATCGTCGACGCCAAGGAGGTCCCGGATGACGCCATCCCACTTCTCCGTGGCGTACGGGTTCTCGTGATCAACGCACTGTGGTTCGGGAATCCGCATCCCACCCACTTCAACGTCGAGGAGGCCGTGGCAGCGGCGGCGCGCCTCGATGCCGGAACGACCTACCTGACGCACCTCACGCACCGGCTCGACCACTCCGACATGGAGGCCCGTCTCCCGCCGACGGTGAGGCCCGCGTGGGACGGGCTGACGATCGACGTCTGAAAGGTCTATATTCGCGGGCCTCGTGACCCGCTCAAGAGGAAAACGTGCCGCAGAACCTGATACGCAATTTCTCCATCGTCGCCCACATCGACCACGGCAAGTCGACGCTCGCCGACCGATTGCTCGAGGTCACCGGCGCGGTAGAGACTCGCCAGATGAAGGAACAGGTCCTCGACTCGATGGACCTGGAGCGGGAGCGTGGCATCACGATCAAGCTCAACGCGGTCCGTCTTCCGTATCGTGCCGTCGATGGAAAGCAGTACCAGCTCAACCTGATCGACACCCCGGGACACGTGGATTTCACGTACGAGGTGAGCCGCAGCCTGGAGGCGTGCGAAGGTGCCCTGCTGGTGGTCGATGCGAGCCAGGGTATCGAGGCTCAGACCATCTCGAACCTGTTCCTCGCCCTCAACGCAGGACTCGAGATCATCCCGGTAGTGAACAAGATCGATCTTCCGGCGGCCGAGCCCGAGAGACGACGTGATGAGATCTGTGAGCTGATCGGGGTCGAGCCGGAGGACGTACTCCTCGCGTCCGCCAAGATGGGTACCGGCGTCGCCGAGATTCTCGAGGCCATCGTGCACCGGGTGCCGCCGCCCTCCGGAGATCCGGATGCGCCGCTCAGGGCCCTGATCTTCGACTCGATGTACGACAAGTACCGGGGCGCCGTGCCCTTCCTGCGCGTGGTGGACGGTTCGATCAAGAAGGGCATGATCGTGGGCTTCGGGGCGAGCGAGGCGGAGTACGAGGTGGATGAGGCCGGTTTCATGTGCCTCGGCTTTCAGCCCGTGGGCGAGCTTCAGGCCGGCGAGGTCGGCTACCTGACGGCCCAGATCAAGAGGATTGCGGACACCCGGGTGGGGGACACCTTGCTCGACGCGGGAAACCGGGCGTCCGAGTTGCTGCCGGGCTACCAGGAAGCGAAGCCGGTGGTGTTCGCCGGTCTGTACCCGACCGATACCGACCAGTTCGAGGAGCTCCGCGAAGCGCTGGCCAAGCTCCAGCTGAGCGATGCCAGCCTGCACTGGGAGCCGGAGACGTCCACGGCGCTGGGGTTCGGATTCCGGTGCGGATTCCTGGGCCTCCTGCACATGGAGATCGTCCAGGAGCGCCTGGAGCGCGAGTTCGACCTGGACCTGGTGACGACAGTCCCCAACGTGGAGTATCACGGTACGCTGACCAACGGTGAGCGGTTCTCCGT
>JBDGXI010000135.1:0-5720 GCA_039584685.1 Gemmatimonadota bacterium | reverse complement strand
GCCCGGTTCGGCGCCGCGGGCGGGCGAAGCGCTGGGCACCAGGAGAAGCTGCGCGCCGTCGAGGGCCGCGAGCGTGGCGGAGATTGAATGAAAGAGATCCTCACAGATCAGCATCGCCGCCCGGCCCCAGCGGGTGTCGAACGCGCGCACGGCGTGTCCCGCCTCGACGAAGCGCTCTTCCTGGAACACCCCGTAGGTCGGCAGGAACACCTTGCGGTGCACGTGGACGATCCGGGGCTCGCCGGTACCCAGCTCGACATACATCGCCGAGTTGTAAAGGCGATGCCCCCATACCTCGTAGAATCCGAGCACGACGTCGAGCGGACGTCCGCCACCGCCCGCCCGCGTGTAGCGCTCGGTCAGGTCCGAAGCGAGGCGCATCGCGGGGACCGCGTGCTCGCGGACGCCGCCTTCCAGGAAGTAGCCCGTGAGCGCAGTCTCCGGATACAGAATGACTTCCGGTACGGTATCCCGCTCCAGAATCCGGGCGAACGAAGCCTCGATCCGGTCCAGGCTGGCTGCCGGGTCTCCCTTGACGGGGCGAAACTGGGCTACGGCGATCTCGACGTGCATATGACCAGGGCCCCTGGGTGGGGGTGGGAGTTCGGGTGTGGAACGTCAGGTTCACGAGGCCCGGTGTCAATCCGGGCACCGTTTCCCGCGACACGTGCCCGGCGTATCGTGTGCCCCGGGTGGTGACTTTCGCCGCCTCGACCCGTGCGGAGAATGACCGGTCTTGACCTTCACATCACTCGCTCTGGGATACGCGTTCGCTCTCGCGATCGGCCTGCCGCTGCTCGCGTTCCGAACCGGCCTGCGAGAAGAACACGTGACGGAAGTGACGAAGGCGCGCTCGGCCGTCTACTTCTCCGCCGCCGTGTCGATAGGGGTGCTGGCCGCCATCACGTTCGGAGTATCGGCATGGCAGGGCATTTCCCCGGACGCGGTCGGCTGGAAAGTGGAGAGTGCCGGACTCGCGTTCGTGTGGGCGATCGGGGTGGCAGCCGCCGGTCTGGCCACCGTATGGCTCGTGGTGCGGGCAGGCCAGGTCCTGAAGCTCCCCGAGAGCCGGCTTTCCTTCGTGCTCATGCCACGTACGAGCGCCGAGAAGCGGGCGTTTCTGCTCGTCGCGGCGGTGGCAGCCGTGGGTGAGGAATACCTGTACCGCGGCTTCATGTACCACGCGTTCGCGGACTCGCTGGGGGGCGTGTGGATCGCCGCGACCCTCACGAGCGTATCCTTTGGAGTCGCGCACGGGTACCAGAAGACCATCGGCATGTTGCGGGCGACGCTTCTGGGGGCCCTGCTCGCCGTTCCGGTGATCTGGACGGGGAGCCTGTTTCCCTCCATCGTGGCGCACTTCTGGATCAACGCCGCGGTGGGACTCGGGGGATGGAAGCGACTGTTTCCGGACCTGGCCGCTGTCGAGGCGAGCGCGGCCCGGGACGACTGGAATCAATGACGACTGAATCATGAGAGACGGCACATAGATGATGTCACATCCAGAACGTATGCACCTGCTAAGCCTGCTCGGCGCGGTGATTCTGTTCGGCGCGGGGGGGACCCGGGCGGCGGCGCAGGAGCTTCCGGAGCTGGAGGTCGACGGCCTTCTGCGCACGGGGCTCCGAATCGAGTCGTCCCGCTACGACGGGGTGAGCGGTTTCGATATCTACGACGCCCGGCTCGGGGTGTCGGGCAAGGTCGGAATCGTCTTCGACTATGCCCTCAGGGCCGAATACCAGTTCGAAGCCGACGCGCTGCGTCTTCTAGACGTGCGCCTGTCGGTGCCGCTCAGTCAGGAAATGCTGCGTCTCGACGTGGGCCTGCTGATGTCGGGATTCGGACGGGAGGCCATGGAGTCGAAGGACGCGATCCCGTTCGTGACGCGCTCGCAGGGCTCACTGGCCCTGGCGCCGGGCCGGCAGGTCGGGGCGACGCTCCGCGGCGTGGCCCTGGAGGAGCGGCTGCGGTACTGGGGCGGCCTGTACAACGGTGAGGGAGCCACCTTCGGCAACGACGACCGGCGGTTCCTGTTCGCGGGGCGGGTGGACTACAACTCCGTGGGTGAGGTGGAGTTCTTCGAAGATTTCGTGTACGAGTTCGGGATCGACCTGGCGGTGGCCAGCGACAGCGCGAATCCGGTGCTTCCGGTGAGCCGGCCGGCGGGCGACGAAGAAGGCACAGGTGCCGGAATTCCGGGCTACGCCGAGTTCACCGGCAGCCGGTTCGTGTGGAGCGCCGACGCGGGCCTGCGCTATCGCGGGTGGATGTTCGCCGCCGAGTACGCCCGCGCCGAGTACGATCCGGAAGACAATACGTCCGAGGTCACGTCCGACGCCTGGTACGTGCAGGGGAGGTACAGCCTGTGGGGCGCATTCGACCTGCTGGCCCGGTACGATTCGTTCAAGCCTGCGGTGGGTCTCGGTACCGAGCCTGAGCGCACGCAGTTCCTGGTGTTCGGCCTCAACGTGAACCCGGGCTTCAACGCCAAGATCGGACTCCAGTATTCGGTCGGTCTGGAAGACAGCCTGGTAGGGGTGTCGGAATCCATCGACCGCACGAACGCGGGGCCCGGCCTGGCGGACAACCAGTTCATGCTCAACCTGCAGCTGGCCTTCTAGTCGGCGCGGGGGCACTGGCCGCGCCGCGGCACTCTTAGAAGTAAAATTGCAGCCGCGCCTTGAACGAGCTCTCGGTGAGGAGCGCATCGGTCGTCGGATTCGCGATATCGTAGTTCAGGGCCAGCTTGTTCCGGTCGTAGAAGAAGATCTGCAGGCCAGGCGTAAACGCCCACACTTCGTTGCTGCCCAGGTCCGTGTTGCCATCGGCCCGAGAAAGCCGAAACACGGGCTCCAGCGCCATGTCGCCCGAGCCAACGGGGAACTTCCAGGATAGGATCGCCTGCCAGCTCGCGATCTTCGCGAAGTCCTCGCCCGCCTCGAGGTCGATGTCGCCGCCCGACACGTTCTGCAGCGGGTTGTCACCGAACACGAAGCCGAGCTGCGCGTGTGGACCTTCGCTGAAGTCTCCCCAGTCCGCGAACAGCTCGTAGTTGTAGTAGTACTTCGACTTGATGCCTTCGGTGACGGACTCGTACGAAGCATCGGTGGCAGCGGCGGCGGCGGCGATCTTCAGATCCTTCCGACCCGCCGCCAGCTTCACCTGTCCTCGTCCGACGAACTGCTTGGAGTTGTTCGAGTCCTGGAACTTCAGATCTGAGTTCCCGGTGAACCCGCCGACCCAATACGTGAACAACCCGTTGTCAGTCGATCCATTGAGTTCCACGCCGATATCCCGGTCCGACAGATCGAAGGCGGTGGTGAAGCTCGTCACGCTCGGGGCAAGGAGATTATCCAGGCCGCGAATGGCGACCTCTCTCTCCACCGTCAGGGTCTGAGTGGACGAGACGAGAACGAACCCGTCGAACGGTCGCTTGAAGTGTCCTGCCTTGAGCCGGAACCCCTTGCTGAAGGTGAAGCGGCCCCACGCGTCTTTCAGGCCGACCTTATCGATCTTGTTGAAATCCGGCTGAATCCGGAAGTCGATCTGATCGTTGATCTTGGCCGTTATGGTCAGGCGTGCGCGCCGCAGGAACAGATCGGTCGCCGGCACCTGCTCTTCGCAGGCCGAGTCGTCCGGCACTGGGAACTCGTTGCAGGAGCTCGTGCTGGCCTGCACCTGCACCCGACCGTTGAACTTCAGCTCCATCGCACCGGTCTTGAACGTGACCTCGTTGCTGTCCTGCGCGCTCAACGGCGCGGCCAGCGCCAGCGTTGCCGTCAGAACGGCCACCCCAGAGCCCCGCTTCATGCTTTGCCTCCTGTCCGGTGATCGGCATGCCGGACATCGGAACGGCGATGGTGCGCTACTCTGACTCGCGGAACCGGTATCCGACCCCGCGTACGGTTTCGAGCAGGACTCCGTCATCTCCCAGCTTCGCCCTTAGACGTGAAACATGCATGTCAACGGTCCGCGTCTCGATGCGGGCTTCCGTGTTCCACACGGCCTGAAGCAGCTGCCGACGGGTCTGCACAAGCCCACGACGTTCGAGGAATACCTTCAGCAAGCGGTGCTCGAGTGGCGTGAGATTGATCTGATCGCCGTTTACGAGCGTCCGCTGAGAGTCCTGATCGACGCGGACTCCGCCGGGCTTCGGCGCACGATCCGGATCCGGCTCATCGTCCACCACGAGGATGCGTTCGTCAGCCACGTCTCGGTCCGGTCAGTCCGCGAGAAGGGCGGCCAGGAACTGACGCAGCGTGGAGGCCGGCAGCTCGGTGGCCCGGCGTACGAGGTCTTCCTCCGACTCCTCGAGCAGGATCGCGTCGGTGTCGTATCGCTCCTCGCCGCGCCTGAAAGAAATGCGGCCCCTGCACAGGTCCGAGGAGGAACGTTCGGCCACGACCACCAGACTCCAGATCTCGTCGTGGTCGTGCAAGGTGCCGACTTCGAATTCCCGGGTCACCGCGTCCCAGATGTGGAGCTGGGGCGGATCGCCGTTGCGCTTGCCCGACTCGTTCACCCTTCCTCTCCCATCTTCCCGTTCCGGTCCTCACCCTCCGACTCCCACAACCCGAGCAGATGGGGATCGTACCGTTCGGGATCCTCGGTGTACTCCTCGATCCACGTTTCGATATCCGGGAGGGGGACGCTCATTCGCAGCTTGCGGGTCACGAGCTGCATCATGGCCTGGAAGCTGAGGGTGCCGACGGTGAGGTCGGCTTCACGCGCCGCCTCCTCCATGAGTTGATACGTGCGGTCGTCCGTGAGAGAGAGAAAAACCTCGGAGATGCGCGCCGAACAATAGTCCAGATACTTCGCCCGCAGAACGGGGTCCACGTCGGTGCGCCGGGGCGCACCTGCCGAGGTGCCGAGTCGATTTTCGCCTGAGTTTTGGCCCACGTTCGGTATCGCCCGCAGCTCGCCTTTGAATCGTCAGTATTGCTTTGCGGTCCCTAAGCGGATGTAGCGGGGGGCGGTAGGAGCGTCAAGCGATGGGCGGCCGGGGTAAGGTCCGGCTCAGGAGTGAGTGAGGGGGGGTGCGAACTCGTCGGAGCGCTGGAGCTCGCGATACACCGCGCGCCTGACGATACCGTACCGAATGACTCGATTCAGGAACTCGGGATCCCGCTCACTGACTTCCTCTACGGAGTCAGCTACGTCGTTGGGGAGTCGCAGCACCAGTTCGACCGGGCGAGTATTCGACATCTGAGCGCACCTGTAGCTAAAAGTCCGGCGATTAGTGAATTAGCAGAACTGACTCCCGCCCCGGTCCGAGTGCGACACATGGCCCGCGCGCCTCGCGTGCTTCGGTGACTCAACAGTACACGTCGGGCCCTCGCGGAGCAAGTCGAGAAATGGGGGAAAACTCGGAGTCGCGCGATGTTAAGTGACACAATGACAACACGATGAACGAAATGTAGAAAACCCCGCTCTCAGTGTGGATTGTGTGTGAAGATCGCAGTATGGACTGCCATCGGCCAACGACGGATATCCGCACAACAACGACCAGAACAATCCCCGATACCCCGACCTGCCAGCCAGGGTGCGCCGGAGAAGTTTTTCAAAATTTTCAAGCCGGGCGATCCCCGAAAACGACTCGTCAGCCTACCTCGACCACTCGTTGTTCGCCCGGTCGTAATCCGGGTACACGGCCCTCGGATCCAGAGTGGCGTTCGTGACCTCCCGCCCGGCGGGGACCCGGTACGTGTACAGCGGCC
>JBDGXI010000035.1:0-34046 GCA_039584685.1 Gemmatimonadota bacterium | reverse complement strand
ACCCACGGAGTTGGACAGAAAGAGGGGCAGCAGAGACAGCACGAGAAACCAGACGAGAATCCTGCGCCCGAGTCCTCCACGAAGTGGATGCGAGCCGAGAAACCTGGCTGGGTCGTGCTTCTCGAGCATGTGGATCTCCACGGACGGCTCACCTCTGCCCCGGGGCCGGATATGGGTCGGTGCGGCAAGAAGGATGCCGGTCGCCGAAGCCGCCCTTCACAACAAGTTACGGCCGCGGCGGCTGTGCTGACCAGTTCAAATCGGGGGAAATACCCCGATTTGGCGCGGCACATCCCCCACCTGTACCGCTTCCGTACCGGTCGCCCACATCCGTAATCTCTTGTGGAACAATCGGTTGATGGCACCGACCGGCGTGGTACGTGCCGTGCGCTTGCGACGAGGTGCACCGGGCGCCTCACCGGCGCCCGATGGAGAGCGCGCAGCCAGGGAGGCCATCGGTGCACTTCATAGGCACAGACGCGGGACAGCTTCCTCTGCTCATGGTGGGTGTCGTGTCTGCAGGCCTGATCGGGGCAGGTAGCCATGCCGACCCCGGATCCGTCGCCGCGGCGGCGGTCCCGGAGGCAGCCTCGTATTCGTTCGTCGTAACGCGGGCGACTGATGGCGAGGAGCTGTACCGGAAGTACTGCGCCGCCTGTCACGGAACGGAGGGAAGAGCCGACGGACCCGCGTCGACGGGCTTCAATCCACCACCGACGGACCTGACCGATCCGGAGCGCATGCAGCAGCTGACGGACGACGGCTTGCTCGAGGCCCTGTCCGAAGGCAGCGGCGCGATGCCCGGCTTCGGCTCGATGCTGACGGAGGACGAGCTTCGGGCGGTTGCCGATTACACCCGCTCGCTCGCCGAGGAGGAGACCCAGTGAGCTCCGGGCACCGCGTTCGGATCCCGAGCAGCCGGCGCCTTCGATCCCTCCTGCTTCTCGCAAGCGTGTCGATTCTGGGCGTCTTCGCCGTTCTCGTAGTCGCCCGGCGAGGTCCGGCGGTTCCGCAGCCGGTCGCGTTCAACCACCTGAAGCACGCGGGCGAGCTGGGTCTGGCGTGCGACTTCTGCCACAAGTACGTGCGCACGGGGGCCCACGCGGGCCTTCCTGACGCGGCCACGTGCTCGATGTGTCACCGCGTACCGCAGGGGGAATCGGCCGAGGCGGCCCGTGTGACGGAACTCCTCGAGGCCGGTGATTCGCTGCGCTTCACCAAGCTGTTCCGCCTTCCCGAGCACGTGTTCTACACCCATCGCCGCCACGTGGCGATCGCCGAGCTGGAATGCGATTACTGCCACGGCGCGATCGCTCAGTCAGAGCGCCCGCCCGAAAGAGCTCTCGTCCGGGTCTCCATGGACTCGTGCATGGACTGTCACCGCGAGCGCGGGCTGACGCTGGACTGCAACGCGTGCCACCGATGAAGGAGGGTCCGCACCCGTGAGCCCTACCCGACGCGAGTTCGTCGTTGCCGCCGGCGTGGCCGGCGCGGCTGTCGTTCTCTCGAGACCGCAGGCCGTCTTCTGGACGGCGGCGGATCAGGTGGACGCGGGGTGGGAGCCGGGACTCGAAGATCGGATCTCGTCGGCCTGCCTCGTGTGTCCGGCGCGGTGCGGGATCCGGGGGCGCGTGGTGGACGGCCGGCTGGTGGAGATCACGGGAAACCCGCTTCACCCGGTCAGTCGCGGGGGAATATGCTCGCGCGGCCTAGCCGGCGTGCAGATGCTCTACCACCCCCGGCGGCTCACGTCGCCGCTAGAGCGGGTCGGCGCTCGCGGCTCGGGCGAGTGGCGCGAGGTTTCGCGCGCTGAGGCCCTGTCACGGGTAGTCGAACGCTTGGGAACCTTCCGTGACGAGGGGCGGCCGGAAAGCCTGGCCCTGGTGTCGGGATACTGCGCCGGAACCATGGCCGACCTGTGGCGGCACTTGCTGCGCGCGTTTGGCTCTCCGAACCACGTGCGCGACGACTACGCCGATGGCACTGATACGGTCATGGCCCTCGCGCATGGCATCTCACGCGCGCCGGGCTATGACCTCGATCGTGCGGGCTTCGTACTCTCGTTCGGGGCGCCGCTGTTCGAATCCTGGTGGTCGCCGGTTCAGGCACTCGCGGCGTTCGGCGGTCGGGGCACGCACGACGGAAGACGTCCGCGGTTCGTTCAGGTGGACACGCGCTTCTCCCGCACGGCGGCGGCGGCCCACGAATGGGTGGGCGTTCGGCCGGGCACTCACGCCGCGCTGGCACTGGGTATCGCTTACGTACTGATCCGCGATGAACTGATCGATCATCGGTTCGTGGAGCAGTACGTGTCAGGATTCGAAGACTTTACGGACGCGACCGGTCGACCTCGAGATGGCTATCGATCGCTGGTGATGCGCAACTACCGCACGGAGGAAGTGTCGGCGGTCACCGGCGTCTCGGTGAGTCGAATCACGGAGCTGGCCAGGTCTTTTGCCAGCACTCGCCCGTCCGTGGCCGTGTGCGGATCCGACGTGACGCGTTCCCCCAGCGGGCTGATCGAGGGCCTGGCCGTGCACAGCCTCAACGTGCTGGTGGGAAACATAGGTCGGCCGGGAGGGGTCATTTTCGGGGAAGACCCGCCGTTGCAGCCGCTCTCCGAGCCGATCCTGGATGCCACGGCGCGGTCCGGTCTCGCGAGAGAACCGATCGGGACCCCGGGTGCACAGTTTGGGGGGGGGGACGGGCCGCTTCGATTTGCCGAGAGCGTAGCCGGCAGCACCGACTCCCAAATCGAGGCTCTCCTTCTCTACTATGCGAATCCCCTCGAATCGTCGGCCCGACCGGGCGTGTGGAGGGAGGCGCTCGAGCGAATTCCGTTCGTCGTCAGCTTCTCGCCGTTCCTCGACGAGACATCAGGCTACGCCGATCTGATCCTCCCCGACCTTCTGCCGTACGAGCGATGGCAGGACGCGCCCACGCCATCCTCCTATCCGTACCCCGTGTGGGGCCTGAGCCGCCCCATGGTGGATCCGCCGGCAGGTGGAACTCACACTGGAGACGCGGTGCTGGAGCTCGCCCGGGGTCTGGGCGGGAGCGTCGCCGAGGCCCTTCCCTTCGACAGCTTCGAGTCTCTGCTCAAGGCCCGGGCGCAGGATTTGTTCGCATCCCATAGCGGAATGCTCTTCGGGGACGAGTTCGAGCGCCGCCACCATCGACAGATGGAACAGCGGGGTTGGTGGCTTCCCGAACACAGAGACTTCGAGAGTTTCTGGGCCGACCTGGTGGTGAGGGGTGGGTGGGTGGACCTGTTCTACGACGAGACCGATCCATCTCGACTCAGCCGGCGAGGCGACGGCCGCATTGCGCTGATGCCGGGCGAGCTCTTGCAGGCCCTGGACGAGGAGGACCATACGGAAACACCCTTCGGTCCCATCTCGCGAACCCGGTCGGCCACTGCCGCAGAGTATCCACTGCTATTGATCCCGTACCGCCTGTCCACGCTGGCGTCGGGCACGCTGGCTCTGGAACGATGGCTCGTCGAGCAACCCAGCGTTCTGCCGGGGGTATTCTGGCGCCCGTGGGTGGAAGTCAGCTCCGGTACTGCGGACGAGCTGCGGCTGGCCGATGGGACGATGGTCTGGGTGGTGTCGTCACGCGGTCGCTACCGGGCGCGGCTGACGGTCTTTCCGGGCACGGCACGGGGAACGGTCTGCGCACCCTATCGGCTCCGACATCCGGACGGAGAGCTGGCGAATCCATTGCAGCTTCTGGACGAAACGCGAGACCCGCTCACCGGGCTCTCCGCGTGGTTCACCACGCAGATCCGCCTCGAGCGGGCTTGAGGAGCAAAACGCATGGCGCGCTGGGGAATGGTCATAGACCTGGACCTGTGTACGGGCTGCGGGGCCTGCGAAGTCGCGTGCAAGAGCGAGAACAACATAGCGACTGTCCCACCGGATCAGGCCGAGATGGGACGTGCGATCAGCTGGATGAAGATACAGAGCCATCTGGAGGGAGAGTTCCCGGACACCGGTGTCCTGTTCACTCCTCGCCCTTGTATGCACTGCGACAATCCGCCGTGCATCAGGGTGTGCCCGGTGGGTGCGACCTACATCAACGAGGAAGGGATCGTCGGCCAGATCTATCCGCGCTGTATCGGTTGCAGGTATTGCGCCAACGCGTGTCCGTATACCGCAAAGTACTTCAACTGGTACGGGCCCGAATGGTCGCCCTCGGAGCGTCGGCATCTGAATCCGGACGTATCGACACGGCCCAAGGGGGTCATCGAGAAGTGTACGTTCTGTCACCATCGGCTGCAGAAGGCGAGGGAGGAAGCCAGGGCTGACGGTCGCGACCTGCGCGAGGAGGACTACCAGCCGGCGTGTGCCGATGTCTGCCCCACCCGTGCCATCACCTTCGGCGATCTCGACGATCACAGCCACCGCGTGGCCGAGCTCACGGAGGATCCACGCGCCATGCGGCTGATGGAAGATCTGGGAACCAGGCCGAAGGTTTACTATCTCGCTTCGAGGGAACGCAATGCGCCGTGACGCCAGTGCCAGACTGGCGGGCATGTCCGCCGACGAGCAGGCCCTCCTGAGACCTCTGCTCGAGACGTCCCGCGGCTTCAAGATCACCGCCGTAGTTCTGGGAGGGATCGTCCTGTGGGGGGCCGTCGCCTACTACCTGCAGGTTCGTTACGGTCTCGGCCGCACAGGGTTGAATCGGCCGGGCTACTGGGGCATCTACATCATCTGCTTCGTCTTCTTCATTGGAATCAGCCACGCCGGGACATTGATCTCGGCCATTCTCCGTGTCAGCAAGGCGGAGTGGCGCCGCTCCATCACGCGCTCGGCAGAGCTCATCACCGTTCTTGTCATCGGGTTCGGCGCCATCCAGCCGATCATCGATCTCGGCCGCCCGGATCGTGTGATGAACGTGCTGCTCCACGCCCAGTTGCTGTCACCGTTGCTGTGGGACGTGATCAGCATCGGACTCTACTTCACAGCGTGTACCGTCTACCTCTACGTTCCGCTGCTGCCTGACCTGGCGCTCATACGGGATTCGGGAATCAAGGCTCCGCGCCTGTACCGGTTCCTGGCGGCAGGCTACCGCGACACACCGCCCCAACGGGCAAGGCTCGAGCGAGCCATCGGTATCCTGTCCATCATCGTGATCCCCATCGCCGTATCAGTGCACACCGTGATCGGCTGGATCTTCGCCATGACCCTGCGGCCGATGTGGCACAGCACGATCTTCGGGCCGTACTTCGTGATGGGGGCGATCTATTCAGGGATCGCGGCGATACTGGTGGCGATGGCCGTGCTGAGGAAGGCCTACGGGCTCCAGCAGTACTTCAAGGCCGTGCACTTCGACTACCTCGGACGCCTGCTTCTCTTGTTCAGTCTGCTGTGGTTCTACTTCACGTTCGCCGAGTATCTGACCGCCTTTTACGGCGGAGAGCCGGCTGAGATGCGAACGTTCTGGGCCAAGATCTCGGGCCCGTTCGCCATACCCTTCTGGAGCATGGTCGCGGGGTGCTTCTTCATCCCGCTTACTCTCATGTGGCGACAGTCGACGCGTACTCCACGCGGCACGTTCGTCGCCGGGATCGCGGTGATGATCGGGATGTGGCTCGAGCGATTCAACATCGTCGTCCCCACGTCCGTCAATCCGCGCTGGGAGGTAGAATCCATAGGGCACTACATTCCCTCGTGGATCGAGATGTCGATCATGTCCGCGACGTTCTCGGGTTTCATTCTACTGTACATGTTCGCGACCAAGTTCGTCCCAATTGTCTCGATCTGGGAGATCAAGGAGGGTCGCGAAGAGTCGGTTCAGCAGGTGTCCGACCGAGTGGCAGGCTACCTCCCCGACATCCCGGCAGTGGTCGCCGGGGGAGAGTCGGGATGATCCCCCGGGGCCGTACAGGCCTGCCCCGATACTCGGGTGTGGTCGGAACCGTCGTCTGCCTCTCGCTCTGTGGAGTCCCGGCGGCCGTTGCACAATCCCCCCCGTCCTTCACGGGCGATCCCATATCCGGTCGGCGGATCTTTGTCGATCGAGGATGCGTCAGCTGCCACTCTATCTGGGGCAATGGTGGCACCCTGGGCCCCGATTTCGCCCTCGTCGGCGCCGGCCGGAGCCTCCAGCAGCTTGCGGGCCTGTTCTGGAACCACACCCCGAGGATGATCGACACGGTCCGGGATGAGGGCCTTCCGTGGCCGCTGTTCTCCGAGGAGGAGCTCGCCGACATCATCAGCTACATTTACTATGTCAAGCTGTTCGACGAGCCGGGCGATCCCGACGCCGGCGAGCGGTGGTTTCGGCAGAAGCGATGCGCGGAGTGTCACTCGCTCGGCAGCATCGGGGGGGAGAGCGGGCCGGCGCTCGACAGCTATGCCCGCTACATCGCGCCCATTATGCTCGCGGCGGGCATGTGGAACGCCGGCCCGGCCATGCGGGCAGCGCTGTCCGCCCGGGCGGTCCCGACTCCCACGCTCGTGGGCCGTGAGTTGTCCGATATTCACGCATACATCAGGCGTGCTTCGAACCTCCGCGAGCGGGAGGTAGTCCTGCTAATACCGCCCGACCCGAACGCCGGTCAACGACTCTTCGCGACCAAACGGTGCGTCCGTTGCCATGGAGAGACAGGTCGCGGGACCGAACTCGGGCCGGATCTGCGAGCAGCGACCCAGCGATTGCACGTTTCTGAGATCGCGGGCCAACTATGGAACCACTCGTATGAGATGGCCGCGGCGATGCGCTCCGTTGGCATCACGTTCCCGGAGTTCCAGGGCGCCGAGATAGCCGATCTGATCAGCTATCTGTACTACCTCCGTTTCTACGAGGCCGAGGGAGACCTGTCGGCGGGTGAGCGCGTGTTCAACGAAAAGGGATGTTCGAGCTGCCACCCGGATACCGGCGACTCTGTGGTTGGACCTGCCCTATCGGAATCGGAGGCTGTTCTCACGCCGCTCGGCCTTGCGACGGCGATGTGGAACCATGCGCCGGCCATGTACGACCTGATCGAGGCGGAGTGGTGGCCCCGCTTCGAGGGAGAGGAAATGCGCGATCTCTCTGTCTACCTGAGGAGTCTCTCAACGAGGCAGTAGGCGGCGTGGAGGGCGATTTCAACCATCGCGAGATCGAGGAGGAATGTGGCCCATGCTGTACTTCGTCCGGGCCGGCACGATGATCTGGTCGTCAGCGGCCGGCTCTCGGTGGTTTCTCAGGGCGGCCGCACTGTGCGTGACTAACGTTCTGCTGGCCTTCCCAGGATCCTCCGGGATCTCACAGGAGGTGTCCGCCGAATCAGCTCCGAGCGCCCTCGCTGGCGCGAGCGTCTTCGGAAGGAAGGGGTGCGTCAAGTGCCATTCCGTGTCGGCACTGCGGAGCATGATGGGGCTCGAATCCGATACTCCGCCCGAGACGTGGAGCTTCTATGGACTGGCGGCCGAGATGTGGAACCACATGCCGGTGATGGCGAGCAGCATGGACGAGCTCGGAATCGAGCGACCGCATCTGCAACCGGGAGAGATCGCTGATCTCGTGGTCTTCGTCTTCAACCATGCGGACCCCACCGCTCCCGGCGACACGGCGGTGGGCCGGGTCCTGTTCATCGAGAAACGCTGCATCAGGTGCCACCAGGTGGGCGGCATCGGCGGAGTAACGGGCCCGAGCTTGGACCTCACGAGCCAGTTCCATTCACCGATCCGACTCGCGGCCTCGATGTGGAATCACGGCCCGGGAATGGCTGAGTCGCTGAGCGCGAAGGGGATTCGTAGGAGTAGTCTCACCGGCTCCGAACTCGTCGATCTGTATGCCTATTTTTCATCCGCTGCGGATGCGCACCAATCGATAGCGGGTCCCGTTCTCCCGGGAAGCGCAGGCCGGGGAGAAGCCCTGTATCATGCCAAGGGGTGCCATACTTGTCACGGTGACGGCGGACGAGGATCGCGGGGGCCCGATCTGGCGAGTCTGCACCGCGATTGGAACTCCGTCGAGTTCGCTGCAGCCATGTGGAACAAGGCACCGGCGATGTTGGCCGAGATGAGTGCGGGTGGTCTGCGGGCGCCCAGACTCACGCCCGGCGACATGGCTGACATCGTGGCGTACCTGTATTCGCTCAAGTATTTCGAAGGGGCCGGCCGTCCGGAACTCGGGCGGAAAGTGATACGAGAAAAAGGATGCCTGGAGTGTCACTCGCTCGGGGACGAGGGGCAGGGGGGCGAGCTGGACCTGATCCGGACGCCCCGGCCAGACTCACCGGTATCGGTCATCGCAGCCATGTGGAACCACGTGACGCTGCTCGAGGAGCTCCCACTTGAAGGTGAGCACGCGTGGCCTTCGTTCGAGGAAGGCGAGATGGCAGACCTGGTGGCCTTCTTCCTGGCACGGCTCTGAACCCGTTAGGTCGTCGGCGTACTACCGCGAGTCGAGGTGCAGCGCAAGGGGACGGAGGCTAGCCCATGGATCCGGAAACCTTAGAGACCCTGCTTCTACTGGGTAAGCTCATCCTGATCATGGGAGGAGGGTGTACCCTGGTGATGGGAAGCCTTTATGTGATCGGCGCGTCAGTCGTCAACTACTATCAGAGGAAGGATCGCAGGGACGAATTGATGCCGCTGTACGCCGAGGGAAAGATCATGACGAAGCCGACAGTTTTCAATGCGTACAGCATTCCGGAGCATGAATCGTGACCCCAACCCAAGCGTCCCAACATGCCGTGACGTGGTCAATGAGGCCCTGCTGCTCCTCGTTCCATTCTTGGGCAGAAGAGGCAAGAGGGGTCATCAGGAGCAAACGTGGAGTCCTCCTCGATCGCCAGCTCATATGCGAGCGCCGAAGATCTTTCGATCTGCGCTACGTCTGCACGGCCGGAAGCTCCTTCCAGTCTCCGTCGCAGCTCCCCTCCGTCGTTCCGATGCGCGAGGCGCCGAGGAGCTTCCAGCTCTCGCCCTCGCGCTCGCGCTCGAACGAAAACGAGTACCCACGGATCCTGAGCGTCTCCGCGTCCTGCGCTCCCTCGCACCGCCCGAACCACACGCCCACGATCGCCGTATCCTCGTCGAAGCGAGGATCTCCGAGCAGGATCCTGCTGGTCCCCCGTCGATGCTCCGAGGTCAGGCTCGATCCGATCGCCTCTTCGAGCAGCCGCTTGACCATCTCCCCCCAGGGCGACCGATGCTCGAACGAAACGGGCTGACCGTCGCGGAGAGCGGCTCGAAGTCCGGGCTCCATTGCCTGGGCTGCAGCCATCGCCAGGCTTGCGGCCTGCGGCTCGGTCACCTGCGACCACAAGCCCGGCGTCGTGACGACCACGGCGGCGAGTGCAGCCTTGACTGATCGAAGCATTGGGTTCCTCACGCCGATCGCTGCATCACGCGTCGCAACACCGCTAGCGCCCTTCGCCGCATTGCCCGTTCGAGAGAGTTCGAAGTGTCTGAGTGCCGGGGGTGGGATTTGAACCCACACGGGAGATAACTCCCAAGGGATTTTAAGTCCCTCGCGTCTGCCGATTTCGCCACCCCGGCGTCCATCGAATATAGAAGCGAGTCCAGCCTGGCGCAGGACGCGCATGCGTCGCCCCGCACCCTGGCGTTGCTGCCAGACGCAAGTCGCCCGACATTCGAGCCATGCCTGCGTCCCTCAATTCGTCCCGTCGCCGGGCCGTGCTCGGCTGGTTCGCCGCTGGCGTTCTGGTCGCCCTGTTGTGTCGGATATCCGGCAACGTGTCGGATGTGCCGACCAATGCGGTGCGCGTCCTGGCTCCCGTGTGGCCACTGGTTCTGCCGACACTTGCCGCGGCCGTGATGACCCGCCGCGCGGAGAGATCACCGGGATGAAGGACTCCCGGACCGGTCTGTGGGCTTTCCTGGTCGTGGCCCTGGTGTGCGCAGCCCTTTTCGCACGACTCGGGGTCTGGCAACTGGCCCGACTGGCCGACCGACGCGCTGAGAGCCGTCTGGTCGCCGCGCGCATGCAGCTTCCGCCGGCTGGCCTCGACGGTTCGATCCGGCTCGAGGGAGTTTCCGCCGACAGCCTGGCCTGGAGACGTCTTCGGCTTCGCGGCACCTGGGACTTCGAGCATGAGGTGGTAATCCGCGGTAGAGCGAGTCGGGGTACTCCCGGTGTCCACGTCGTCACTCCGCTCAGGCTCAGTCGAGGATGGGGGGTGCTGGTGCTCAGGGGGTGGCTGCCAGCTGCCGACGGCCTGAGCGCCGACCTGGCTGGCGCCCGGCCTGACGGACGTGACCGGGAGGGGGTGGTGGAGGTGGAGGGACTGGCCCTGGCCGACGAAGCCCCGCTCCGAATTCCGCCACGTACCCTGACTTTCGGCGGTACGGAGCACCTGGTCCTCGGAGCCCTCTCGATCGAGCAGGCAGCCGCATCCCTTCCCTTCGACCTGTTGCCGGTCTTTGTTCTCCTCACGGAACCGCCCGGGCGAGGCGGAGCTCCGTCTCTTGTGGACGAGCCGACGCCCTCGGACGGTCCGCATCTGTGGTATGCCGTACAGTGGTTCGCCTTCGCCCTCATAACGCTGGGCGGAACGGTGGCCTACGTTCGGACACGCTCGGGATTCACTTCTTCGGAAGGAAGTGCCTGATGAGTTATCGCAAGTTCATCGATCGCTCGGGCAAGGCCTGGGTGGTCCGGGATCGCAGCCGCTGGGAGTGGCACTTCGAACCGGAGGGTGGCAACCCTGGACCGACGCGAGTGGCCCGCGCCCCCACGCACCAGGATGACCCGTTCGAGCTGAGCAACGAGGAACTCCAGAGGCTGCTGGACGCGGCTCCGTCGAGCTCGCGTACGCGGGCGCCGAACCCGTTCAGGGACTGAGGAGCGGGCTCGTCCGCCCAACGCCACAACCGGACGTTCCGCGTAGGAATCCGCTACACAAACGGAGGCCACCGCGCCTCCTCCTTGCCATATCATCCCACACGGCGACACATTGTCACATTCACCCATCGTGTGGGACTTATCGTCGCAAGAGCGGCTGTCCCGGCGGCCGGAGGCGAGGCGCTGAGAAACGCCGGATTCCCGCTTGAAACAGGTACTCGCCGGAAGTCCGAGGCAGGCTCATGCAGGACTGGGCGTTCTGGCACACTTCCGGCAAGGGTAGGCGGGACGCGCAGCGCGCGCGGCCCTGGCCGGGCGTCGGCCGGGCTCAGGCCCGCACGGCCAGGTGACCCCCCTCACCTGGCCGTGTGGGACCATGGGGAATCAAAAGACGGCGTTCGGCCCGACCGGGCCCACGACGGAGAAGCCATGTCTGAAGAATATACGAAAGCCGAAGTCGCCCCTCGCGTGCTCGTCGTGGAGGACGAGGAAAACGTCCGGGATCTCCTGCTCACCGTTCTCGCCGAGAACGGGTACAGGGTCGATGCCGTCCGGTCGGGCGAGGAGGGCCTTCGTCAGCTCGACCAGCAGCTTTACGATCTGGTTCTTCTCGACCTGAACCTCCCCGGCATGCACGGCCTCAACGTGCTCGGCGCCGGGCCCGCGCTACAGACCGACGCCCAGTTCATCGTACAGACCGACGCCCAGTTCATCGTGATGACCGCCTTCGGCTCGATCGACAGTGCGGTCGAGGCCATGAAGCTCGGGGCCGTGGACTTCATCAAGAAGCCGTTCCGCACCGAGGAACTGCTGCACATCCTGTCTCGTGCCCGCGAGGAGTTGGAGCTCAAGCGCGAGGTTGCGCAGCTCAGGAGTCAAACGACCGCGGGTGTGCGGGCCCATCTGGTCGGCAAGTCGCAGGCCATGCAGCGCCTGTACGGCATGATCGAACGTGTGGCTCCCACAAGGGCCAACGTACTGATCACCGGCGACACCGGTACCGGGAAGGAGCTGGCGGCGCGGGCCGTACACGAGCTGTCCGGTCGAAGCCGCCGTCCGTTCGTGGCCATCAACTGCTCCGCCCTCCCGGAGACGCTCCTGGAGTCCGAGCTGTTCGGACACATGAAGGGCTCGTTCACCGGCGCCGTGCAGAGCAAGCGCGGACTGTTCGAGGAGGCGCAGGGCGGCACCATATTCCTGGACGAGATCAGCACAGTCTCCGAGGGAGTGCAGGTCAAGCTGCTTCGAGTGCTGCAGGATCGGAAGGTCACGCGAGTGGGCGGCCGAGAGCCGATCACCGTGGACTTCCGGCTCATCGCCGCTACGAACCGGGACCTCGGCGAGCTGGTGGAAAAGGGCGAGTTCCGGGAGGATCTGTTCTACCGGCTCAACGTGTTCCCGATCCGGGTCCCCTCCCTGCGCGAACGGCGTGACGACATCCCCGTCCTGGCGCAGCACTTCCGGCAACGGTTCGCCGACGAGAATGGACTGGAAGCGCCCGACATCCCGCCGAAGACGATGACCCGCCTCATGTCGTACGATTGGCCGGGCAACGTCCGCGAGCTCGAGAATTTCATCGAGCGGGCGGTGATCATGCACGCTGGGGCCCGGGCCATCCCGTTCGAACCGCCGGGTCAGCGGCCCGACCCCGAGAGGAACCTCCTATCGAGGGCTCGGGAGGAGAAGTGGGATCTCGAGCGCCTGGAGAGGGAGTACATCCTCGACATGCTCGAGCAGACGCAGTGGCACCAGAGTTCCGCGGCCGAGGCTCTGGGCATCAGCAGGCGCACCCTGTACCGGAAGCTCAAGCGCTACCGCGAGCAGGGAATTCTGCCCGAGCCGCACCACGTGGCTCTGCGGCTCTGATTCCGGTCCAGCCGGGCTAGCCGATCCAGCCGCTCCTCTGCTCCGGCTCCCGGCCGTGCGGCATCCACAGCGTGAAGGTGGCGCCTTCTCCGGGCGTGGACTCCAGTGTCAGGGCGCCGCCCATGTACTGCGCGAGCCTGCGTGAGAGCGTAAGGCCTATCCCCACACCTCCCCTGGCACTGCGACCGGACCCGCCCTTCTCGTATTCTCCGAAGATCCGCTCCTGGTCCCGTTCGGGAATCCCGGGTCCCTGATCCGCCACCCCGATCGCTATCCAGCGCTCCGCCTCCACCTCTTCGGGACCTTCGCGGCGCAACTCGGCCGCCAGGCGGACGTCGGTCCCCTCGGGCGAGTACTTGATCGCATTACTCAGCAGGTTGGTGGTAATCTGGAGGACGCGGTCCGGGTCAGCGACCATGCGAAGGTTGGCGCGGTTGCGCTTCAGGCGGAGCCGCATGTTCTTCTTCTCGGCCTCGGGGTGGATTCCGTCCATCGCGGCTTGCAGCAGGTCGTTGACCACGATCATGCGGGGCCACGTCTCGAGCCGCCCTTGCGATAGGCTCTCGAGATCGAGGACGTCCTGCACCAGACGCATGGCGTGCTGGCTACCGCGCCTGATCTTCTCCGGTATGTCGCGTGCCTCGCCGGTGGTATCCTGCAGCAGCCTCTCCGACCACATCATCACTCCGCTGCAGGCGTTGCGAAGATCGTGATTCACGAAAGCGTAGAACCGATCGCGCTGTTGCTGGGTCTCCCTCAGCTCGTCCAGGAGTCGCTGCAGGGTCCTGAACTGCCGCGCGTTCTCGATCGCCACGGCTGCCTGCGCTGCGAGCATGCCGACGATCGTCTCGTCACGTTCGGTGAACGGCTCCCCTTCCTCCTTGTTCGTCAGGTACAGGTTCCCGAACGCACGGTCTCCGATCCGTAACGGGACGCCGAGAAATGTCGTCATCCCCGGATGCGTGCCGGGGATTCCCGCCGACCGAGGATCGGAGGCCATGTCGTCGACTCGGATGGGAGCCTTCGAATGGGTGACCGCCCCCAGCAGCCCGAGTCCCCTGGGAGGCCCTCCCATTCGCTTTCGTTGCTCGTCGTCGATCCCGCTGGTGATGAACAGCTCCAGCTCCCCTCCGTCCGGGGTCAGGACTCCTAGAGCACCGTATGCGGCGCTCGTCAGCTCACGGGCTCGATCGGCGACGCTCTGAAGCACCGCGTCCAGCTCCAGGTCTGACGCCACGGCGACCTCCGCCGCGTGCAGGTCCTGGAGGATCGTGATGTGGTCCTCGCTCTCCGCTCGCAGGCTGTCCGACATCTCGGCCCGGGCCGTCTCGACTTCCAGGATGCGAGCGTTCTGGATCGCGAGCCCGGCCAGGTGGCCGAACGCGTACAGGAGGTCGGCGTCCTCCTGGACGAAGCCCGTGGGCCCCTCCCGACCGACTACGAGCAGGGTGCCGAGCGCTCCCGAGCGCTGGCGCAGAGGCACGGCCAGGGCCGTCCGGGGCTCACCCGGATCCAGCACCAACGCCTCGTAGAACGGTTCATCCGGAAGGTCGTTGTCGATGACCGCCCGATTCTCGTGCAACGCCAGCTGGCTGAGGGTGCCCTCGACCGGGTAGCGGGCACCCCGGATACCTTCGAGAGAGCCGGTCGCCTCGGCCACTACGAGCTCGAGTACGTCCGCCTCGAAGAAGCTGACGGCCGCTCCCGAGCCCTCGAACAGCAGACGGGTGCGCTCGGTTACGGTGGACAGAATGTCCTGCAGGTCGAGGGTCTCGAGAATGGCACTACCCGTCTCCCACAGACTGCCGAGACGGGACCCCATATCGGTGGACCGAGTGCTTTCCTTGCTACCCAAATCGGCTCGAGGGCTGGGGGGGATCAAGCGGGCATCGTCATGCCCGTGCGAGCTGAAATGTACCCGGCGCAGGATTCCGGCTCTGCGCGTGAGACAATATTTCACATCGGGGTGGGGGCCGCCAGAGTCCGGTGGGACAAGATGGCGGCCTCTCGAGGTCAGGAGAGGGAGCGGGGAGGGCCCAGGATCTCGGCGTACACGATCGCGCGAGCCGCGAGCGGCAGCGATTCGAGCCTGGCCAGGGCCGACGGTCCAGCGACCCGGTCGCCCGTTCCAGAAGCCCTGGCTTCCTGCTCTGACGCAGATCTCCGAGCCGCGGCTTCCTTATGGGCAGCCTCTTCCTTGCGGTCGGAGTCGCGCTGCAGGGCAGCGTCCGACGGACGCCTGTCAGCGACAGGCCGTGGCGCCTCGGGAGGCGGCGGCGGCGCGCTGACATCGAAGCTGGGTCGTCGGGCGGGAGTCGCGTCAGCGGGTCGCTCCGGATCCAGCATGCGTGCGATGTCCGCGAACGCATCCCGGCGCTGCTGCTCGCCTCGCCGACTGGAGAAGGAAGCGGGGCGTCCGACCCGCGTCCGGGAGGCCGCGGGCACGCTCCCCGGATCCGCCGACTGAGGAGGACCTCCATATCCGGAAGAGAGTCTCTGCTTTTCCTCCCAGCGCTGCAGGGCTTCGAGCGCGGCCTTCTGAGCTTCGACGGTCTTTCGGCGGGTCGTGCTGGTGAGGTCCCCGGGGCTCGAGAAGTCGGCGTCGTACGGGTCCTGTCCCGGCACACGACGCCGAGTCCCGGCCACTCCCTTGAAGATCCAGAACAGGATGACCGCGATGATGATGAAGACCTGCTCCATGTCAGTCTTCCTCCGTCCCGGCGATGGAGTCCCGCATGCGCGTGTCCGACTCGACATTGCGGTACTTCATGTAGTCCATCACGCCCAGCGACCCGGCGCGGAACGCCTCGGCCATGGCGAGAGGCACTTCGGCCTCGGCCTTGACCACCTCCGCCCGCATTTCCTCGACGCGGGCCCGGTTCTCCTGCTCGTGGGCCACCGCGAGGGCCCGCCGCTCTTCGGCCTTGGCCTGGGCGATCTGCTTGTCCGCCTCGGCCTGGTCGATCTGCAGCTCGGCACCGATGTTCTTGCCGACGTCCACGTCCGCGATGTCGATCGAAAGGATCTCGAACGCCGTTCCGCTGTCCAGTCCCTTGGCGAGGACGGTCTTGGAGATGGCGTCCGGATTCTCGAGCACGGCCTTGTGCGAGTCAGCGGAACCGATGGTGCTGACGATACCCTCGCCGACCCGGGCCAGGATCGTCTCCTCTCCGGCCCCACCGACGAGCCGGTTGATGTTGGCCCGGATGGTCACGCGGGCGACCGCGATCAACTGGATCCCGTCCTTGGCCATCGCGGCGACCCTCGGGGTCTGAATAACCTTCGGATTCACCGACACCTGCACGGCCTCCAGCACGTCGCGCCCGGCCAGGTCGATCGCCGCCGCCTGCTCGAACCCGAGCGCGATATTCGCCTTGTCGGCCGAGATCAGGGCGTTCCCCACCCGGGCCACGTCACCGCCGGCCAGGTAATGCGCCTCGAGCTCGTTCACGTCCAGCGATATGCCGGCCTTGGTGGCGGCGATGAGTGGACGGATGATGCCTGCCGGGTTCACCTTCCGGAGGCGCATGCCGACCAGGCTGCCGAGCCCGACCCGGACGCCGCTGGCGAAGGCCTCGATCCACAGGCGAACCGGCACGGCCCACGTGATGACCATGATCAGGAAGAAGGCGAGAAAGACGGCGAGGATTGCCCCCACGGCGGTGGTCTCATTCATGGCTTCAGCTCCCGTTATTCATGGCCCGTCGACTTGCTCGGGTACGAGCCAGTGTCAATTCCGTGTTCCCCCGTACCTACACTCGAGACGCCCGATTCATCGCGGCGTCCCCTTCCTCCTCAGGCCGGCGCGCCCTCGTCCGACACCGCACCGTCCGCATCGCCCGGCTCCGCCCTTCGCACGACGTGCCGGTAGCTCTCGGCGCGCAGCACGACGACGCTGTCCCCCTTCTCCACCCACGGCCCTTCCGTCACCACGTCGATCCGCTCTCCGCCGATATCGACCGTCCCGGACGGGCGCAGGTCGGTGAGGGCGGTTCCGATGCGGCCTTCCAGGTCGGGCCTGTCCGGTGCCGACAGGTAGCCGGCCTCCTGGGTGGTGGCCCGGTCCAGCAACACCCCCGACATCGCGCGGCTGAAGGGAAGGTGTCTGAGGACGGCGTACGCCAGCACGCCGACCACCAGAATCGATACGGCGATGATCCCAAGTGCGCTGATCACGTCTGCCACGGTCGGATAACTCCCTAGCATGCTCAACATGAGGGCGGTCATTACGGTCACACCGCCGGCGAGTCCGGCTACTCCGAAGCCGGGGATCACGAACACTTCGAGGGCTATGAGCCCGGCGCCTACCCCCAACAGAATCACCTCTTCCATGCCCGCCAGGTGGACAATGAAGCGGGCGCCGAAGAAAGCGGCCAGGCAGACGAGGCCTACCGCCCCGGCCAGGCCGAACGTCGGGGTCCTTATCTCTATGATCAGCCCCATGAAGCCCAGACTCAGCAACAGGGGCGCCAGCATCGGGTTCGTAAGCAGGCGAACGATGCGCTCGGCCCAGTTGGGGCTCATTTCCCGAACCGGTGCACCCGCGAGACCGACGGCAGCGACCAACGAGGGCCAATCGTCCACGACCGCGGTCGCGACCCCTAACTCGACGGCTTCAGCGGTGGTCAGCGTCAGCAACCGCCCGGCCTCCGAAATACCCTCGACGGTCACTTTCTCATCGACCATGGCCTCCGCGATCGCCGGATCGAAGCCTCTCTCCTCGGCCAGGGCCCGGAACTCCGACCGCATGGCGCTCACCATCTTCTCGGAGGCGCGCTCGCCATCCCCGACCACCGGAGTCGCCGCTCCGATGGTCGACCCGGGGCGCATGTAAAGACCCTCGGCCGACAGGGCGATCATCGCCCCCGCGGACAGGGCTCGGCGATTCACGTACGCGTACACTGGAACGCTCGCGTCGCGTACGGCGTCGATGATCTCCCAGGCGGCATCGATGCGGCCGCCGGGAGTGTCGATATCGAGGACCACGGCCGAAGCGCCCCCCGCCACCGCTTCTTTGAGCGCACGAGACACGAAGGGTGCAAGACCCATTTCGATCGTGCCCGTGACGGGAACGCGGTACACCTCACCGCCATCCTGCGCCCGAGCCGTGGAGAGTGCGGCGCCGGCCACCAGGAAGAGAGCCGGGATCCACAGCGGCGCGCGCGTCGAGCTCTGGGTTCTCATGCAGGGAAACTAGCGTCAGCACCGGCGCTTACCAAGACGTGGCCGCCATTCGGGTGGCCACGTGGCTCGCGCCCGATTGTGGCCGTGCCACTCTCCTCGCTAGGTTGGGAGGCTGCAAGGCTGACGGCATCCCACTGAACGGAGAGACGCTCGAAATGGCGGACAAGCTGATCCAGTACGAGGTGGTCGACGGCGTAGCGGTGATCACGATGGTCGATCCGCCGGCGAACACGTACACACACGAGATGATGCGGGAGATGGACGAGGCGATCGTGGCCGCGAGATTCGACGAATCCGTGCACGTGATCGTGCTCCGGGGCGCGGGAGACAAGTTCTTCAGCGCGGGAGCGAACATCAGCATGCTCCAGACCTCGGACCCTTACTTCAAGTACTACTTCTGCCTGCACGCCAACGAGACCCTCAATCGGCTGGAACAGACGCCGAAGCTGGTGATCGGGGCACTCAACGGACACACGGTCGGCGGCGGGCTCGAGATCGCCATGGCGTGCGACATCCGGATCGCCAAGGAGGGCGGCAGCAAGATCGGCTTGCCCGAGGTCAACCTCGGAGTCCTTCCGGGGACCGGGGGAACGCAGAGGCTGGGGCGGCTGCTCGGCAAGTCGAGAGCCATCGAGATGATGGTCGAAGGAGGCACGTTCGGGTTCGACAAGGCGCTCGAGCTGGGTCTCGTGAACAAGATCTACGCAGCCGACGGCTTCTTCGCGGCGGTGATGGATTACGCGCGGCAGTTCGTTCCGCCCAACAAGGCCTCCCGGGCCGTGGGGCGGATCAAGCGCGCCGTGTGCAGCGGGGTGGAGGTTCCGTTCTCCGAGGGCCTGGCCATCGAGCGTGAGCTCCAGCAGCTGCTGTTCCAGGGTTCTGACGCGCGCGAGGGCCTGAACGCTTACATCGAGAAGCGGTCGCCCGAGTTCACGGGCACCTGACCGGGCCCCTGAGCCGGCCCGGTGGGCAGTCACCGGGTCGGCCTCCGGCTCTCCACTCGTAGACGCCGAATCCCCCTCGGAAGGAAGTCATGGAGCTGCGGACCAAGCTGTGGATAGACGGTGAGTGGGTGGACGGGAGCGATCGCTTCCCCACCGTGAACCCGGCCACCGAAGAAGTGATCGCCGAGGTCGAGGAAGCCGGCGCGGCGGAAGTCGACGCGGCGGTTCGCTCAGCGCGCCAGGCGGTCGAGGCCCCGGCGTGGCGCGACCTGGATCCGCACCGCCGGGCGGCTCTTCTGTGGCGCCTCGCCGACCTGGTGGAGCAGAACCTGGGGTTCATCGCCGAGATGGAAACGCGGGACAACGGCAAGCCGGCGTTCGAGTCGGCGAAGGTGGACCTGCCCTTCGTCGTGGCCAACTTCCGTTACTTCGCCGGGTGGGCCGACAAGCTGTCGGGCGACGTGATCCCCGTGTCGGGGCCGTTCCTCAACTACACGCTGCGCGAGCCGCTGGGCGTGATCGGTGCGATCGTGCCGTGGAACTTCCCCCTGAACATCGCCTCGTGGAAGCTCGCTCCGGCCCTGGCATGCGGGAATGCCGTGATCCTGAAGCCGGCCGAGGAGACGCCGCTCACTGCCCTGCTTCTCGGCGAGCTGGCCCTCGAGGCCGGTTTCCCGCCCGGGATCGTCAACGTGATTCCCGGCCGCGGTCCGGTGACCGGGCAGGCGATGGTCGAGCACCCGGACATAGACAAGATCGCGTTCACGGGATCCACGGAGACCGGCCGCATCGTGATGCGAACCGCCGCCGATAGCCTGAAGAAGGTATCCCTCGAGCTCGGCGGGAAGTCGCCGAACGTGGTATTCGCCGACGCCGATCTGGATGCGGCGGCCCGCGGGGTCACCACGGGCATCTTCTACGGCAAGGGCGAGGTGTGCGCAGCGGGCTCACGCCTGTTCGTCGAGGCTTCGATCAAAGACGAATTCATGGAGCGGCTCATCGGGCGGGCGGAAGGCATGACCGTCGGCGACCCGACGCATCCGAAGACCCGCCTCGGAGCCATCGTGTCGAAGGGGCAGCACGAGCGCGTCCTGTCCTACATCGAGGCGGGAATCTCGGAGGGGGCCACGCTTCGCACCGGCGGTCGGCCGGCGACGGTGGACGGGCGCGGGTACTTCGTCGAGGCCACCGTGTTCGACGACGTGGAACCGGACATGAGGATCGCTCGCGAGGAGATCTTCGGGCCGGTGCTGGCCACGCAGCGGTTCGACGACCTCGACGACGCCGTCGCCCGGGCAAACGAGACGATCTACGGCCTCGCGGCCGGGGTGTGGACCCGGGACGTGGGTAAGGCGCATCGATTCGCGCGAGGCGTGCGGGCCGGTACCGTGTGGGTCAACACGTACAACCGCTACGATCCGGGCTCGCCATTCGGCGGATTCAAGCAATCCGGCTTCGGGCGCGATCTCGGAGAGCGTGCCCTCGAAGAGTACACCCAGACGAAGAGCGTCTGGGTGGCGCTCGACTGACCGCACGGAGCTCGACCGAATGTCCACCCGAGAGCCCGGCCCGCGAGACCCGCTGATCTGCGGCGCCGTCCGCACGCCCGTCGGGCGGCATGGGGGAGCGCTGGCCGGCGTCCGTCCGGACGATCTTCTCGCCCTGGCCATCTCCGAGCTGGTCCGACGCACCGGGATTCCGGCCGATCGGGTCGAGGACGTAGTGGTCGGGTGCGCCAACCAGGCGGGCGAGGACAACCGCAACGTGGCGCGCATGGCCTCCCTGCTGGCCGGGCTCCCGGTGGAGGTCGCCGGGCAGACCGTGAACCGCCTGTGCGGTTCGGGGCTGCAGTCGGTCGTGACCGCCGGACACGCGATTCGGTGCGACGAGGGGGACGTGTTCATCGCGGGAGGCGTCGAGAGCATGTCGCGCGCCCCGTGGGTCACGCTGAAGCCGGAATCCGCGTTCCCGCGCGGAGCGCCCGTGTCCGCCGACACGACGGTCGGATGGCGGTTCACGAATCCGCGCATGCCCCAGGGGTGGACGATCCCACTCGGCGAGACGGCCGAGGTGGTGGCCGAGCGATACGGGATCACGCGCGAGGAGCAGGACGCGTTCGCCGCGGAGAGCCAGAGGCGGGCAGCGAGCGCTGTCTCCGAGGGCGCGTTTGGGACCGAGATCGTCCCGGTCGAAGTGCCGCAGCGTAAGGGGGACCCGGTCGTGGTCTCGCAGGACGAGCACCCCCGCCCGGACGTCACGCCGGAGGGACTCGCGAGACTCCGGCCGGCCTTCCGTGCCGGCGGCACGGTCACGGCGGGTAGCTCGTCCGGAATCAACGACGGAGCGGCGGCCATCCTGGTGGCGAGCCGCGAGGCGGCGCGCGAGCTCGCGCTCACGCCGCTGGCTCGCCTGGGCGCCTCCGCGGTGGCCGGTGTGGACCCTTCGTGCATGGGGCTCGGGCCGGTTCCCGCCGTCCGGAAGGCCCTCGCCAGGGCGGGGCTGGTGGCTGACGAGATCGAGCTTGTGGAGCTGAACGAGGCGTTCGCCGCCCAGGCGGTGGCCTGCATCCGGGAGCTCGGCCTGGATCCGAAGCGCGTGAACGTGAACGGCGGCGCCATCGCGCTCGGCCATCCGCTGGGCTGCACGGGGGCGCGTCTCCTGACCTCGCTCGTACACGAGATGGAACGCCGCGAGGCCGCGACGGGCCTGGTCGCCATGTGCATCGGCGTCGGCCAGGGCATCGCATCCATACTTCACAGAGAAGTTTAGGCGTGAGCAGTGAACCGAGTGTTCTGATTGACGTTAGGAATGCGATCGGAACGGTCACGTTGAACCGGCCGGACAAGCTGAACGCGTTCTTCGGGACCATGCGCGACGAGATTGCCGCGGCCCTCGAGGAGCTGGCCGCGCGAGAGGATGTGAGGGTCGTCGTGATCACGGGCCGGGGACGCGCCTTCTGCGCCGGCGCCGATGTGGGCTACATGGCCGATCTTCTCGAACGAGGGGCGTACGACGAGGCCAACCTGCTGGTCACGGCGGGGCGGCGGGTGATCCGATCGATCATAGAGATGCCGAAGCCGGTGATCGCGGCCCTCAACGGTCCCGCCGCGGGCGGCGGAGCCAACATGGCACTCGCCTGTGACCTTCGCATCGCCTCCGAAAGGGCTGCGATCGGGCAGACGTTCAATCGGATCGGCCTGGCCCCCGACTGGGGCGGGAGCTGGCTCGTGCCCCGGCTCGTGGGACGGGCGCGCGCCGCGGAGCTGTTCTTTCTCGCCGAGATGGTGGACGCTTCCGAAGCCGAGCGCATTGGCCTGGTGAACCGGGTCGTGCCGCACGATGACCTGGAGGACACCGTCAGCGACCTGGCGGCGCGACTCGCGGCGAAGCCGGCCCTTCCGCTGGCCCTGGCCAAGCATGCGCTGCGCAGCTCGATGTCCGCCGACCTGGACGAAATGCTCGATTTCGAGGTACGGGCGCAGGACGAGGCGTTCCGATCGGCGGACGCCCTGGAAGGCACACGGGCCTTCGTGGAGAAGCGCGAGCCCCGATTCGGTGGCGGCTCGAGGAGCGGGGACTGATGACCGGCATGAATCAGGCGCGGCGAGCGACGTTGGACGACCTGGACGAGATCGTGTCGCTGTGGGTCCATTACATCCGGATCCACCGCGTCAACCCGGCGTATCGCTACATGCCTCCCGACTCGGTTCGGAAGAGGCGCGCCGTGTTCGAGAAGCACATCGAGGACGAGGCATCCGAGGTGTTCGTGGTGGTGGGAGCGGACGGATCTCTCGAGGGCATGCTGTCGTGCTTCGAAGAGGAGAACGCGCCGTACTTCCACCCTCCGAAGTATGCTCGCATCCAGACCCCGTTCGTGAGGCCGGAGGCGCGCGGGCGCGGAAACCTCAGGCGATTGCTCGACGAGGCGTACCGGTGGGCGCGGGAAAGAGAGCTGACGGAGGCGCGCCTGTACGTGAGCGCGATGGCCGAGGCCGCCAACCGGAGGGCGGAAGAGCACGGATTCGAGGCGATCGCGGTGATCCGGCGTCGAGCGATCGAGTGGGACTACCCGTCTGACCCGGGTCGCGGCCGGTGAGCTGCGATACGTTCCCCGCCCTGCGGGGTCCGGTCACCGTAATCGGTGCGGGTACCATGGGACACGGGATCGCTCAGGTGGCCGCGGCGGCCGGCTTCGAGACGCGTCTGTACGACGTGGATCCGGCCGCCCGCGCGCACGCTCTGGCCCTCGTCGAGGCCAACCTCGACAAGGGCGTCGAGCTGGGGAAGGTGAAGCCCGCCGCTCGCAACGCGGCCCTGGATCTCCTGACCGCGAAGGGAGATGCGGCAGAAGCAGCCGCAGGCGCCGATCTGGTCATCGAGGCGATCCCCGAGGACCTGGACCTCAAGCAACGCGTGCTGTCGGAGTTCGCGGCGCACGTGGCGGCCGATGCGATCCTGGCGTCGAACACCTCGTCGCTGTCGATCAGCCGTATCGGGGATGGAGTATCGGGGCCCGAGCGGGTGCTGGGTCTCCATTTCTTCAACCCGGTCCACATCATGTCGCTGGTCGAGGTAGTGCGCGGCGACCGGACCGCGGAGCGCGTGGTCGAGCAGGCCCGTCAGTTCGTCGAGTCCCTGGATAAGGAGCCCATCGTGGTCAACGACTCGCCGGGCTTCGCCTCCTCACGGCTCGGCGTGGCCATCGGGCTGGAGGCGATACGCATGCTCGAGTCCGGCGTCGCCTCGGCGCACGACATCGACCGGGCCATGGAGCTCGGGTACCGGCACCCGATGGGTCCGCTCCGCCTGACGGACCTGGTGGGGCTGGACGTGCGCCTGCAGATCGCTCGCTATCTGCACGCCGAGCTCGGGGAGCGATTCCGGCCGCCCGAGCTGCTGGAGCGACTGGTGGAAGAAGGCAACCTGGGACGAAAGACCGGACAGGGTTTCTACACGTGGTGATATGGAGGTGGGTGGAATGAGCGACGTGCTGCTGCTCGACAAGCTGGAAGGACGAGTCGGCCTGCTCACGGTGAACCGGCCGGACAAGATGAACGCTCTCAACAACGAAGTGCGGGACTCGCTGTTCGAAGCGCTGGAGGCGCTCCGCCACGACGACGACGTGCGGGTCGTGGTGATCACGGGCCAGGGCGACCGGGCCTTCATCGCCGGCGCCGACATAGGCGAATTCAAGGATGCCGGCGCGGTGGAGCAATACCGGTCGATGCAGGAGAGCAACATCTACTCGCTGATGGAGGATTTCCCGAAGCCGATCATCGCGATGATCAACGGATACTGCCTGGGCGGGGGCTGTGAGCTCTCGATGGCGTGCGACATCCGGGTCGCTTCCGATCGGGCCAAGCTGGGTCAGCCGGAGGTGAACCTGGGGATCATCCCGGGGGGTGGCGGCACCCAGCGGCTTCCTCGCCTCGTGGGCGAAGGTCGCGCCGCCCTGCTGATCATGTCCGGCGTGCTGATCGGAGCCGACGAGGCCCTGGACATAGGCCTCGTGGACTCCGTGTTCCCGGCCGACGAGCTGCGGGACAAAACGCTGGAGATCGCGCGCACCATCGCGTCCAAGTCACCGGTCGCGCTGCAGGCGGCAAAGGAGAGCATCCTCGCGGCGCGGCGCATGCCCCTCGACGAGGGCCTGAAGTTCGAGCGCGCCTGGTTCGGACTGCTGTTCTCGACCGAGGACAAGGAAGAGGGCGTGGGCGCTTTCCTGGAGAAGCGGGAGCCCGAGTTCACGGGCCGCTAGCAGGGCAGCGGTCTGCTCGGAACGAGACACGGCCCTGATCTCGCAAGGTCAGGGCCGTTCTTCATCATGACTCGCCGTGCCGGCAGGTGCGGGGTCGCCCCACGGACATCAAGCCTGGACGATGCTAACGATCTTCCGCCCGCCCCGCTGATCGGCGAACTGGACCAGTCCGTCCGACAGCGCGAACAGCGTGTCGTCGTTCCCCCGCCCGACGTTGCGGCCCGGGTGAATCCGGGTGCCACGCTGCCTGACGATGATGTGCCCCGCGCGTACCCGCTCGCCGCCGTACTTCTTCACACCCAGGTACTTCGGGTTGCTGTCGCGTCCGTTTCGGCTTGAGCCGACACCCTTCTTATGCGCCATGACTAGGCCTCGTCACGATTCTTGATGGCTTTCTGAACATCGCTCTTCAGGATCCGGCCTTCCTTGCCGGTGCCCTCGACCGTCGCCAGGTCGAGTCCGGCTTCTTCCGCCAGCTCGCGAGCCGAAGCCGTAATGTCGAACTCGACGACCTCGGCCTTGGGGGCCGGCTTGGCGGCCTTCTCTGGAGCGGCCTTCGCGGCCTTCTTCGGAGCCGGCTTCGCAGCCTTCGTCTCGGCCGGCGCCTTCCGGGAGGCAGATTTGCCCTTGCCGAAGTCGATGTCCGTGACACGCACTTCCGTGAAGCCCTGCCGATGCCCCTGCTTCCGGCGATAGCCCTTCCGGCGCTTCATCTTGAAGACGACGATCTTGTCGTCGCGTCCGTGGCGAATGACCTCGACCGCTACCGCGGCACCGTCCAGCGACGGCTGACCCACGATGATCTTGTCATCGCGGTGCGCCAGCAGCACGTGGTCGAACGTCACCCGGTCGCCAGGCTCGGCGTCCAGGGTGGGTAGCCGCAGCGTGGCATCGGGCTCCGCGCGGTACTGCTTTCCCTTGGCCTCGAATATCGCGTACATCAGCCTTCTTCGCCTGTGTTCGTTTTTCTCGTCCGTAGCCTTTAATAATAGGCGTATCGGATCCCGTCGTCAATCATCTGGCGGTCCTCAGGCCACCGCATACTTGCCGGTCACGTCGGTGTCCGCCGGGCCGGCCAGGAGCTTGTACTCGTCGTGTCCCATGAGCGGGTCGTCGCGGATGTCGAGCTCGATGCTGAGCTCGCTCGCGACCCGCCTGAGGAATCGCGGCTCCTCTTCCAGAAGGTACAACGCCACCTCCGGATGGACCCGAACCGTGAGGTCCCGTTTCTCCCCGGCCGAGCGGGCCCTCCGTATCGTCCGCTCCAGGCGCCGGACGACCGTGTCCGGAGCCAGCACCCGGCCCGTGCCGCCACAGCTCGGGCACGGCTGGGTGGCCGTCTGGATCAGGCTGGGCCGGACCCTCTGCCGGCTCATCTCGAGCAGGCCGAGATCCGAGATCCCGAACATCTTCGTCCGCGCCCGATCGCGCCCCAGGTGGCTGCGCATCTCGTGCTGGACCTTCTCCCGGTGCTCGGCCTCATCCATGTCGATGAAATCGCAGACGATGATTCCCCCGACGTCCCGCAGTCGCAGCTGCCGCGAGATTTCCGCCGCAGCCTCGATGTTCGTCTTGATGATCGTCATCGCCGGGTCTTTCTTCCCGGTGTAACGACCGGTGTTCACGTCTACCGCCACCAGCGCCTCGGTGTGCTCGATCACGATGTAGCCGCCGGATTTCAGGTCGACCCGGCGACGGAAGGCGGCGCGGATGTCCTCTTCGATCCCGAACTCGTCGAAGATCGGCACTTCTCCCCGGTACAGCTTCACTCGATCCAGCAGCTCCGGGCTGACCTGTCCCAGGTACGACTTGATCTCCTGGAACAGCTCCTCCGAGTCCACCGTGAGGGAATCCACTTTCTCGCTGAACAGATCCCGGATGATCCCCGAGGTGAGCGTGGCCTCGCGATGCACGGAAGCGGGGGCCTTCATCGATGCGACACGCCGCTGAACCTTCTCCCACGTCTTGCGCAGGGATTTGAACTCGGCGACCAGCGTCTTCTTGGTAAGCTCCTCACCCACCGTCCGTATGATGACCCCGCCTTGATCCTGTCCGATCGCCTCGCGGGCCATCTTCCTGAGACGTGCACGCTCCTCGCGATCGTCGATCTTGCGACTCACCCCCACATGCTTCGAGTCCGGCATGTACACGATGAACCGACCCGGCAACGAGACTTGCGTCGTGACGCGCGGTCCCTTGGTGCCGATCGGCTCTTTCGTGACCTGGACCAGGAGCTCCTGGCCTCTCTGCACCACGTCCTGGATCGGAGGATACTTCCGGTTGCGCCGATTGCCGTTCCGGCCGCCGTTGCCTCCTCCGTTGTCGTCATCATCCTCGTCGACTTCGGAGACGTCCGAGACGTGCAAGAACGCCGACTTTTCCGTGCCGATATCGACGAAGGCGGCTTGAATGCCTGGAAGAACTGCCTCGACCTTGCCGAGGTAGAGATCACCGACGATGCGCGACTCGTCCGATCGCTCGTTCATGAGCTCGACGAGGCGGCCGTCCTCGATGATGGCCACCCTGGACTCGCTGCCCAGGGCGTTGATCACGATTTCGCGTCGCATGTGTAGTCGTATCCCGTCTGCCCCTACGAATCGGGGCGTGCCGCCGGCGCTCGTGCGCGAACGGCTGATGTCTGGTGCAACGCCGTCCGGTCACCCTGCGGGGCCGGCGACGACGCACTCGTATTCGCGTGTGTCCAAAGGAAACGGGGCCGCGATCTGGTGCGCACGGCCCCGGGTCCGGCACTCAATGTAGGGCCGAAACGGCCCGGCGGCTACCGATGTAGCCCGTCAGGACAGGTCGTTCAGCAACTCCCTGGCGATCACCATGCGCTGAATCTCGCTGGTCCCCTCGCCGATCTCGAGGATCTTGGCGTCTCTCATCATGCGCTCGACCGGGTACTCGCGTGAATACCCGTACCCGCCGTGCAGCTGGACTGCGTCGATCGTCGCATCCATCGCGGCTTCCGAGGCGAACAGCTTGGCCATCGAGGCCTCGCGCTTGTGCGGCCGGCCCTCCTGGCGGAGGCGGGCCGCGTCGTACGTCATGAGCCGGGCCGCGTGAATGCGAGTAGCCATGTCGGCCAGCTTGAACTGTATGCCCTGGAAACGATTGATCTTCTTCCCGAACTGCTGGCGCTCGTTCGTGTAACGCAGGCTTTGCTCCAGCGCGCCCTGGGCGAGGCCCACGGCGTGGGCCGCTATGCCGATCCGGCCGCCGTCCAGCGTATCCAGAAACACGCGGAAACCGTCGTTCTCGTCGCCGAGGAGGTTCTCGACCGGTACCTCGACGTCCTCGAGGATCAGCTCTCGGGTGTCGGAGGCGTTCCACCCCAGCTTGCGAAGCTTCTCGCCCGCCGAGAAGCCCGGCATCGGCTCGAGCTCGGCGTCGTGTCCGAACCCGACTTCGCGGGCTCGCTCCGGGTCGCAGGTCTCCTTCGTCATGATCAGGGCGCTCACGCCCTTGTTGCCCTGCCCGGGCGAGGTGACGGCGGCGATGACGAACACTTCGCCCACTCCACCGTGCGTGATCCAGGTCTTCTGACCGCTGACCACGTACCGGTCGCCTTTCCGGACAGCCGTCGTGAGCATGCCGCTCGCATCGGAACCCGATCCGGGCTCGGTCAGTCCGAACCCGCCGATCACGCGGCCGGAGGCCAGCGGTGTGAGGTACTTCTCCTTCTGCTCGTCTGTGCCCCAGCGGTAGATGGGGGTGCCACACAGAGAGGTGTGGGCGCCGACGGTGATCGAGTGGCTGGCATCGACTCGCGCCAGCTCCTCGGATACGATCACCGAGGACATCATGTCCATTTCAGCCCCACCGTACCGCTCGGGCCATGGGATACCGAACAGGCCGAGCTCGGCCATCTTGGCCGCGTTGGCCCACGGGAACTCCTCCCGGTCATCGAGTCCGGCAGCCACCGGGGCGATTTCCGCTTCGGCGAACTCCCGAACCATGTCCCGCAGCATCAGGTGATGGTCCTCGAGGTAGAGGTCGAACGCGGTCATCCAGGTCCCTTCCATTCGGAGTTGGCCGACGGCCAGCGGGCCGCAGCCGGAGCTGCAGAGAAACGCGGGCGACGTCCGTTGAACGCCGCCCGCCTCAAGATAATCCGCCGCCCGGTCAGCGGAAACCGCCGGTTGCAGCGGGTTCAGATCGACGGCCGCTCGTACCTCTCGAGCCACAGGAAGCCGAGGTCGTCCCGTCGGGTCAGGTACAACGTCCCCTCCCCGAATCCGCGCAGCGAGCTCCGGGCTGGAATCGTCACCGAACCTACGCGGTCCGCCGCCCCATCGAACACATCCAGGACCGGTGCGTCGCCCGCGGGCACGTGCCTCTCCACCCACACATACCCCAACGGGTCTACGCGCACGGATTCAGGCGCGAACGGGGGCTTGACCTCCGGCCACTCGAACCCGTCCACACCCGGGATGCGACCGCCTCCGCGTCTCATGCTGGCGTTCATCTGCCCGTTCTCGTTGGTTACCATCATCATCATCCCGTTGGCCGCTATCTCCTCGGCCCAGGCCTCCTTGTCGGCCTGTTTCATGGGCACCGGCTCGTACGCCACCGGAGAGCCGGAGACCACGGAGCCGTCCGGGCGCACCCAGTCCACGTGATAGTCGCCGGTCCTGACCACCGCCACCGAGCCGTCGGGTCCCACGGCCCACCCGTCCTCGGGGCTCAATGGGACGGGCCTCACCTCCTGGCGCATGTTGTTCGCCCCGCCCGAGGTGCGCTCGGTCACATCGCGCAGCTTGATGCGGACCACGGGCTCCGGCTCCGCGTCGGCGTCCGGCTGCCAGCGCACGATATCGGCGGAATCGCGGATCATGCCGTCTCCGCGGGGCTCGTAGTAGACGTAGCCGCCTTCGTCCACTCCCTCCGGGATGATGATCTGAAGCCCCATGTCCTCCTGCTGGATGACGGGTACGGTGCGGCCGAAGCCGTAGTCCGACCCGATGACCGCCATCCGGCCGTTGCCGATGTCCACCAGCAGCGTCGAGTCACCCGGCCAGGCGAACAGGCCGTCCGGCTGTCGGTACTCATCGGGCCCCTGGCCGTTGCGCGAGATGATCTCCACCGCCTCGAGCCCGGGATCCAGCACGTACAGCTTCTCCTCCAGCGCATCGGATACGAGCACTCGACCGTCTTCCAGCTCACGGACGCCGCCGATCAGACTGAACGGCTCGCCATACGCGGTCGCGGGCTCGTCGAGCGAGGCCGTGTGCTGCGCCGCTGCGCTCCGCGGCCCGATCGACCCCGTCAGGCCCGCGGCAACGGTCAGGGCGGCCACCTGAATACCGAATGGGCTGTACTTCATCGATTCCCTCCCTATTCTCTCGTCACCACCGGGCGGCACCGTCGACCGTCTCGGACATCCCCTAGACGCGCGGCGATCCGTCACGGTTGCCCCGCCGTCGCGCACCGGTCACAGCCGGAGCAGCGAGGCGCCGGCTCGCCGAAGTAGCGGGCGATATATGCCCGGCGGCATCGACGCGTCGCAACATAACTGGACATCGCCGCGAGGCGCTCCCTCGAGCGCTGCTTCGCGGCGCGACTCTGGCCGACCGCGGCCCGGAGCAGCTGCGCCTGGATCTCCCGGTCCCGCGGCGTCACCAGGAGCGTCGCCTGGGCCGACACGCCGTCCCTTCCCGCCCGCCCGGCTTCCTGAACGTACGACTCCAGCGCCCCCGGCATCCCGCAGTGACACACCAGCCGTATGTGGGGATGATCGATCCCCATTCCGAACGCACTCGTCGCGCACACGACACGCATTTCGCCACCGAGAAACCTCTCCTGCACGGCATTCCGGACCCGGTCCTCGAGGCCCGCGTGGTAGTATCCGGCCCGGACTCCCAGGCGGCAAAGCGCCTCCGCCGCGTGCGCGGCTCCGGCCCGGGTGGGTACGTAGACGATGGCCGCTCCGGTGCGATCCGACCGCAGCACGCGCCGGACCGCATCACCGGCCCTGCCTACCGCGTCCCCCAGCGATCGGGTCCGAGTGGCCGCCCAGCGGATGTTGGGACGGTCCACGGAGGCGATCGCCCGAAACGGGTCGCGGAGCTGGAGGCAGACCTCGGTGTCCGCCCGGGTGGAAGGCGTGGCGGTCGCCGTGAACGCTGCGACCGGAGGCCTCCCGAATCTGCGGGCGGCCTCCCCGATCCGCCGGTATGCAGGCCGAAAATCGTGGCCCCATTCGCTGATGCAGTGCGCTTCGTCCACCACCAGGCGGACCGGCCGGCGATCGTGCCACACCTCGAGGAACCGTGGACTCGCGAGCGCCTCGGGGGACACGTACAGCAGGCGGAGCCTTCCCGCCGCCAGGGCATCGAGGGCTCTCCGCCGGGCCTCGGGCGGGGTGGCTGAAGTCAGCTCGGCCGCGAGCAGGCCCCTTCGCCGGAGGGCGCTCACCTGGTCCTGCATGAGGGAGATGAGGGGACTGATCACCAGGGTGATCCCGGGAGTGATCAGGGCAGGCAGCTGGAAACAGATGGATTTTCCGGCCCCGGTCGGCAGCACGGCCAGCACGTCGCGGCCGTCGAGCATCGCGCCGACGATGGGCCTCTGCAGCCGGCGAAACCGGGTGTGACCGTACAACCTGAAAAGGGCTGACTCGGGGGATTCCGCATGCGTTTCGGGCCCGGCGGCCGGTCGCGTGAACATGAGGTTCGATTTCGGCGGCCCCGTCAAGCACGTCTCAACCCGTGTGAGGTTCGGGCCCGTCGAGACTACTTCGCCGCCTCGAGCGCCGCCTCGTTGACGGACCGATGAGCAGGTCCCGGCAACCTCTCGCCGCGCTTCGGGCCGCCGGCAGTGGAGGCTGGATGTCGAGACGAAGAACGCTGGCCCTGGCCCTGGATGCAGCCGTCGGCCTGATGGCTGTCCTGGCCCTCTATTTCCTGGTCCGCGAGCGCGTGGCCCCGTGGATCGCTGAGCGATCGGTAGTCGATCCTGGTGAGGCCCTGCGGCAGTCGCCGTCTCTCGTCGATGCGGAAACGGGGGACTCGATCCTGTTCCGCGCGGGCGCGGCCGCCCTGCTCCTGGTTTTCCGCTCCACCTGCCCGACCTGCGAGCGGACGGCCCCCTCCTGGAACCGTCTCTCGGAAAGCGCTGTCTGGGAGACCACGGCTGTCGGGCTCGAAAGCCCGCACACGGCGGCCGCGTACGCCGCGACGCACCTCAACGATGCGCGTGTCGCCGTCCCGCGGGACATCGACCGCTTCACGCGACGTTTTCGCATCAGCGTCGTCCCGACGACTCTCGTGATCGATCGCGAGGGCCGGCTGGCAGCCCGCCACGCCGGTCCTCTGGAGGAGCTCGACGTCCAGGCGCTTCGGCGCGCCGTCGAGCCCCCCGCACACTGACTCCCCTCGAAAGGAGATCTCGCATGAAGAGACTCTGGCTCGTACTCGCGCTCGCCGTTCTCGCGGTGCCTCCACCCGCGCAGGCCGCCGAGGAATCCGGCCCCGCGAAGTGCCAGGACTACTGCGCTGAAATGGCCGCCGGGCACTGCGAGCGAATCGACTCGTGGAGGTGCACGTGGTACATCCTCGGCTGCCTGGCCGGCTGCAACATCGCGTCTCTCTGACAGGCAGGAACCGCAAGCGAAAGGAGCAGCACATGATGCGGAGGATCGGGATGCTGAGCGCGGCTCTGGCGGTCGTCATGCTCGGCGCGGCCACCACGCCGCCTCGCGAGGCGGCCGCGGCCAAGACGTGGTGCATGACTTACTGCGATGCCATCCAGCTCGGGTGCAAGAAGACGTTGGGCTGGTTCGATCAGGAGGCCTGCGAGGAGTGGCACGACGGGTGTCTGGATGGATGCCGGGTCAACGACTGAACCGGCACCGTTCGCCGCGAGAGGACGCGGCTACGGCCGCGTCCTCTCAAACCTCCCGATCGGCCCGGCGGCGCAGCAGGCGCAGGGCCAGGGCTGACAACAGGACGCCCACCCCGAGTCCCGAGGTGAATTCACTCTCGAGCAGCACACCGGCATACCACAGCGCGCCGCCGGCAGCGGCCATGACGAGCTGGAGGCGCAGCCAGTACCGGCTTTCGGGACTCACCTCCGGGTCCGACTGAACGAGGTCACTCGACGAGCGGGGCGCTGACCGGCGCCAGATCCGTCTCACCGCCCCACGAGATCACCCATGCCGCAACCATCCCGGCGACCGCGTACCCGACCAGAACGAGCGGAAACGTCAGGAAGCCCTGCCGAACGCCGAGGAAGCCGAGGCCGAGAAGCACCGGGTAGACCACGAACAGCGTGTACACACTCGGAAGGAGGCTGAAAGCCACGCCCCTGGCGGCGAACCCGCGCCCCGGTATCGCGGGATACACGGCGCCGAGGAAGATCCCCCAGACCGCACCGTACGCGGCTCGCATGAGGTATTGGCCGGCGGACAGATCCACGTCGACTCCGACGCCGAGAAGAAGCGTGAGACCGACGCTGCCCGCCGCCTCCGTCAGGAGGCCGTGGACCAACCCGGCGAGAACGCCGCCCAGGACACCGAGGCCGAGCCTCGCCGACAGGTCGAGGGCACCCTCCACGGCGGGACCGTACGGGCGCCCGCCGATCGCGACCGCCAGCAAGCCGAGCGCCGCCACGAGAAGGAGTATGCCGCCTTCAATCCCGGACCTCGAGCCTGCCTCCAGCAGGCCGAAGCCACCGAGCCCGGCGGCCAGCGCGGCCGCCCCGGCGCCCACGGTCATAGCGGAGAGTCGGGTCTTGCCGGCGTCGAGCTCCGCCGCATGATCGCTCACGATTCCTGCCCCCTGTTTCCGTTCATTCGCTGGACGCGGACCCTCGGTCTCGCGCCCGTCTCCATGCCTGTTTTCTTCGTGTCCGCGTGCCACAGGGCAACGACTCAGCCGCCCGAGCGCGCCAGGAAGCGTTGCACACCCTCGCGACAGTCGTCGGTCAGGCGCGCGATCACGTTCACCTGTGCACCAGCCCGGATCGACGCCTCGAAGCTCGCCCCATCGATCTGGTACAGCAATCGTTTGGACAGCGCGAGGGCGCTCGCGCTGTGCGCGCCCAGCGTCTCCAGGAACGCCGCCGAATCCGGATCGAAGCTGGCAGCGGGAAACACCCTGTTGATCAGTCCATATTCGAACGCCGTGGCGGCATCGATCGAGTCGCCCAGGGCGATCAGCTCGAACGCCCGCTTCTCGCCCACGGATCGCCTGAGAATCGCCATGACCATCGCCGGAACGAAACCGAGCCGCACCTCCGGGTAGCCGAGCTGGGCATCGTCACTGGCCAGTACGAGGTCGCAGGCCGTGGCGAGGCCGGCGCCTCCGGCCAGCGCCCTGCCGTGAACCAGGGCCACCACGGGCTTCTCGAGCCTGCGAATGAGCAGGAACAGGTCACCGAGCGCCTGGGCCTCCGCCAGGCTCGCTTCGGGTCCCGCCTCCACCGCCTCCTGCAGCTCCCGCAGGTCCGCCCCGGCGCAGAAGTCGGGTCCGGCGCCGGCGATC
>JBDGXI010000003.1:0-89872 GCA_039584685.1 Gemmatimonadota bacterium | reverse complement strand
GCTGGCGTTCCGGGTCGGCGAGAATGCGGCATTGTTCATGGGCGGGCTGTATCTGCTGCGGGGCGCGGCGATCCTACTGTGGATCGGTGCTATGGCTGCCACGTCGCTGTGGAGCGCAGTCTTGCTGGCGATAGCAGCGCTGTTTCTGTATCCGGTGGTCCTCGGCACGGCCCTGGTGCTGGGCCTGAGTGACACGTGGCTCGACTTGCGATCCAGACTGTCGCGAGCCCGGGCCGAACGCGATCTTTGACACACCGTTCACCGGGCCGACCAGGCGTTGCCGAACGGATCGATAAGCAACATAAGGGGTGCTGGACATGGTTCAGGTAATACTGAGACAGGCGGTAGACGACCTCGGAGACATCGGAGAGGTCGTAGATGTCAGACCCGGCTACGCTCGCAACTTCCTGATTCCACAGGGAATCGCGTACGAGGCGACCGACGCGAACCAGAAGCGGTTCGAAGAGGAGCGGCGGCACATCCTGGAACGGTCCGCCCGCGAACTGGATCGAGCGAATGCCGCGGCGGAGCGCATCGAGGGCCAGTCCGTTAGTTTTTCGGTTCGGGCCGGAGAGGACGGCAAGCTGTTCGGCTCCGTGACTGCGTCGGACATCTCTCAAGCGCTGGGCGAGAAGGGACTGGACGTGGACCGCCATCTGATCCGGCTCGAGGAGCCGATCAAGCAGCTCGGCGTCTACAAGGTCACGGTTCGCCTGCACTCCGAGGTGAGGCCGGAGGTGACGGTGTGGGTCGTCGCGGAGGGCGAGACCGAGAGCTGACCGGTGGGCTAGCTGAGGCGGGATGCCAGATGCCCGTTCTCGAAACAGGAGGAATCCGGGCTTTGAGCGAGTACTCGGAGGTCCCCACGTACAGGCCGAATCCAGCGCCCGGACGGGCGCGGCCCCGGGTTCGGATTGCCTACCTGGACGGGCATCGTCTGCGTCGCGGTTTCCTGGCGGGGGCAGCCTACGTGGGGAGGCAGCGCGCTGAGCTCGACCGAATCAACGTGTTTCCCGTCCCGGATGGCGATACGGGCACCAATCTCACACTCACTCTCCGCTCCATCTCGGACGCCCTGCGACACGTCCGCAGCGACTCGTTCGCCGAAGTCGCGGGGGTTGCCGCCGAGGCGGGCGTTATGGCGGCCCGGGGCAATTCCGGGATGCTGTTCTCGCGCTACCTCCTGGGATTCTCGGAGAGCATCGGCCGGCGACTTCGCGTGGGTCCGCGGGACATCGCCGAGGCCCTGTCGGTTGGCGCGGAGTCCCTGCACGACGTTCTCGAGAATCCCCGCGAGGGCACCATCATCACTGTGGCCCGGGACCTCGCCGCGGAGGCGCGGCGGCGGGCCCACTCCCGGCAGGACGTCTACCTGTGGTTGCGGGACCTGCAGGCGGCTGCCGAGCGCTCGCTGCAACGCACGAAAGAACTCCTCCCGGTGCTTCGCGAGGCCGACGTCGTGGACGCCGGCGCGAAAGGGCTCGTGTCGTTCTTCGAGGGAGTGGTCCACTACATCGAGGGCCACGCGCCGGGCGATCTGATCGCCGAAGCTCCCCTCGAGCGAACGCACGGTGGGGACCGGCCGTCGTTGTACGTGGCTCGGGAGGCTGGAGTCGGGGCGGACGAAGGCCGCTATTGCACGCAGATCGCGGTGCGGGGATCCGGGGTTCCGGACGCGGCGAAACTGCGGCGAGACTTGCAGGGAATGGGCACCTCCACGATCGTGCTGCAGAGCGGTGCGCTGGCCAAGGTGCACATTCACGCGGACTCACCCGAGGCCGTTCGTGATTTCCTCAGCACTTTCGGTGAGATCGTCTCCGAAGTGATCGAGGACACTCAGCTGGTGGGAGCGGGCCGCCATGTAGCGGTCGTTACGGATTCGGCCGCAGACCTCCCGCACGATTGGGCGGAACGCCACGGAGTTCTGGTAGTCCCTCTGCAGGTGATCGTCGGAGACCAGACGTACAGGGACGGAATCGACCTGGACTGCGAAGGCCTGAAGGAGATCCTCACCACTCCGGGGGCGCCCACTCCCAAGACCTCTCAGCCCGCTCCCTCCGTGTTCGTCGACCGCTATCAGAAGGCGCTGGATCGAGGTGCCGAGCAGCTGCTTGGCATATTCGTGAGCGGCGCTCTGTCCGGCACGTACGGATCGGCGTCGGCCGCGATGCAGGGGTTCGACGTGCCAACCGAATCCATCGATTCGCGATCCGGCTCGCTGGGTGTCGGTCTTCTGGTGGCGCGCGCCGTGGAGCTTCTGGACGACGGGCACAGCCTGGAAGAAGTCGCCGCGGAGGTGAGGGCGGTTCGCGATCGCTCCGGCATCTTCCTGACGGTGAACACGTTCGAGTATCTGCTGCGATCGGGTCGTGTAGGCCGCGCGAAGGCCTGGCTGGGCGGGCTCCTCGACCTGAAGCCCATTCTCTCGCTCGACGATCAGGGCCGAGTCGTGAAGGCGGGGACGGCGCGCGGGACGGACGGACTGCTGGAGCAGGTGCTGCAGATGCTCGAGGATCGTCTGTCGGGGGCGACACGGTACCGACTGGGAGTGGCCCACTTCGCGGTCCCGGAAGTCGCCGCAGCCCTCGTGCGTGAGATGGAGAATCGTTTCGATCCGGTCGAGATCCTGTCGGGGCCCACCACCGCTTCCCTGGCGGTTCACACAGGCCCCGGGGCCTGGGCGGTCTCCTACCAGGTCGAAGAGTGAGTCGCTTCCTGCCACATCGATGGATCCACGAGGAATCGCGGAACACGGTTCCCTCGTCGCGGTTCTAACACAAGCGGAGAGTGCACGTGACACAAGCTCGGGAGAGGATGAACCGGGACGAAGAGAGTCAGCGTCCCGCTGAAGTCACAGTAGCCCTGGAGGCGGCTCTGGAGCGGAACGCCCGTGAGCCGGTACTGCTGGACCTTCGCGGTCTTTCCGATGCCACGGACTGGTTCCTGATCGCCAGCGGCGACTCCGACACGCACTCGCGCGCCATCGCGGACAACATCGTCGATCGCATGCGCGAGTCGGGTTTCCGAGCGGCTGGCGTCGAAGGGAAAACCGGTGCCACCTGGATCCTGCTCGACTACATCACGCTGGTGATTCACGTGTTCCTTCCCCGCGTGCGTGACTACTACGAGTTAGAGAGGCTCTGGGGCGACGCGCCCGCTCTGGCCGTCGAATAGACGACGGTCACGCGAGGGAGGAGCTGATAGTTGGCAAAGCTCCGGCATACCTTGGCCACGGCCGCGGTTTCGGGGGTGCTTCTGGCCACCTCCCCCGATGCTTCGGCCCAGTTCGGCCGGAACAAGGTCCAGTACGAGCCCCGCGTCTTCCAGATCATCCGCACCGAGCACTTCGATGTCTACTTCTACGAGGAAGAGCGCGAGGCCGCCATCGATGCGGCGCGCATGGCCGAGCGGATCTACGGACGACTCAGCCGGATACTCGACCACGACTTCCGGGACCGGAAGCCGGTCATTCTGTACGCTTCCCAGACGGACTTCCAGCAGACCAACGTCCTGGGCGGACACATTTCAGAGTCGACAGGAGGAGTCACCGAGTCCCTGAAGGACAGGGTACTGCTTCCTCTCACCGGGTCGTACGAGGAATTCCACCACGTGCTCGCCCACGAGCTGGTGCACTCATTCCAGTTCGACATCCTGAAGCGCAGCGCCGTCGAGTCCAGCGCCTCACCTTTCGCGTTCGTGCCCAGCCTGTGGTTCATGGAAGGGATGGCCGAATACCTTTCCATGGGCCGGATCGACGCCAAGACGATCGCCTGGCTTCGCGACGCCGCGCTGGACGGATACCTGCGGACCATCAACGAGATGGACCGGTTCAACGACTTCCTCAGCTATCGGTTCGGGCAATCCCTGTGGGCCTACATCGGGAGGAGGTGGGGAGACGAGACGATCGGCCTTCTTCTCAAGCGCTCGGCGGCTCTCGGGGCTGATGGGGCGTTCGAGAGAACGCTCGGGATCACGCTGACGGAGCTCTCGGAGGAATGGCACGAGTCCGTCAGAGCGGCCTACCTCCCTCGGATCCGGCAGGCGGCCGAAATCGACCGGATCGCACGGCGCATCACATGGCACTCCTTTCCGCGCGGGCGGGAAAAGACACCGACGTTCATCGCCCCGGCGCTGTCCCCGAACGGGGAAGAGATCGTTTATCTATCGGACCTGGCCCACGATCTGTATAGCTTCTACGACCTGTACCTGGCGGACGCTGATACGGGCCGACCGACTCGGACTCTGGTGAAGTCCGCCCGGGGCGGCGACTTCGAGAGCCTGCGCTATCTGACGTCCTCGGCCGAGTTCGCGCCCGACGGAGACCGGGTGGCGTTCGTGGCGAAGTCCGGAGGCCGGGACGCCATCCACGTGATCGACGTCCGAAGCGGTCGCATCGTTCGGACGTGGGAGCCTCAGCTGAATGGAATCCAGAACCCGACGTGGTCACCCGACGGGAAGAGAATCGCGTTCACCGGACTCCTTGGCGGAATCAGCAACCTGTACGTGTGGGAGGTGCTGACCGACGAGCTTCGACAGCTCACCGCCGACAAGTACGCCAGGCTGCACCCCGCCTGGTCGCCGGACGGTCGCAGGCTCGCGCTCGTGACGGACGAGAGCCCGGACACGGACTTCGACCTCCTGGTATTCGGCGAGTTGCGGCTGGCCCTGTACGACTTCGAAGCGGGGGAGGTCGAGGTGCTGCCCGACGTCGGCGGTGGTACTGACATCAATCCCGTGTGGTCGCCGGAGGGCGAGTCGATTGCATTCCTGTCTACCCGCTCCGGCGTGTTCAACATCTACCTGTACGATCTGTCGAGTCGGCGTGTTCGGAGGCTCACCGACGTCCTGACCGGCGTCATGGGAGAGGGGGCCCTGCTGACGAGCCCCGGACTGACGTGGGCGCGCCAGGCAGACAGGATCGCGTTCTCGTATTTCGAAGAGGCCGGTTTCAACATCTACACGGTGGACCATCCCCGCGATCTCGTGCCGCCGGAATCCTACGGCCCGACTGTGACGGCCGCCGGGCAGGTCGGCCGGCCGCGCATGGTGGAAAGACCGTCCGGGGAGGGGAAGGCGGCTGACTCCGATACGCCGTCCTCTTTCTATCTCACGGAACAGGGATTCCGCCGCTCGGACTTCGGCTCCGATTCCGTGGCGACGGACGATCCGACCGGCACTTCCGAGGCCGCGCTGTCCATCGCCGCCCTGCTCGACAGTGCCAGTCTCTCGCTCCCGGATACGGCCACCCTGGCGTTCCGGGACTACACGGTCAGTCTCTCGCCTGACTACGTGGGGCGACCGACCTTCGGTGCGCAGGCCGGTGGCTTCTACGGGAACGGCGTCTACGCCAGTTCCTTCGTGGCCCTTTCCGACATGCTCGGCAACCACAACATGATCATCGCGGGGGCGATTCAGGGCTCGTTCGACAACGCACAGATCTACACTTCGTACGCCTATCTGAAGAATCGGCTCAACTTCGGGGTCGCATTCCACCAATACCCGTTCTTCCGTTTCATCGGAACACGGTTTGGAGAGATTCCAGGTCTGTCGGGCGACGTGGGTGAGTTCAACGTGTTCGAGCGCGACCAGTTCCGGTCGGTCGAAACGATGGCCCAGTACCCCCTGAGCTCTTTCACACGGTTCGACGTATCGCTCAGCATGTCCAGCATCCAGCAGGACCTGATCTTCCAGGGAATCAACCGGACCACCCTCGAGGGCTTCTCAATCACGCTGGACGGGCCCACCCGGATCTTCTTCAAGCCCGGGATAGCGTACGTGTTCGACAACTCCTTGCCCGGGTTTACGGGCCCATTCGCGGGACAGCGAGTGCGGATCAGCGCGGCCACGTCCGTGGGCGACCTGAACATGGCAGACGTCCTCGTCGACTATCGGCACTACCTGCCGCTCCCCCTGGGCCTCAACTTCGCTCAGAGGGCCCTGTCCTTCACCCGGTTCAACGTGGCAGGATCCCGGGACGCCGAAGACTTCCAACTCGCGTGGGGGGGGGCCTACTACCTGAGAGGGTATGGGCCCGGCTCCTACGGCCCGATCGAGTGCGCCGCTTCACAATCACAAAGCGATTTCGATCTGTTCTGCCCCGCCCAGCGTGAGGTCATCGGATCGAGTACGCTCCTGCTGAATACCGAGCTGCGTGTGCCGCTTCTCAACCCGTTCAAGGACGATTGGTTGCCGCTGAATTTCCCGGCTCTGGAGATGGCGATGTTCTTCGACGTGGGCGTAGCGTTCACGCCTGGACTGACGACCCTGGTGTGGGACCGCGAGCCAGGCCAGGATCTCGTTCTGTACCGGGAGCCGCTCACCAGCTACGGCGCCAGCCTGCGGATGAACCTGTTCTTCGCCATACTGAGGGTCGACTATACCGTCCCACATGACCGGGGAAGGGCGTTCAACGACGGGATGTGGACCGTCGCGTTCGGGGAGATGTTCTGATCAACGGGAACGACCACGTTTCTTGCGACCCGTTTCGCGGCTCCTCATGTTGGCGATCGTCGGTGACGGGGAGGTACGTGCCGCCAGGGAAAGAGGAGCATTGAAGCCCGTTTCAACTATGATTCGCAGCACGGTGCGGTTTGGCCGGGCCGTCTCGATAGTGCTGCTGGCGGCTGCCTGCGATAGCGCGCCGGGGCCAGAGACGCAGCGCCCGGAGCCCGCCCTGCGAGGCGTCGACCTCGTAGTAGGCACGACCGTCGACCAGTGGAGCCTGCTCAGCGTGCCACAAGCCGGCGGAGTCGCTGAGATCAGGAACCTGTCCGATCCGCAGCGCGTGCTGTGGACGGGAGACATCGAGCTTCCGGCTTCCGTGGAGGCCCGCGCGCTACCTGGAGGCCGGATCGTTCTTCGCTCTGCGGAGGGTGTCGTGCATACCTACGACGCGCCTTCCGGCGCTCTCGTGCGGGTAGGAGAGGTGGCGCCGGAGGCCGTTTGGATGGGCGATGCGTCAGTCGGGCTGTTCCTGTCTCCCGGCGGATCACTGCTGGAGGTCGGACGGAAGGGGGTGTGGAGCTACGGACTGGAGGAGGAGGTGTCGTGGGCGGCCCCGGCAGAGGGAGGCGTGCTCGTCGCCGTGGCCGACGCTGGTGGGCGTAACTCTCTGTGGTTGCTCCGGCACGGCGAGGACGAGCCTGCTGAGGCCGGTGCAGCACCGGTGCGATCGCCGGGTATCGTGACGGCGTGGGGTCGGCGCGCCGTGCTGACCTCGGAGGCGGGGCGCGGTCTGATCGTTTTCACGGTGTCGCCGATCGAATCGGCAGGCGAGCTGGACCTCGGGGGATCCGTCCTGGCGCTGGCCACGTCTCCGTCCACTCACGAGGTGTATGCAGCCCTGGACGATCCGCCGCGCCTGGTGGCTGTCAACCGGTTCAACCTCACCAGCAGAGTGCTTTCCGAGCTCGCGAGTCCCGCGAAGTTCGTGCGGTCCAGCCTGTTTGGCGAGGGGATCCTGGTTGAGCAGGATGGACGTGCTGCGAGAATTCCGGTGGCGGGGGGAGCCCCGGGTCGTGTACCTGCCACCTGGCGCGCAGACCTGCCGGTGGGTCTACCGGACGGGAGGGTGGTTGGGACAGCGGACGGCAGCATGCTCGTCGTGGACCCCGTGACGGGCGCCGTGGAGGTCCTGGAAGACGCGGAATCGGAGAGCTGGTGGATGGCGGTGCACTGGAATCCGGCTGAGGCGGTCGTCACCGCGGACCGGTTGGCCAGCGAGGTCGTCCGCAGCCCCGCAGTGTCGGTAGAGCCGGATTCGAGCGTCGATCCAGCGAGTCCGACAGAGCCGCAGGTCACGGCGCCAGGCTCCCGTTCCGCTGAGAGTTCGACGGACGCGTCAGGGCCTCCGGCGGGCTTCTATGCGATCGTTGGTTCCGCCCGACAGGCCGAGGGTATCCAGACCCTGGTCCAGTCTCTCCGGGACTCCGGGTTCGCGACCCAGATCCAGAGCTTCCCGGACGAAGCCGGTCGGACCTGGTTCAGGGGCCTGGTCGGTCCCTATGGTTCGCGGTCGGAGGCGGAGGCCGCTGCCCGGCAGTTGCTGCGAGAGCGGCGCCTGGAGGCCTGGGTAACCGAGGTAGGAACTCGGGGACGTCCAGAAGATGAGTCGATCTGATCGAGTGAGTCAGACGATCGAGAGCTCGTCAGCCTCGGGGGCGCCGACATGGCTGCCCGATGCGGCGCGGCGGGTCGTCCTCGTGAGCGGGTCTTCCGGCTCCGGTCTGGGAGGTTCGGCGGCCGTCGAGGTGGCTGAAATGGTGGCTCGGCACCGGCCGCGCACCCTGTTCGTAAACACGGTGGCGGGTGCGGCGGGCCCAGACGGTTCGCTCGAAGTCGAGGACCGGCCGGGGTTGGGCGACGTACTCGTTGGACGTCGCCGAGTGAGCGAAGTGGCTCTCACTCCTCAGGGCAGGTCGTTCATCTTCGTCCCGGCGGGTCGATCCCAGCCCGGCATGGGCGATTTCTGCCGACTTCCAGCGTTTCGACACATGGTGGCCGCTGCCGGGCGTGGCGGCACGCTCCTTCTGCACATCGAAGAGAACGATCTTCCGCGCCTGTTCGCCCGGGCAGAGGAAGGCTCCGGGCTCGAATTCGACGGGATCGTGGTACTGGGGAAGATCGCAGTCCCGCCGGATGTTCAGGCGCAGGTAGGGTTCCTGGCCCGGGTCGAGCGAGAGGCCGTCGCTCATCCGCCGTCCTCCGAGACGGTCGCCCGTCCGGCGGGTTCCGCGGGGTTTTCCAGGCCCAGTGGCACTCCGGTGATCGTTGGTGGTGCCCGGGGTGGACTGTCCGGGCGGCTCGATCGACTCGTAGCTGATGTGAGGCAGCGTGCGGGGGCGGGGGGCGCCGAAGACTCGACCGCCTCCGGTCGCAAGCCGCGGGGACACTTCCGGCGCCTGATCGAGGATGTGCGGAAGCGAGGACTCCCCCGCGGTGTGTGGGGCGTGGCCATCGTTTGGATCGTCGCGGTTCTGGTGGTGTGGCTGGTGTGGCAGGGACTCTCGGGCTGGCCGGCGTTCGAGGATGACTTCGTTCCTCCTGTCGAATCCCCGATGACAGATCGGTCCCCCGCAGGGAGCGGGGGTGACGAGGTCGCAGAAGCGGGCGAGGGCTCACCGGCGGCTGACGGAGGCGCCACACCTCCCGTGATCGACGCTCCCGTCGAGGACTTGCGCACGTCCCCGGATACGGGCGTCGCGGCCGGAGTCGTCCTTCCGTATTCGGTGCTCGTCGCCAGCTACGTCACCTACGAGGACGCGGCTGCCAGGCGGGACGAGCTCAAGGAGCAGGGCGGCCTGGTGTTCGTCGCGCCGACGCCCGTCCGGGGTCGCTTGTACTATCGGGTGTTCGCTGGAGCTGTCGAGGATCGCGTGCAGGCGGACGACCTGATGGCCCGGCTGGTGGAGCAGGGAAGCAAGGAGCGGGAGCGTGACTGGGACATGCGTCCGGTAAGGCTGGCCTTTGCTCTCCAGGATTTGTCGTCCGAGGAAGAGGCGGAAGCGGAGGTCGAGCGCTTGCACGGTTCGGGGGTCCCGGCTTATGTGCTTGCAGTCGGAGACACTACCGGGGCTGTCTACCGGCTCTATTCCGGCGCGTTCGAGTCCGAGGCGGCTGCCGCCCCGGCGGACTCACTGATATCGGCCACAGGACAGGAGGCTACGCTCGTGACGAGGAGGGGCGAACCCAGGTGAAGATCAAGTCGCTCACCCTGCACGGTTTCAAGTCGTTCGCCGACAGGACGGAGATCGACTTTCACGAGGGCATCACTGCGATCGTCGGTCCCAACGGGTGTGGCAAGTCCAATATCTCCGACGCGTTGCGCTGGGTGCTCGGCGAGCAGCGTCCCACGGCCATCCGTGGCAGCCGGATGGAGGAGGCCATCTTCCAGGGTACGTCGCAGCGGAAGCCGATTCAGCGTGCCGAGGTGGAGCTGGCCCTGGCGAACGAAGACGGGATCCTGGCCGTGCCCCAGCCGGAGGTCGTGATCGGCCGGACCGTTCTTCGCGGGGGCGATTCCGACTACCAGCTGAACGGAGTGAGCTGCCGGTTGAAGGACGTCCACGATCTGTGCCGGGACACGGGACTGGGGGCGAACGCCTATTCGATCATCGAATCGAGGATGATCGACGCCATCCTGTCGGACCGGGCCGAGGAGAGGCGTTCGCTGTTCGAAGAGGCGGCGGAGGTTGGCCGCTACAAGGACCGGCGGCGGACGGCACTGCGCCGGCTCGACCAGGCGGAGCACGACCTGGACCGCCTGGAGGACGTGTTGGGGGAGGTCCGGAGCAAGGTCAGGTCGCTGGGACGTCAACGCGGGCGGGCTCGCAAGTACGAGGAACTCAGAGAGCGAAGGCTGCAGCTCGAGGTAGCCGTGGCTGACGTGCATCTCCGCTCGATGGAGTCCCGGCTGAGCGAGGCCGAGGAGGAGCTGCAGGGCCTCAAGCGGCAGCAGCCGGAGAAGGAGGCTCATCTTCGCCAGCGGGAGACCGAGGCGGAGAACCTGCGGCTTCGCATCGTGGAACGCGAGCGCGAGCGCTCCGAGGTCGCGGCAGAGCTCGAGACCACCCGGGTGAGGGCGGAAGGGCTGGAGCGGGAGAGGCTGTTGGCTGGCGAGAGGGTCTCCGCCGCCGAGGCGAGAACGAGAGCCATACAGGCGGAGCTCGAGGAGATCAGGGGCCGCCGGGTCGCGCTGCACGCCGAGTCGGCCAGGCTACAGGCCGAGATCGACGGTGCGGCTGCGAGGCTGACGGACCGCGCCGAAGGACTGGATGCTCTCGAGGCCTCCGTGGAGCGTCTCCGGGCGGGCAGGCAGGAGGTCGAGGGCCGGGAGCAGAAGGCCCTGGCGTCCCTCGCGCAGGTGATCCGGGATGCAGGAGCACTGGATGCCGAAGGAGAGGCGATCCGTGAGCGGACCCGCGAGTGGGAGCGAGAGATAGAGCGGCGTGCCGAGGAACTGGCAGTCCTGGGCCGGGCTGTCGTCGATGCCGATCGCCGGCTGTCCGATCTCGATTCGGCAGCCGAGCACGAAAGGGCGACTCACGAGGCACTGGAGACGCGGGTCGCCGAGGCCCGTTCCGCCGAGCAGGACATGCGTGAGGGGCTGCGAAAAGAGAGGGATCGCCTCGGTGCCCTGGAGAGCGAGGTCGCGTCCACGGGTGCCGTGGCCTCGGGACTGGCCTCGATGCTGTCCGAGGGCAGAGATCTGCCGCCCGTAGTAGCGGACCTGCTCGAAGAGCTGGGCCCCGGCGGCGGCGTCATCGGGGTCCTGGCCGACTCGCTCGATGCTCCCCGGGATCTTCGACCCGCCGTGGAGTCACACCTCGGTTCTCTGCTCAACGCGGTACTGGTGCGCGACTGGAAGGCGGTTCGGGTCGTGCGCGAGTGGCTGGAAGAGCGGGACGCGGACGAAGGAATCGTGCTCCTGCCCGTCGATCCGGGTCCGCGGACTTCGACGGCCAGGCCGGTGGGGGGACTCGCCGGCCAGGTAAGACTCGCGGGCCCGGGTGAGGATTGGGCAGGCTTCCTGCTGGGTGGCGTCGAGGTCAGTCAGGACGACCAGATCGGACCACGCGATGGTGCCTGGGTGGCGACCGACGGGTCGGGTCAGGACGAGCGAGGGGTGGTTCGTCTCGGTCGGCCGACCGCCGGGGCGGGGGCGCTGCGCCGGCGCGGCGAGCTGGCGGAGCTCGAGTCTCGTCTGCAGGTGATCCGTCGGGAGTTGGCGGAGGCTAGGGAGGCGGAGTCGGGGACCGAAGCTGAGGCGGCGCAGGCGAGCCGGCTCCTCGACGATCTGGAACGGGAGCTTGCAGAGGTCGTGGTGAGGCGACGCCGTGCGGAAGCGGAGCGCGAGACGTCGGCCGGGAGGCTCGAGCGGACTCGACGCACAGTGAACGAGGTCGAGTCCCGCGTGGCCGAGCTGCGCGGCCTCCTTGACTCCGTGAAGGGAGACGACCCGGATGAGGACGCGCGCCGGAGCGAGATGGAGGCCAGGCGCGTGCAGGCGGAGGAGGTGCTCGCGCGAGAGCGGGCGGGGCACATGTCTGCGACCGCCGAATGGGAGCGTGAGAACTCCGCATTGCAGGAGATGCGTCTCGAGCTGACACGCCAGGAGGCGGGCCTCGCGGCTCTTACTGAGAGCCACGCCCGGACCGGAGAGGCGATCGCGGAGCTCGGTCGTCGGGTCGGGGATCTCGAACGCGATCTCGAAGAGCAGGAGCGCACCATCGCGCGCAGCCGCGACGCGATCGCCAGTGGAGAAGAGGAGCTGGTCACCCTGCTGGAGCGCCGAAGCGAGTTGGCCGAGCGGGTCCGCGAGGCGCAGGAGGGACTGGACGATCGTCGTTCGGAGCTCGAGACCCGGGAAGCGGCGCTCAGGACCGAGCGCCAGGCCGAACGGGAATCCGCCGAACACAGGCACGCCCTGGAGCTCGAGGTGGCCCAGCTCAGGGGAAACCGGGCCAACATCCGGGAGCGCCTGGAGGCCGAGTGGGAGACCACGTTCGAAGAGCTCCGCAGCCGTGTCGAAGCTCCCGAGGCCGGGGCTGCGGATGACTGGGTGTCAGAGCTGGAGGCGATTCGGACCGGGCTCGCCGGGATTGGCCCGGTAAACCTGCTCGCTTCCCAGGAGTTCGAAGAGGAGAAAGAGCGTCTCGACTTCCTCGAGGAGCAGAAGGGGGACCTGGAGAAAGCTCGGACTGACCTTCACGATTCGATCCGCCGCATCAACGAGGCTGCTTCTGCCGCTTTCAGCCGGGTGTTCGGAGAGGTGCGGGAGAATTTCCATCGGATCTTTCACACTCTGTTCGAGGGGGGCGAGGCCGACGTCTGGCTGGAAGATCCAGACGACCCACTGGACTCCCCTATCGAGATTTCGGCAAGTCCGCGCGGCAAGAAGACCCAGCGGATCCACCTCCTTTCCGGGGGAGAGAGGGCGCTCACGGCGCTTGCCCTGCTGTTTGCGATCTACCTGGCCAAGCCGAGCCCGTTCTGCGTGATGGACGAGGTGGATGCGCCTCTCGACGAGACCAACATCGGACGGTTCACGGCCATGCTCGAGCGGTTCAAGGGTGACACGCAGTTCATAGTGATTACGCACAACGCCCGTACGATCGAAGCGGCGGACTGGATCTACGGAGTCACGATGCAGGAGCTCGGGGTCAGCAAGATCGTGAGCGTGGAGCTCCAGGATCTGCCGCGCGGCCAGGTGGCCTGAACGTGGAAACGCTGCCGTGCGCCTGACGGTCGTAGGATGCGGGACGGTGGTTCCCGAGTCGGATCGGGCCTGCTCGTCCTATTACGTGGAGCGAGGTGAGACCCGCGCTTTGCTGGACTGCGGTTCGGGAGCCGTGCAGGCGATGGCGCGCCTGGAGCTTCCGTGGGACCGCCTGTCGCACCTGTTCCTCACCCACTTCCACCCGGACCACGTCGGAGCCCTTCCCGGTCTGTTCTTCGCGTTTCGACACGGCATTCACCCACCGAGAACCTCGGTCCCGCTCGAGGTCTGGGGCCCGCCCGGGACCCGGGCCCTGTTCGAGGGTCTGGCCGCCGTGCTGGGGGACTTCATCCTCGACCCGGGCTTTCCTCTTTCCATTCGAGAGATAGTCCCCGGCGCCGAGATCGCAGCCGGTGACCTGATCGTCACGAGCAAGGACGTGCCGCACACGCCCGAGAGCCTTGCGCTCCGCCTCGCATCGCCATCTGAGGGGACGGCCCTCGTATACACGGGCGACACGGGTCCTGACGAGAGCCTCGCCGACTTCTGCCGGGACGTCGATCTCCTGGTCGGCGAGTGTTCACTCCCGGATGACCTGGTGGCGGACAACCACCTTTCCCCCTCGCGGATCGCCCGCCTGGCTCGACGGGCCGGGGTCCGCCGGCTCGTTGCCACCCATATTTACCCGCAGTTTCGCCATGTGGCTGATATCGCCGGCCTCATTTCGGAAGGCGGATACACCGGGCCCGTCGAACTGGCGAGCGAGGGACTGACGATCGATCTGCAGCCCCCAGAGCCGCTTTCCCCTCCAGCCTGACGGACCCGAGGACGTTGATTCCCGGTTGATCGCGCGACCTACCTTGGCGGTGGACTCGAACCGTATGGAGGTCGTCCTGGTCGATGGGAAGATCCGACTGCTCTCGGACCGCGAGGCGCTGGGGCGCCGGGGAGAGGATCTCGCCGCGCGCCTGCTGCGTGGGGCCGGCTTTCGAATACTCGCGAGAAACTGGCGTGCCGGGCGGTTCGAGATCGACTTCGTTGGAGCCCGCGGTGGCGAGGTCTCATTCGTCGAGGTCAAGACACGTCGGCCGGGTCCACAACCCGCCTCGGAAGCCGTCACCCCGGCACAGCGAAGGCATCTGGCCACAGCGGCTGCCGCCTGGATGCGAATGCACCCCGGCGTCGGCAGCTCGTTTCGATTCGATATCATGGCCATTACCTGGCCGGAGTGCGGAAAGGTGATCGTCGAGTACATTCCTGGCGCGTTCGACGCCAGCGGTCCCTGATGTTCAATGGTCGCGGGGCCGGCTGCGCCAGATCGACGCTCGTTGACCCCGGCATGGGGGACCGGTACCTTCGCTGCGCCCCAGGCCCGTGGGGCCGGAGCGCGTGAATCCCGTCAGGACCGTGAAGGTAGCAGCGGTAAGCGCGTAAAGGTCGCCACGGCTCGCCTGGGGTAATTCCCTTAGCCCGTCCTGCTGGTCCCTCCGCTCACGTCATCTGGTGCGGGATCTCTATGCTTTCGACGCCGCCTCCCGCACGGTAGCTTGCCCCACATGTACAGAACTGCTCTGGCCAGAACACACCGGCCCCGTCGGTTCGCCGATCTCGTCGGGCAGGATCACGTCGCTTCGACGCTCCGTGTCGCCGTCGAATCGGAGCGAGCCGCGCACGCCTACCTGTTCTGCGGACCCAGGGGTATCGGCAAGACGACGGCCGCCCGCGTTCTGGCCATGGCGTTGAATTGCCCGAATCGAGAGGGCGGCGAACCGTGCGGGGAATGTGAATCCTGCACCAGTATCTGGTCGGGAAGGACCTCTCTGGATGTGGTCGAGATCGACGCCGCCAGCAATCGTGGAGTTGACGACGCCCGGGACCTTCGCGAGCGAGCGATGTACGCGCCCTCTGACGAGAAGCGCTACAAGGTCTACATTATCGATGAGGCCCATATGCTCACGCGGGAGGCGTGGAACGCGCTTCTCAAGATCCTGGAGGAGCCTCCTCCACGCGTGATTTTCGTATTTGCGACAACGGAACCCCAGAAGATCCGACAGAGCGCGTCGCCCGTGCTGTCCCGCGTGCAGCGCTTCGACTTCCGTCGTGTCAGTGTCACCGACCTGGTAGCGCGGCTGAGAGAAGTGCTCGATCTCGAAGGTGTGACCGCGGAATCCGACGCTCTTCTTCCGATCGCGCGCCGCGCGGAGGGAGGAGTCCGGGATGCTCTTTCGCTGCTGGATCAGGTTCTCTCATTCAGCGGCGACACGGTGTCGGCCGACGACGTGCGCAAGATGCTCGGCCTGGTGGAGGAGGAGCGGTTCATCGAGCTGCTCGAGATCGTGCAAAACGGGGACCGCGCCGCCGTGTTTCCCTTCGTGCAGGCGCTCCTGGATGAGGGGTACGACCTGGCGGAGTTCGTCCAGGGGCTCGGAGACACCCTGCGTGCAGTCCTCGCGCTTCGGCTCGATCCTGATTCCGACGCGACCGAGCTGAGCGCAGAGGCCAGGCATTCACTGGCGGCGATCGGCCAGCGCTTCACTGCCGAAGATCTGCTTCGCCTGCTGGTGGCCACGGCCGATTTCGAGTCGGTGGGCCGCTTCCGGCGTAGCGCGCAGCCCCGAATTCAGGTCGAAGTGCTTCTCCTCCGGCTCGCCAGTCTGGACAGCAGCGTAGAGCTGGGCGAACTGCTCCAGGCGCTCGGTGCGGGGGACAGAACGGCTTCCAGGAGGGGTGGCGCGCCGCCCCCACGCCCTGAGGGTCCGACACCGCCGGCGCGGGGGGCGGTCCCGGGTAGGGGGAAGCGTCAGGCGAGTCCGCTGGCGGACGGTGCGACTCCAGGTCTGCGCGGCGGGTCCCCGCCCGGCTCGGACGGTGGTCCAGAAGCACAAGCGGCTTCAGACGAGCCGCAGCCGTTGGCCGGGACGGTGGACGTTCGCGTCGCGTGGGCCGAGGCACTCGAGGCAGCGAGAGGATCAGCGCCGGGGGGCCGACTGGTCGGCTTACGCGGCGCCACGGTTTCCGGGCTCGAGGACGGGGAGCTCTCCCTGGAGCTGCCGGCTGGTCTGGCCGGTGATCTGGAGAAGTTCCTCGCCGACGCCAGGCGTTCGGCCGCCTTGCGCAAGGAACTCGGGGTCAGGCTCGGGATCGATCCCGCCGGACTCCGGTTTCGTGTGGGCGACGAAGGATCCCGGCAGCGCATCACGGCCGAATCCGCCAGGGACCTGAAGCTCCAGCGCCTCGTGGAGACGGATCCCCGGCTCCGGGATGCGGTAGAAGCACTGGACTTGAAACTGACTGAGGAGTGACGGCCCTTGGAGAATCTGAATCAATTGCAGCAGCTGATGCAGCTCGGGCAGCAGATGCAGTCGCGGCTGAACGAGATCCAGGAGAGGCTCGAGAACGAGACGTTCTCGGCTTCCGCGGGTGGAGGGCTGGTCGAGGTCACGGCCGACGGCAAGGGAGCGGTCCGGTCGCTGCGCATCGATCCGGCAGCCGTGGACCCGGAGGACCTGGAAATGTTGGAGGACCTGATACTGGCCGCGATTTCACAGGCTCAGGGCAAGGCGCGTGAGCAGCTCGAAACGGAGATGCGGCAGGCTACGGGAGGGATGCCGCTGCCGGACCTGGGCTCGTTGTTGGGTGGTTGAGTGTCGGCGATCGAGGCGCTCATCGGCGAGTTTGGACGGCTTCCCGGTATCGGTCGCAAGACGGCGCAGCGACTGACCTACCATCTCCTCAAGGGCAGGCCCGAGGATGCCCGCCGGCTAGCGGGGGCCATCGAGAGGGTATTGGCGGAGGTGAAGCCGTGCGACGAGTGCGGAAACCTGAGCAGCGAGGCGCCCTGCGAATACTGTCGCAATTCGAGGCGTGACGCGTCGCAGATCTGCGTCGTGGAAGAGGCGTCCGACATCACCGCCATCGAAGCATCGGGCAGATTTCGCGGGAGATATCATGTCCTGGGCGGTCATCTGTCGCCGCTGGATGGGGTGGGGCCGGACGAGTTGAACGTCGCGCGGCTCATGCATCGTCTCGAAGACGGCGTCGCAGAGTTGATCGTGGCGACGAATCCGAGCGTGGAAGGCGAGGCCACGGCTGCCTACCTGCACCGGGCCGCTTCACGTTTCTCAGGCCTTCGCGTGACGAGACTGGCACGGGGTCTGCCCGTAGGTGGTGATCTGGAGTATGCGGACGGAGTGACCATAGCGGAGGCGTTCAGCGGACGCCGGGAGATGTAGATGTCGGACAAAGTGATTGTGGTGCGGGAGGAGTCCGCAGCGTGGAAGGCCGTGAAGATAACGGCCATCGGCCTGATCGGGCTGGCGGCTGTTGGCAGCGCCGGGGTGTTGCTGGCCCGGGACCAGATGGCGCGCCACCAGAGCGAATTGTTCAGCCCCCATCCGCTGCGTCGCCTGGCGGCACTGGGCTTCCTCCGTGCCCATCCGGACGTCGACAACGTCCTGTTGCTGCGGGACTACCTGGCGTGGGAGGAGCGGCCGATGCTTCGCAAGCGGGCGACATTGATCCTGGCCGGGATGGAAGAGTATCTGGCGGCCGAGGAGAGTATCGAGAGGGCCTGACCGCATGCCGATCACCCACCCTGTTTCCGGTGAGCTGGGCTGCAAGGTCGTCTACTACGGCCCGGCCGCGAGCGGCAAGACGACCAACCTGAAGTACTTGTACGAGCGGCTCGACCCGGGGGCGAGGGGGAAGCTCATTACCCCGACCGATGGTCCCGAGCGCACCCTGTTCTTCGACTTCCTGCCGGTGGACATGGGTGTCATTGAAGGGGTGCGCACGCGCTTTCACCTGTGCACCGTGCCCGGGCAGACTCCGCAGAAGGAAAGCCGCCGGCTAGTGCTCCGGGGGGTGGACGGCCTGGTGTTCGTGGCCGACAGCCATCCACAGAGGATGGCGGCGAATAGGGAGTCCCTCGTCGATCTCGAGCACAACCTGGCGGACGCCGGACTGGAGATCACCAGCGTACCCATGGTAATCCAGTACAACAAGCGAGACCTGGCCGGTGCCACTTCGATCGATGAGCTGCAGGCGCAGCTCAATTCGGACGAGCACCAGGTGTTCGAGGCCGTGGCGATCAACGGAACGGGCGTTCTGGAGTCTCTCACGGCGATCTCCCGACAGGTAATCAAGAGCCTGAACCGTGCGTGAGAGCGTGTCCAACGACGTCAATCTTCCCAACGCCATCACGACACTGAGGGTGCTGCTCGCTCCGGTGGTCACGGTACTGCTGTTCGAGGCGAGTGCCTCGGTCAGGCTCGTAGCGTTCGCTGTGTTCCTGGTCGCCGCTCTCTCGGATCTGGTGGACGGCGCCCTGGCCCGCCATCGAGCGGAGGTCACTGATTTCGGGAAGCTGGTCGATCCGTTGGCCGACAAGCTGCTGCTCGTCGCAACGCTCATTCCGTTCTATCTGCTCACTCTGCGCGTGCCTGACCTGGGCCGGTTGCCGTTGTTCGGGGGGATCGGCCTGTGGGTTCTCGTCGTGTTCTTCGGTCGGGAGTTACTGATCACCTGGCTTCGCACGGCTGCGGCCAGACGAGGCATCGTGGTGCCTGCCACCACCCTGGGCAAACGGAAGGCGCTCGCCCAGAACGTCTTCATCGGTTCGATGATTTTGTGGCTCGCGTATCGCACGGCAGTGGTCGCGGAGGGATGGACGGGCCCCTTGAATCGCTTTTGGGCGGGGCTGCACGGGTGGTTCACTGCGGTCAGTCTCATCGTGGCCCTGGCCCTCACGATCGTGTCGCTTTTCGTATACGTCGTCGCCTTTCGCCGTGTTCTGGGGAGCAAGGCGAAGGACTCGGCGGAGCAGACGAGGAACGTCTGAGCTGGCCGTGCGGAAACCGGCCTCTGTAGTCGTCCAGTTGCTCCGGTCCGCCGGCGAGACGCTCGCGGTGGCCGAGAGCTGCACCGGCGGCTGGCTGGGCAGGGAGATCACTTCGATTCCGGGGGCCTCCAATTCCTTCTGGGGGGGTGTCATCGCCTATGACGACGCGGCAAAGTTGAGCCTGCTCTCGGTGTCACCGGAAACCCTCGAATCCCACGGCGCCGTGTCTGAGCGGACGGCTGTGGAGATGGCGTCAGGTGTCGGGACGCTGTCTGGCGCGACGTGGGCCGTGGCGATCACCGGAGTGGCCGGTCCCGGCGGAGGCACGGCGGACAAGCCGGTAGGCACCGTCTGCGTGGCTGTGGCGGGGCCGACGCCACTGCACGGCACCTATCTGCTCCCGGGAGACCGGGAGGACGTGCGCAGGCAGGCCGTGGACAGGGCGCTCGAGTTGCTCCAGGAGGCCCTGGCGAGTCGCAGTGATGGCTGACCGCAGTGGCACGCTCGAGGGTGCCGGAGGTGTGCGGCTCTTCTACACGAGCCGGGCGCGGAAGGGCTCGCGCGGAAGGCTGCTGGCCGTGCACGGACTAGGAGATCATTCCGGCCGCTTCGATAGGGTCGCGAGCCGGGTGGTGGCCGCCGGGTTCGACTTCTATGGTTTGGACCTGCGGGGGCACGGCAGATCCCAAGGACGTAGAGGGCACGCGAGGTCGTTCGACGAGCTCCTTTCGGACCTCGACCTCTTCCGGCGTCACACCGGAGACCACGAGTCGGAGCTCCCGACCGTGCTCCTGGGCCACTCACTGGGCGCATTGGTCGTGGGCCGGTACGTGCAGGAATACGGTTTCCCGAGTCTCGCGGGCGCCGTCCTCGTGACGCCTTTCGTGGGCAGCGCGATGAGTCTCCCGACCTGGAAGCTCAGGCTCGGCGACCTGGCCGATCGGTTGCTTCCGTCACTCACGCTGGACAACGAAATCAGTCCCGGCATGTTGTTCAGGACGACCGAGGAGCAGGCCGCGCACGAGTCCGATCCCCTGGTGCACCATCGGATCAGCGCCCGCCTGTGGGGCGAGATGCGGCGACAGGCGGGAATCCTGGTGCGTCGGGCGGAGCAGAGCCGCACGCCCTTCCTGATCCAGCTGGCAGGCGACGACCTGGTCGTCAGCACGCTCGCCGGCCGGGACCTGGCGGCTCGGCTGCCGGGAAACGCACACGTAATCCTGTACGAGGACGCGTATCACGACCTGTACCGCGATCCCGTCGCCGAGCGGGCGACAGCGGACCTGGTGCAGTGGCTGGGTGAGAGACTGGGGGACGCGGGGAGCGCGGCAGGCGACGTCATCGTATAGTGTCGGGCCCGGATGTAGGCATTCGAAAGGACGACAGGAGGTAGACTTGTTGGGACGCACAGGTGACCGGGCGGACGAAGTAGTCTCCAATGACGATACAATGCCGGAAGGCGAAACTGGGTTCGCCGATCCAGCGGAGGCCTCCGAGGAGCCGACCGGGGAAGAGCAGATCGAACGTGAGGAGTCGCTGGACGACCCGGCGCAGCGTTTGGCGGAGGAGCTGGAGTTCGTCAACGATAGGTACCTTCGACTGGCGGCCGAGTTCGAGAACTTCCGCAAGCGCACGCGTCGAGAGCAGGCCGAGCTCTCCGTAGTGGCCCAGGCGAACCTCGCTCGCCGTCTCCTGCCGACGCTGGACGATCTGGCACGCGTGTCATCCATCCCGCCCGAGACCACCACGGTCGAAGCGCTCGACAAGGGCCTCGACCTCATTCTCCGTAATCTCCGAAAGGAGCTCGAGGAAGGGGGGCTCGCTCGCATCGAGGCCATGGGCGAGCGATTCGATCCGGAGTTGCATCAGGCGATGATGACGGCGGATACGTCGGATCGCGAACTCGACGAGACGATCTCGAGGGTGTTCGTCGACGGCTATACGTTCAATGGCCGCCTCGTGCGTCCGGCGCAGGTAGAGGTGCTGAACTACTCGCCCGAAGGCGCCGAGGACGAGTGATGCCCACGCGGACGAAGGACTACTACCAGCAGCTCGGGGTAACTCCGAGCGCCTCGGCCGAGGAGATCAAGAAGGCGTACCGGTCTCTCGCCAAGAAGTATCACCCCGACGCGAACCCGGACAATCCAGGCGTCGGCGAGCGTTTCAAGGGAATCTCAGAGGCCTACGCGGTCCTGTCAGACCCCGAGAGCAGGAAGAAGTACGACCAGCTTCGTCGATTTGGCGGACTCGGTGGATTCCGGCCGGGCCCCGGCCCCTCACAGCAGTCGGGGCCGGAGACAGGACGCGGCTTCCGGTTCGAGGACCTGGGCGGAATAGGTGACATCTTCAGCTCCATATTCGACGCCGGTAAGCGGACTACCGCGGATCGGAGGAAAGGGCCGGTTCGCGGGCACGACGTCGAGTACCTGATCGAGGTCCCGTTCCGCACGGCCGTTCGCGGAGGCAAGGTCACGATCAACGTGCCCATTTCCGAGGAGTGCGCCACCTGCGACGGGACGGGTGCGGCTCCAGGGGCCGGCTCGGATGCGTGCGGAGAATGCGACGGCAGAGGTACGGTCACCTTCGGACAGGGCACGTTCTCGGTTCCGCGGCCGTGCCCCGCGTGCATGGGGCGGGGCCAGATTCCACGGGAGACCTGCAACGCTTGCGGTGGCCGGGGAGACGTTTCGTCCCGGCGTCGCATAGCAGTCACCGTCCCCGCGGGGGTCGACGACGGATCGCGGCTCCGCATCCCCGGGCAGGGCGAACGCGGGCCCGGAGGTGGCCGCCCGGGCGACCTGATCGTGAAGTTCAAGGTGCACGAGGACCGGTTCTTCTCGCGCGACGGTCTTGACCTGGTGTGCGAGGTTCCGATCAACGTGGCCCAGGCTCTGCTGGGCTCGCGGATCCGCGTGCGGACCGTGGACAACAAGAAGATCGTCCTGAAGATCCCACCGGGCACGCAGTCCGGCACGACCTTCCGGATCAAGGGCCAGGGCGTGGAGAAGGGCGAGCGCACGGGCGATCAACTCGTGCGGGTCGTAGTCGGCTTGCCGGACGAGCTGTCGGACGAAGGACGCGAGGCTGCAGAGCGGCTCGCGCAGGCGGAAGGCCTTCGCCACTGAGCGTCGGTCGGTCCGCAGTCAGCTCTTGTCCGACTCCATGATGACGCCGCCTCCGAGCACGACCTCCTCCCGGTACAGCACCGCGCTCTGTCCCGGCGTCACCGCGTCCTGGGCCACTCCGAGCTTCAGGGTGAAACCTCCCGCATGGATCCGCAGCACGGTCGCGTCGACGATCGGTGCGCCGTGGCGAATCCTCGCTCCTACGCTCTCCCCGGGTTGAGGCGGGTCCGCCAACCAGTTGGCCCCTGCAGCCGTGAGGCCGACCGAAGTGAGCGTTCCGCGTGGCCCGATGACGACCGTGCGGGACTCGGGCCGGATCTGTATGACGAACATGGGCTCATCGAACCCTCCCGGGAGTCCCTTGCGTTGGCCGATCGTGAACCGGGCGTACCCCGTGTGCTCGCCCACCGGGATCCCGTCCTCCCGAACGATCGGTCCGGGAGATAGCGCGGGATGAGCCTCCCCCAGGTGATCTCGCAGAACGCCGGCGTAGTCATCGTCCGGAACGAAGCAGATCTCGAACGACTCGGGCTTGTCCGCCGTGAGAAGCCCCAGCGATCGCGCCGCTTCCCGGACGGAGCTCTTGGGCAGGTCGCCCACCGGAAGCAGCAGCCGATCGAGTACCGTCCGGGGGATGCCCCACAGAAAGTACGTTTGATCCTTCCGGTCGTCCTCGGCGCGGCACAGCAGCGACGTGCCGCGCCGGCGCGATACCCGCGCGTAGTGTCCGGTGGCCACGAACCCGCACCCGAGCTCGTCCGCTCGTCGCACCAGGTCCCGAAACTTGGTGAAGCTGTTGCAGCGCACGCACGGAATCGGCGTCCTTCCGGCGGCATACTCGTGGACGAAGTCGCGGATGACGTCGTCAGTGAACTCCTTCTCCAGGTCGAACACCCGGTGCGGCACGTGCAAAGCCGCCGCCACCGCCCGGGCGTCGGCGATCCCTTCGAGGCCGCAGCACTTCTGGGCCGGGCCCTTGGCGTCCGAGTAGCAGAAGGTCTTCATGGTGGCGCCGACGACCCGGTATCCCTCGCGCACAAGGAATGCGGCGGCGACGCTCGAGTCCACCCCACCCGACATGGCAACGAGAACCGAGGATCCGGTCACGCGTCCGATCCGCGAAGCCGGGCGACAGACTTCGTCACCGCGCTGGCCGCCGTCTCCACATCGTCCGCCGATGTGGACGGGCCGAAGCTGAACCTCAGCACCGCGTATGTTCCCTTCGGATGCACTCCGATGGCCTCGAGGACGTGCGAGCCGGTGGAGGTCCCGCTCGCGCAAGCCGAGCCGGCGGACACGGCCACACCTTCCAGGTCGAGGGTCGTAAGCAGAGCGGCCTGGTCACAGCCGGGCACGCCGACGCTGAGGAGGTGTGGAAGGCGCTGTGCGGCTCCTGCGCCGTGGACCACCAGGTCGGGGATCGCGCCTCGCAGTCGCGCCTCCAGGCCGTCACGAAGTCCTGTCCACCGATCGGCAGAGTGCGGCAGCTCGGAAGCGGCCAACCGAATGGCCTCGGCGAAGCCCGCGGCTCCGATCGGGTTCTGAGTGCCCGGCCACAACGACTTTTCCTGCGATCCGCCGTACGCAAGTGGTTCGAGGCGCACGTCCCCGCGGCGAACGAGAAGACCGATCCCCACGGGCCCGCCCAGCTTGTGGGCCGTAGCCGTCAGGAGATCGGCGGGGACCTCGTCGAGGAACACCGCCAGTTTTCCGACTGCCTGAACCGCGTCCGTGTGGAATATTGCCCCGCGTCGATGGGCGATGTCGCACAGGTCGCGGACCGGCTGAACACAACCCACCTCGCTGTTGGCCCACATGACCGATACGAGCGTCGGGCGCCCCGTCCCCGCCGACAGTCGGCCTTCCAGAAGTTGCGGGTCGAGCGCGCCGGTCGAGTCGACCGGAAGCACTTCCACCGAACTGCCCTCGCTGGCGGCACGCCGGGCCGCTTCCAGCACGGCCTTGTGCTCGATCGCGGAGACCAGGATGCGAGCTTGCCCCCCGTGCGCCCGTGCGAATCCAAGCACCGCGAGGTTGTCGGACTGGGTGCCGCCGCCGGTGAACACGAGGTCCGACCGGGACGTGTGAAGCGCGGTGGCGATCTCCTTCCGCGCCTGCTCGAGGACGGCGGCGGCGCGGCCGCCGGGAGAATGTACCGATGCCGGGTTGAAGTCTGCCTCACCGACGAGCCGCTGCATGACCTCCCACACGGGAGGGCGCATGGGACACGTGGCCGCGTGGTCGAGGTAGATCATGGTGCGGCCGATTTCACAGGGAATGGACGGGCAGTCCAGCCACGTCGTCGATCTCCAGGGTCTCCTCCGTGAAGAACGGTTCGCCGTAACCTTTGCGGATCAGGCTTCCGTAGTGCCTGCTCTGCGTCTCCACCAGGTCGTACATCGACTGCCCCGTGGGAAACGCTTCGCCGGCCTGAATCACGCCTTCAAACTGGGAGGAATAGCAGCGGATCGCTGCCATCTTTCGCGCAAACTGGTCGGTGACGTCCACCACGAAGGTCGGCTTCACCGGATCTTCCCTGAACGCCAGGGAATAGAGGACCTTGTGGGGCCGATGGACCGATCCGGAGCCGTACCTGGCGAGGCCGGAAAGAAAGCAAGCGTCCCGGCACAGCTCGGCCGCCAGCCGGTGATCGGGATGCCGCCCGCGAACGAACGGTAGAATCACGACCCGGGGTGTGAGGTTGCGGAGGAGCTCGACGATGTGTTCGCGAGACTCCCTGTCATTCGTGATCCCGGCGTCCGGAAGTCCCGCGTTGAGCCGAACGGCCAGGCCGAGTATCTCGCCCGCCGCGGCCGCCTCGGCGGCACGCAGTTCAGGGGTCCCGCGGGTGCCCATCTCGCCCCGTGTCAGGTCGAGGATCCCCGTCCGGTATCCCTGGTCCGCGCAATGGGCGAGGGTGCCGCCGCACAGCAGCTCCGCATCGTCAGGATGAGGGCCGATGGCCAGAACGTCGACCGCGTGATCCGTCATGCCGTCCTTCCGTCAGGTGTTGGCGGGCAGGCGGGAAGCTAAGGAAGAGTCACTCATAGCGCAGGGCCTCGACCGGGTCCAGCCCGGCGCCGCGCGCCGCCGGGTAGAGACCGAAGCCGACCCCAGTGAGGATCGACGCGAGAAGGGCGACGCCGATCGACCACAGCGGAACCTCCGCCGGCACCGGAGTGAGCGATGCCACCGCCCATACGACGAGTCCCCCGAGCGCCATTCCGATTGCCCCTCCGAGCAACGTGAGGGTGGCCGCCTCCACCAGGAACTGCCACAGCAGGTCCCTCCGCCGCGCGCCGAGCGATTTCCGCAGGCCGATCTCCCTCGTGCGCTCGGTCACGGAGATCATCATGATTCCGATCACGCCGACGCCTCCTACCAGGAGTCCGACACCGGACAGCGCCACCATGACGGCAAAGAACACCCCGGTGAAATCGTTCCACCAGTCCATCACCTGGTCCTGAGTGATCAGATTGAAGTTGTCGTCCTGACCGGGCTCGAGGCCGCGGAGCTGCCGCATACGCGTTCTGACGGCCTCCAGCGCCGCTTCGAGCTCGATCCCGTCATGTGGCTTGACCACGAAGTACACCATGCGGTCCCAGATGCCCACCGACTTCTTGAGCGCACCAAACGGGGCGAACACGTAGTGGGACTGAAAGCCCATGAAGAGATTGTCGGGCGGTCGGTACACGCCGACTACCTCGAACGGAGCCTGGCGGCGGCCGGGCATACCGATGTTGAAGCGCTTGCCCAGGGGGTCCAGGCCGCCGAACAGGTCGGCCGCCGTCGCGGAGTCGATCACGGCCACCGGCCTGCGCCGGCTATCCTCCGCGGCCGTGAAGAACCGCCCGTCCACCAGGTCACCGCCGTCCATGTCCATGTATTCGGCGTTCACCGCGTACAGGGAGATGCGGACGTCGGTGTCACCGGTCTGGGCGTGAAAGCCCCACTCGCCCAGGTCGGCGCCCGGGGCCACCATCCGGATCACATCCAGACGGGCCAGCTCCTGCACCCAGCTCGGGTCCAGGGGCGGATTCCGCATGAACTCGTTCTCCTCCTCTTCCAGGCCGGTGGATATGCCGCCGCCGCCCCCGACCGGGGCGTGGAAGACGTAGAACGTCGTGGGGCCGGCCGATGCGATGATGTCCTTGAAACTCGCGTTGATGCCCTGCACCATGGCGGCCATCACCAGCACGACCATCACGCCTATCGTCACTCCGAGAATCGTGAGTCCGCTCCGCACCTTGTTGGCGCGCAGGGAGTCGAAGGCCACCAGCAGCCCCTCCTTGAGCGTCGCCCACACGCCCATACCGCCCCGCAGTCGTCTACTCATAGCGCAGCGCCACGATCGGGTCCTGCTTCGCCGCCCTGTATGCCGGGTAGATTCCAGAGCCGACGCCCACGACGAGTCCGAGGATCAGCGACACCACGATCGACCACAAGGGCACCGACGCAGGCAGCGGCGTGAGCGCGTCTACCGTCTTACCCAGTCCGATTCCGAGGCCGATGCCGATGGCGGCACCGGCAACCGACAGAGTCGACGACTCGGCTAGGAACTGGAACAGAATATCCCTCCGCCTCGCACCCAGGGCCTTTCGCACCCCGATTTCCCGGATTCGTCCGGCCACCGACAGCAACATGATATTCATGATCACGATGCCGCCCACGACCAGGGAGACGGACACCAGTCCCGGGATCGCAGCGAACAGAATCCTGTTGATGGTCTCCCACGTGCTCAGGAGATCACTGGACGTCTGGAGCCAGAAGTTGTTTTCCTCCCCGGGGCGAAGCAGACGATCGCGCCTCAAGGCGGCTTCCACCTCCAGCATCGCGGCCTGCATCTCCTCCGTGGTGCGCGCCTTCACCGTGATCTCGCCGATGCGGTTGCGCTGCCAGGCCATGGTCTCGCGGAACGTGGAGATGGGCACGAGCACCGATGCATCCCGGATCACTCCGAGAAGGCCTCCCTGCCTCTCCCACACGCCTATGACCTCGAGTCGTGTCGATCCGAGGCGAATGCGCTTGCCGATCGGGCTCACCTGTGGAAACAGCTTCTCCGCTATGTCGGCCCCAATGACGGCCACTTTGAGCGATTTCCGCTCGTCCAGGGGGGACATCCCCCGCCCCTCCGCGATGTCCCAGCCCTGCATGGTCTCGTAGCCGTCCGACGCGCCGATCACCCTAATGTTCTTCCGGCTGCGCTCGTTGTAGGAGACCTGCCGGAAGCCGCGATCGACGTTGTAGGCGAAACGCCAGGCGTCCGGCACGGCCTGCCGGACCACTTCCACGTCGTGCATGGTGAGGTACGGGTTCCTCGCCTGCCGCCGTCGCCGCTCCTGGCTCTCGGAACCCGTCTGGACCTGGTTGCGCCGCACGACCGAGAACGTGTTCACTCCGAAGATCGCGCCGGCGAAGTCGTCCTGGACGTAGCGGTTCATACCCTCGACCACCGTAATCACGGCGATGAGGAACGTGATTCCGATGATCACCCCGATCAGTGTGAACACGGACTTGAGCTTATGCGCCCAGATCTGCTGCAGCGCGATTCTGATGCCTTCGAGGATCCTCACCCGGTTCTCCCGATTCGATCGTCAGAGGGGCTGCGCGGGCGGGACGCGTGGCGCGTCGTGTGATTCGATCATCCCGTCCCTGAGCGTAATCACCCGCTCGGCGTGTGCTGTGATGTGCGGCTCGTGCGTCACCATGATGATCGTCTGCCCGGAGTCGTGGAGCCCGTCGAACACGGTCATGATCTCCTCCGACGTGACCGAATCGAGATTCCCTGTGGGTTCGTCGGCCAGGATGATGGACGGCTGATTCACGAGCGCCCGAGCGATGGCCACCCTCTGCCGCTGGCCTCCGGAAAGCTCGTTGGGTTTGTGATCCATGCGGTCGGCCAGGTCCACCTGCCCCAGGGCCGTCTTAGCCCGCTCGATACGCTCCCGGGAACCCACCCCGGCGTAGATCAGGGGCAGCTCCACATTGTGCAGCGCGCTCGCCCGCGGCAGGAGATTGAAAGTCTGGAAGACGAACCCGATCTCGCGGTTTCGTATCCGCGCCAACTCGTCGTCATCCAGGTCCTGCACGGGCTGACCGTTCAGCACGTACTCCCCTGACGTAGGCGTGTCGAGACACCCGATCAAGTTCATGAGTGTGGACTTCCCGGAGCCGGACGGCCCCATGATCGCGATGTACTCGTTCCTCCGAATGCTCACGTCCACTCCCCTGAGGGCACGAACGGTCTCCGTCCCCATCACGTAGTGCTTCTTGAGGTCGTGAGTCTGAATCACGACATCGTTTGCCACGCTCATCTATCCCTCGCTGTCTTCGGCCCCCGGCGGGCCTTCTGAATCTCCTCTGGCCTCCACGCTTACCAGCGCGCCGTCTTCCAGCTCTCGGATGGCCTGGTAGGTTCCCGAGACCACCGTCTCGCCCTCTTCGAGTCCCGACAGGACCTCGAAGTAGTTGTCTCCCGCGATCCCGATCTCGACGGGCCTGAATCGCACCCGATCGCCATCCAGGACGTACACCCCTTCGATGGGCTCGGACGCCTCATCGGAAGAAGGCGCCTCCTCCTCGGTCGAGGCGTCGTCTTCTTCCGGTTGGACCTCCTCACCCTCCATGGGAATCCGCTCGAACTCCGACGACTCCATGAGTGTGAGCGCGATAATCGGAATGGCCAGTACGTCGGGCCGGACGGCCGTGACCACATCGGCCGTGGCCGAAAGATCCGTCCGGAGATCCACCGCCGGGTTCTCGAGGGTGATCCGCACCTCGAAGTCGATGGCCTGTTCCGAGCTGCTCTGCAGCTGGTTGCGCGGCCGAATCGAGCTGTTGCCGATCTTGGTGACCCGTCCGGTGAACTCCTGTCCACGGAAGGCGTCGATCGTCACCACTGTCGAATCACCGATCGCTATTTCGGGAACGTCCGTTTCGTCCACCTCGATGACGGCCTCCATCACCGACAGATCGGCGATCGTCAGCAACAGGCTTCCCGGGTTGTTCATCGTGCCCACCACGGCCGTCTCCCCACGCTCGACGTTGAGCCGCGTCACGCGGCCGCTCATCGGCGCCTCGATGACCGTCTTGGCCAGATTGTCACGGGCTTCGCGTACGCTGGCTCGCGCCATGTTGACGCCATGCCGCGCCGACTCGGAAAGGGCCTTCTGGACCTCGGCCTGCGTCCTCGCCTGCTCGAACTCCGTATCGGTGATCATTCCTTCCGCCGCTTCCTTCAGCTGGCGGATCCTGTCCCAGTCGCGCTGCGCCTGCTGGTAGTTGCCGCGGGCCTGCGCTTCGCGCGCCTGCGCGTCGGAAAGCGCCGCCTCGGCACGATCCACCGCGGCCTCGAACCGGGCCGGATCGATCACCAGGAGGAGCTGCCCCTCCTCGACGTCGTCGCCCTCCTCGACCGTGAGCTGGACGATGCGCCCGGATACATCCGCACTGATGTCGATGGAGGTCTTGGGCTCGACGTGTCCGGTGGCCGTGACCCGCGCCACGAGATCGTGCCGTGCCACATCCTCCACCCGCACCCCGACTTCGTCACCGCCACCGCCGCCGAGGGAACCAACCACCACCGCCAGCACGACCAGAACGACGGCCCCGATCGCGATCTTGCGCTTGCGAGACATATCTCTATCCTTGACAACTGATTAGCGGACTCTCCCCGAACTCGCCCTACATACGTTCAAAACAGGCCGGCGGTTTCATCCTCCGGCCCGCACTTGGAACACGTGAAACGGCCTGATTGTTGTCCCGTCCGGGGCTCAGGGCCGGGCGACCCGACTCGCCTCCCACCGACGATCCGGGATGGCCACCCGCATGATCCTTCCGTCGGCGGACGCGAGCCACAGCAGTGTGTCGTCGGTCCCTACGCTCAGCTCGTACCTCGTAGTGGACACGCTCGCGCCCCCGAGCGCCAGCGTGTCGCGAGATAGTCCCCGCACGCGCAGCGGGACCGTGCGGCTCTGCGACGGAATCAGCACCTCCAGGTCCAGAGATCGCGCGTCGGGAGCGGTCCGGAGCAAGCGGGCCAAACTGTAGTAGTCGTGCGCGATTTCCTGCTCGAGAATCAGGAGCCTGTCGGTGGCCAGAAACTCCGTGAATCGCTCGCCATCCTCGGCCGCAGTCGTGACCCGCAGCCGGCTTCCGGTGCGATTGACCACGACGTGAAGTGCGGGGCCTTCCCGAGTCCGCAGTTCGTATCTCACAGGCCTTCCGGACCCGTCGAGCCTCACGCCCACCTCGAAGGCCATCAGCGCCTCCGGTCCGCCCTCTCGCGTGACGCGGCCCACGGCCACCACGTCCTCGCCACGGCGGCGGACGGCGAAGGTCTCGGTCCCCGCGAACCCGCCGTTCACCGAATGCTCGAACGTACCTCCGCCGAGCTGTCCCTCGATCCGGTCCTGCTGAGCAGCTGCCGATCCTGGTGCGCCGAGCGCGCACACGGCCCACAGGACTGCGCCCGCCATTTGCACACCTGTGATCCTACGCATCCAGCCGCCTCGAGATGTAGTCAACGAGATACTCGCATATGCGCCTGCCGTTCTCCCGTGTCGCCAGACTCGGTCGCCCCACCACGCCAGGCGACCCGGGCGGCGGCACCGGCTCGTCCCGGATCGCCGATCGCACCCTCTCGCGCGGTTCGCCGTCCGCCACCAGGTCACTCCGGACCAGCTCCGGGGCCAGGTGGAGCAGAATCGCCGTGTCCATTTCGCCAGCGTGCTCGGGGCCGGCCCCCCCCTGGAGAAACGCCGCAAGATCGATCGCGTGGATATCCACCGCCCGCACGCGCACGAAATCCGCCACGACTGCTGCCATGGCCTGGATGTGAGGGCCATATCCATGAGCCGTGATGAGGATGATCTCCTCCAGGCCCTGCCGCTCCCACGAATCCACCAGTTCGTTCAATACCCGGTGGAGCGTCTTTCGCTCCAGGGCCGCAGTTCCGGCGTAGTCCTGCTCCAGGTCGGAGCTGACGCCGTACGCGAGGGTCGGGGCAACCAGGATACCGGTTCGCTCCGATACGGCCTCCGCGAGGCGCTCGACCACGATCGTGTCGGAACCCAGGGGAAGATGGGGACCGTGCTGCAGGCACGTCCCGACCGGCAGGAGGAGCCGCGGATCGCGTCGGAACCAGGCCGCTGCTTCGGGCCAGGTGAGGCGATCCAGGCGCGCGACGAACGGAGCTTCTGTGCTCAGTGGCATACGAACCAATCTACGCGCTGGTGCCGGCGAGGAAACGGTACCGCCGGTTCCAGCCGCGTTCGCTGCACCTGCCAGAGCTAGCCCGTGCCGTGCATCTTCGACTGACGGGCCTCGATCATGTAGCCAGCCGCGACTCCCGCCACCACCAGCACCAGCCCGCTCCAACCGCTTGCACTGAGTGCCTGGCCAAACAGGATCAGGGCCATGACCGTGGCGATCACCGGCTCGATGCTGGCCGCCACTGCCGCCGGGGCGGCCTCGATGCGCTTCAGGGCTCCGAAGAACAGGAGGTTGGCTCCCACGACCGCGCCCAGCGACAGCAGTCCCACATAGATCCAGGCACTCTGCGTATCGGGGAGCGCCGGCGGCCTGCCGATCGCCGGCAGGAACATACCCAGGATGAACGTCCCGCCGGCGAGTTCCAGGAAGAGCACTCGTGCCGAGCCGTACCGCGGGACGGCCCAGCGAGCGAGCAGAGTCGTGCCGGCGTATGCGAGGGCCGCCAGGAGACCACCCGTCACTCCGGCAGCCAATCCGGCCTCGCGCGACTCGAACAGAGTTTCCACGCCCTCTCCGCCCCGGACGGTCAAGTACACGCCGAAGAGGACTACCAGGGCGAGGACGATCCGAGCTGCGGTCAGTCTCTCTTTGAGCAGCATACGCCCCAGGAGGGCTACGAGCAGGGGAGCCGTATACAGGAGGGTCGCCGCGCCGGCCACGCCGGCACCGGCGATGGCGTACTGGTACGCGACCTCGAACAGGGCCACCAGGGCGCCCCCGCCGAGTCCGATCGCCAGCAGGCCGGCGCGGTCCACGCGCAGTAGATCCCGGCGCACGAGGCCGATGGCCAGGAGGCCCGCCGTGGCGACCGCGATGCGCCAGAAGCCGACCCCGGTCAGGGCGGCGCCTTCCGCGTACAGTGCCGTGCTCAGCGGTCCCGTGGTTCCCCACAGTGCCCCCGCGCCCACGGCTGCGGCGTAGCCCAGGAGTCGCACGGGGCGGCCCGAGGAGGCCGGGAGTCCCTTCGGCGGCGCTTCCATGTCACCTCCTGTGCCGGGCGTGTCGTCTTCGCGACCGAGTATAGGCCCGCGGTTCCCGCCGACAAAACCGGATTGCCGGACCGCCACCCCGATGAGACGTTGTGCCACGATGCCGCGTGGCGAGGTGCCGCCGGTCGGATCCACGGAGGACGAAATGAGCGAAGCCCGGTTCGAGGCGCTGGAATGGGACCCGATCGGCGATGAAGAAATGGCAAGCCGCGCCCGCGCCTTTCTCGGCCAAGCGTCCCGCAGGCGTACCGTGCGTCATTTCTCGGACCAGGGCGTGCCAAGGTCGATAATCGAAGACTGCATTCGGGCGGCGGGAACGGCTCCCAGCGGTGCGCACCGGCAGCCATGGCACTTCGTCGCCGTGTCCGACCCGGGCACGAAGAGGCGGATCAGGGAGGCGGCCGAGAAGGAGGAGAGAGAGTTTTACGGGCAGCGAGCCCCCGACGACTGGCTCGAGGCCCTCGCCCCGCTCGGGACCGACGCGAGCAAGCCCTTCCTCGAGGTCGCACCCTGGCTGATCGTGGTGTTCGCCGAGAGCTACGGTGAGGATGACACGGGACAGCGCGTCAAGAACTACTACGTGCAGGAGTCCGTCGGAATCGCCACGGGAGTGCTGATCTCGGCCGCCCACGCCGCGGGCCTGGCGACCCTCACGCATACTCCGAGCCCCATGCGGTTCCTCGGCGACCTGCTGGGCCGTTCGGACCGCGAGCGCCCGTTCCTCATCCTCGTCGTCGGACACCCTGCGGAGGAGGCGCTGGTCCCGTCCCTGGTTCGAAAGCCGCTGGAAGAGATCGCGACGTTCGTCTGACTCTCCGGCCGGCGCGATGGTCCGCCGATGGTGAGGAATCGTTGAGACTGTGTGGCATTCTCTGCGGCATGGTCCAGGGCACGGTTCAGACGGCATTCAGCGCGGCGTTGCTCGGCCTGGAGGCGATTCCGGTTCGGGTCGAAGTGGCAATTCGGCGGGGCACCCCCATGATCGGGATCGTGGGCCTCGCGCCGTCCGCCGCACGCGAGTGCCGGGAGAGATTCCGCTCGGCGGCCGCTCAGCTCGGTCTGCGCGTGCCTGGACTGCGGATCACCGTCAATCTGGCCCCGGCGGATCTGCGAAAGGAGGGGGCGGCGTTCGACCTGCCGGTCGCCATAGCCATTCTCGCGGGCGCTGGCCACGTTCCCGGAGAGAGAGTGAGCCGGTGGGGCTTCGTGGGAGAGCTCGGGCTCGACGGGACCATCCGTCCTGTTCGCGGCGCTCTGCCCATTGCACTGCGATTCGGGCGGATGGACGAACTCGACGGACTGATCGTGCCCGAGGCCAACCTGGGAGAGACCCGCGCGGCGCACGATCTGCGAGTGCTGGGCGCCGGCAGCCTGAAGCAGGTCCTGGAGTTCTTGCGCGGCGAAGAGGATCTCGTGGCGGTGGGTACCGGACCGGGGCCGTCCGCATCGCCGGGCGGCAACTCGCACGACTTCGCTGAGGTAGCCGGTCAGCGGGCGGCCAAGCGCGCCCTGGAGATCGCCGCGGCGGGTGGCCACAACGTCTTGCTCCGCGGTGCCCCCGGGGTCGGCAAGACGATGCTGGCGCGGGCCCTCTCTACCATTCTGCCTCCCCTCACACGGCAGGAGGCGCTCGAGGTCACCGCGGTGCACAGCGTAGCGGGCCGACTGCCGGCTGGAGCCGGATTGCTCGAGAACCGACCGTTCCGGGCGCCGCACCATTCGATTACCCGTGTCGGCCTGGTCGGGGGTGGAGCTCCCGTCCAGCCAGGAGAGATCTCGCTCGCGCATCACGGCGTCCTGTTCCTCGACGAGCTCACCGAGTTCCGGGCCTCCGCGCTGGAGGCGCTGCGACAGCCGCTGGAAGAAGGCAAGGTGCGGATCACCAGGGCCGGAGCCCAGGTCTGCTACCCGGCGTGCTTCCTGCTGGTGGGCGCCATGAATCCCTGCCGCTGCGGCCGGCTGACCGAAGTCGATCGATCCTGCGATTGCGATCCTGCTTCCGTGCGGCGTCATGCTGCGCGACTCAGCGCTCCTCTCCTGGACCGAATCGACATGCACGTGGACGTTCCGACTGTCGAGTGGAGCGTGCTTCGGGCGGGTCCGGGCGCTCTCGAGAGTCCGGCCATGCAGCAGCGCGTGCGCGCTGCCCGCAGGAGAGCGAACCGACGATCCGGCCGGCCGGCTCTGCTGAACGCCCGACTGCCGCCCCGGGCGATCCGCGACCACTGTCAACTGGGTCCCGAGGCGGACACCATTCTGCACAGGGGATCGTCAGCATTCCGCCTCAGCGCGCGAGCGTGTCACCGGGTGCTTCGGGTCTCGCGTACGATCGCCGACCTGGCCTGTGAGGACCGTATCCGTTGTGAGCACGTCGCTGAAGCCCTGCAGTTCCGCGTGCGGGACCGCGCGCCCTGACCGCCGCCGGCCAGGCCAGATGACGGTCTCCCGACTTCGCGCGGTCAGGCCTCCGGCGGGCCGACGGAGGACATGATGGGTGACTCGGGCGCAGGCAGCCCGGGAGCGAGCCCCGGAGGCGGCGCGCTCCTGCCCAGGGCGAGGAAGTTGCGGAGCAGGGCGTGGCCGCACGCGGTGAGGACCGCCTCCGGGTGAAACTGGACGCCCCACATGGGCAGTGTCCGGTGCCGGAGAGCCATCAGCACGCCACCCGCGGTCCAGGCCGTGGGAGTCAAGTGGGGCGACAGCGTCTCCGGATCGATGACCAGCGAGTGGTACCGCGTGACGGCGAGCGGCGACGGCAGCCCGGCGAACAGGTCCTGCTCCTCGTGCCGGATGCGTGAGATCTTTCCGTGCACGGGATCGCCTCGCACGATCCGGGCGCCGAAGGCAGCCCCGATGCACTGGTGCCCGAGACACACGCCGAGCACCGGAATCCCTGAAGAGCAGGCGCGAACGAGGTCCACGGCGATCCCCGCCTCCGCGGGAGTGCACGGGCCGGGCGAAATGACGACGTGCGTCGGGGTCAGTGACAGGAGGCCCTCCACATCGGTGGCGTCGTTGCGGACTACCTCGACTCGCTCGCCGAGCTGCTCGAGGTACCGGGCCAGGTTGTGACCGAACGAGTCGTAATTGTCGAGCAGGACGATCATGCCCGAGTCCCGGAGACGGCCGTGACGATGGCCCGCGCCTTGTCCAGGGTTTCCTCGTACTCCGCCTCCGGGTCCGAATCCGCCACGATGCCGCCACCGGCGTGAAAGACGATCCGGCCTTCCGTGGCGACCGCAATCCGAATCGAGACGCTCGTGTCCATGTCACCGCCGAAACCCATGTACCCCAGGGCGCCGCAGTAGGGACCACGGGCCACGGGCTCGAGCTCCGAGATGATCTGCATGGCCCGGATCTTGGGGGCGCCGGTGACCGAGCCGCACGGGAACGTCGCCCTGAGCAGATGCGCTGCCACCCGTCCCTCCCGCAGCCGGCCTTCGACCGTGGATACGAGATGATGCACGGTCCGGTAGGACTCGACCCTGAACAGATCGACGGCGCGCACCGAGCTCGGCCGGCACACGCGAGACAGGTCGTTGCGGAGGAGATCGACGATCATCAGGTTCTCGGCGCGGTCCTTGACACTCGCCTCGAGCTCGATGGCGAGCCGTCGATCTTCGAGCGGATCATCACTCCGCGGCCGCGTCCCCTTGATCGGCCTCGTCTGTGCTTCCCCCGAGGAAGTCAGTCGCAGAAAGCGCTCGGGCGACGTGCTGAGGACGGAGAAGCCGTTTCCCGCGAAATAGGCGCCGAACGGGGCGGGGCTGGCGACGCGAAGTCTGCGGTACAGGTCCGCCGGACTTTCCTCGGACCGGGTCTCGAAGCGCTGTGACAGATTGACCTGATAGACGTCCCCGGCACGGATCCACTCGATGGCGCGTCGCACGGCGCCGCGATACCCGGCCGGCGAGAACGTGGAGCGGAACCCGGGCGAGCCGGGCACCGGGTACGTAGAAGGTGGGGGCGTAGCGTCGAGTCGAAGCCCCGACCCGCCGGGCACACGATGGTCGGCGGGCGCTGGACCCCCCTGCAACCAGGTCTCGGCTCGCGCCAGGCGGCAGGCGGCGCTCTCGTAGGCGGCGACGCTCCCATCCGATGCGCCGGTCGAGGCGATCCAGCACCGGTCCTCCTGCCTGTCCCACCCCACCACGAGGTCGTAAAGACCCAGCTCGAGGTCCGGAGTGCGGAGGTCCCGGCAGGCCGCCACCGGGATCGCTTCCAGATCGCCGGAGAGCTCGTATCCGAACATGCCGCCCGCTCCGCCACAGAACGGAGGCAGGTCCTCACGCGGCGGGAGACGGTGGCGGGCCAGGGCGCTCTGGAGCTCCGTGATGGGATCGCCGGGCGCCGACCGAACCCCGCTCGGCCCGATCCACTCCGAGCGCCCGGCACGCCCGCGCAACACCCGGAACGGGTCCACGGCGAGGAACGAGAACCGGCCCCACTCCCGGCCCGGGAGAGCCGTATCGAGCCACAGGACCCACGGCTCACCCGCCAGGCCGGTGAACAGGTCTTCCGGGGAAGGCGCTTCGCTCACTTCCTTCACGAGCGGCAAGTTTCTGTCACCGTTCACGGGGTCACGGAGCCGATCTTCAGGGACCCGGTTCCCTGATCCAGAAGGCGGATTGGCCGGGCGTCTCCTCCACCTCCACCTCGAGGTGCTGAAGCTCGCCCGTCCGGATTCGCCGAAGGTGAGTTTCCAGACGACCGCCCAGGTACTCGGCAAGCTTCTCGGCTGTCGTATTGGGGACGGGGAGGAGGACTGCGTCCGAGCGGGGAAACACGTAGCGCCGGGAGGCGTGCCGCACTTCCACCTGCTCGTCCGACGACTCCACCTCCAGGTCCGGGTTGGATTGCGGCAGGATGACCCGATGGTCGAGTTCCGCGAGAATCGCCTGCATGTCCCTTCGGAGCGCCACGAAGTCGTACACCATGGAGTGGCGGTCCAGGTCTCCGGCCAGAGTCACCCCTACGCGGTAGTTGTGTCCGTGCAGCGGCTCGCATCCGCCGCGGCCGAACGTGATGAAATGGGCCGCCGCGAACACCAGCGCCTCCTTGCCCACTGCGACTCTGTAATCGGTCATCGACACCTGCGCTTCTCGGGGTCAGACACTCCGGGATCTCCCCCATCGTACAGGTCTTCGGACGGAGGCGCATCCCGTCACGTTCGCGTGGCGGTCTTGCCGCCCCCGCGGGCCGTGGGCCAGCTTGTCGGAGGAGGGAATGTCTCTGCAGGCGGGAACGACCGAAGCAAACGGAAGCGAGGTTTCATGCGCCTCTTCGTTGCCGTGAATTTTCCGGCTCGATTACGGCAGAAGATCGCCAGGCTGTGCGGCCCGCTTCAGGAAGCGGGAGTGCCCGCACGGTGGACCGAGCCGGACAAGGTGCACCTCACGTTCAAGTTCATCGGCGAGGTTCCGGCGATCGAGGTCGAGCCGATCTCGGAGGCGCTGGAGGAAGTGGCCGGCAGATTCCGTCCGTTCGAACTGAGGTTCGGGCCGATCGGCGCCTTCCCCTCTCCGCGACGCCCGCGCGTGGTGTGGCTCGGGGTCGAGCCGACTCCGGAGCTTCGATTCATCAAGGACGACCTGGAGCGGCGCCTGGCCGAACTCGGGATCCCGCGCGAGGAAAGGCCGTATCAGCCGCACGTCACTCTTGGCCGGGCGCCACGCGAGGCCGAAGCGGGTGAGTTCCGGCGGTTGGAGGAAGTGGCCAGATCGCTCAAGATAACGGACACGTACCGGGTCACGCACATTGATCTCATGAAGAGTCAGCTGGGAGCCGCGGGCGCCCTGCACACCAGGCTGGTCGCGGCCCGGATGGGGCCGCGCAGCTGAGCGTTCGGAGCGCTCGCCCGGGGGTGGAGATGATCAAGAACTGTCTAGCACGGATCGGCTGTCTCACTCTGATCGTGGTCGTCGTCGGGGGCGGGTGGTGGTTTCGCGAGGATATCGCGGGATGGTGGAGGCAGCTCGAGATCACCGCCTCGTCGGAGCCCAGCGAGGACCTCGCCCGGCGCGCAGCCGACAAGCTCCGGGGAATGGCCTCGGCGGATCGCCCGACGGACCTCAGATTGAGCCAGGCGGAGATCCAGAGCCTGCTCACGTATCGGGCCGCGCCGCTGCTTCCGGAGGGGATCAGCGAGCCGCTCGTGGAGGTCAGGGACAGCACGTTCCTGCTGTCGGCGCGGGTGGACCCGAGAGGTCTGCAGGGACTGGCCTCTCCGGAGGTGGTCGAGAGGCTGCTCTCCGATTCGGCCAGCGTCGTCGTAGAGTTGTGGCCCGGGGTGGTGGAGCCGGGGGTCGCCCGGGTCGAGGTGGTGACACTGCAGGCGGGATCCATCGTAGTGCCCTCGATGATGGTTCCGTGGATCCTGGAAAGCATCGAGATGCCGGGGGTCGAGACGACGGGGGTTACGGTTCTGCTTCCGATCCCGGGGCGGGTGGAGCGGTTCGACGTCGACGCCGGGTCGCTCGTTCTCGAGATGGCCGATCGAATCGAAGACTAGGCTCCGACGACGCCGCCAGTTGACGCGGAGTTGAGTGCGCGGCCCACCTTGCCTACGTATTGTAGTGTCCCTGGCAGGGCGGTGGACGCGGGGAACGCGCGATCGAATCAGGGGGTAGGTTTCCACCCGACGGTATGGTGCGGGCCCTGCCGCGATTGTGGCGGGCCGCGAACGGAGTTTCGAGAGCGGGCACATTCAGACAGGCGTACACGAGAATGAGCAAGAGCACCAAGAGGGCGAAGCCGAAACAGGACGCAGAGGGCTCGGTCGGTCGCTGGCTGTGGGAATGGACCAAGTCCATCGCGGTGGCCTTCCTTCTGTTCATTCTTGTGCGGACCTTCGTGGTGGAGGCGTTCCAGATTCCCACCGGGTCGATGGAGCAGACGCTGCTGGTGGGAGACTTCCTCCTCGTCAACAAGATGGTCTACGGCGCGGAGCTGCCCGGCACGGGAGTCAGGCTCCCCGCATTCGATCCGCCTGCCCGCGGAGACATCGTCGTGTTTTCTCCGCCTCCGGCGGCGCGCCAGACCGCGAACACCAACTACGTGAAGCGAATCGTCGGTCTTCCCGGCGACACCCTTCTCATGGTCGAGGGCGTGCTGTACCGCAACGGGAGCCAGGTCGCCGAGCCGTATGCGCGGCACACCCGTCCGTACGAAGACCCGCGAAGCCCTCAATTCGACTGGCAACGCACGCACCTGGTGGAGAATGGGCGCCGGCTCAACGAATACCGGCCGACGCGCGACAACTGGGGCCCGATCACGGTTCCGTCGGACAGCTTCTTCGTGATGGGTGATAACCGCGACAACTCGGAGGACTCCCGGTACTGGGGGTTCGTGCCGGACGAGTCCATCAAAGGGCGACCGTGGATCATCTATTTCTCGTACGACAGAAACAAGATCGCTCCGTTTCCGTGGCTCACGGAAATCCGATGGAGCCGCTTGTTCGATCCTATTAAGTGAAGCCGGCGGACGGCCCGACGGGCGTGGCGGGCTGAATCCCATTCGATCCCCTGGAACGCGAAGAGAATGGCGCGAAAGGTCGACGGCACGGGAGGCAGCTCTCTGGATCTGTATCTCAGAGAGATCGCGGGTCACCCGATCCTCGAGCGGGAAGAAGAGGTGCGTCTGGCCGAGGCGATCCGGGAGGGTGACGAAGGGGCTCTGAACCGGCTCGTGGCTTCCAACCTCCGATTCGTGGTCACGGTCGCCAAACGCTATCGCAACCACGGGGTAGCGTTCGCTGATCTGGTGAACGAAGGGAATCTCGGCCTGATGCGCGCGGCCCGGCGATTCGACGAAACCAAGGGGGTGCGCTTCATTTCGTACGCCGTTTGGTGGATTCGTCAGGCCATGATGCAGGCGATCGCCGAGCAATCCAGGATTGTCCGGGTTCCCGTGGGGCGGATGGACGAGGCCAACAAGGTGGTTCGAGCCTCGAGGCGTCTGAGCCAGCAGCTCGGCCGTCGGGCCACTCCGGAGGAAGTGGGGATCGAGGTTGGGCTCTCTCCGGAGGCCGTTCAGCGAGCCCTCGGCATGCAGGGCGGGTACATCTCGCTCGATGCGCCGGTCCCGGACACGGAAGATACGTCGATGCTGGAACTCATCCCCGACCGCGAAGGAGAGGAACCGGATGAGCGAACCCAGCGGGAGGCTCTTCGCGAGGTCCTGGAAGCGAGCCTCATGCACCTTCCGGAGCGGGAGGCCCGCATCCTCAAGATGTACTTCGGCCTGGACGGCCATGAGGCGCACACACTGGAGCAAATCGGGAGGAAGTTCTCGGTCAGTCGCGAGAGAATCCGTCAGATTAAGGACCGGGCGCTCGTCCGCCTGAGGCTGGGCGCCACGGGCCGGGTTCTGGAGTCATTTCGGGACCGCTGAACCCGAGCGTCTCGTGTCTTGACACTTGCATACGCGCCCTTTAGCTTTTAGGGCTGCTAGCGGGGTGATTTCGGCCGCTGCCGCCATGTGCGGGGCGGCTCGCTTTTTCTCCCAGATGTATGTGAACATGTGAAGGCGCTTCCGGCGCCCGAGCGAGTGGGGCGATTCGGGAATGAAGACGTATTCGGTCAAGGCAGGTGAGATCCAGCGAGACTGGTTCGTCGTCGACGCTACGGACCAGGTCCTGGGGCGCCTGGCCACGCGCCTGGCCACCGTACTGAGAGGCAAGCACAAGCCGACGTTCAGTCCGCACCTCGACGTGGGCGACTACGTGGTGGTGGTGAACGCGCGGAACGTGCGCCTCACGGGCCGGAAGGCCGAGCAGAAGGAGTACTTCCGCCACAGTGGTTACATGGGCGGCGAGCGCATGATCCCGTTTGAGACGATGATCAAGCGACATCCCGAGCGCGTGATCGAGAGGGCTGTGAAGGGGATGCTCCCGAAGAACAGTCTCGGGCGCCAGATGGCTCAGAAGCTGAAGGTATACCCGGGGGCGGAGCACCCGCACGCGGCGCAGCAGCCGCAGCCCCTGGACGTCTGACTGACAGGGCGACACACGACACGGAGGAAGCTTGGCGGACAGTACGACATACCAGGCGGTGGGCCGCCGCAAGTCGGCGGTCGCGCGCGTATGGCTCCGGCCCGGGGAGGGCTCCTGGAGCATCAACGGCCGAGGCATCGAAGACTATTTCCCACTCGCGCGGCACCGCACGGCGGCGGGCAAGCCCTTTGAAGTGACCGGCACGGAAGGTCAGTACGGCGTGTTCGCCAGGGTGGCGGGCGGAGGCCCGTCCGGCCAGGCGGAGGCGATCCAGCTGGCCGTGGCGCGCGCCATTCTGGTGGCGGATGAGGACATGCGCCCCACGTTGCGTTCGCACGATCTGCTGACGCGCGATCCGAGAGTCGTCGAGCGCAAGAAACCCGGCCAACCGAAGGCCCGCAAGCGCTTCCAATTCTCCAAGCGGTAGAACAGGCCGCGGCGAAGCTGAACCCGAGCAGCGAGTTATCGATAGCATGTCAGAAGTCGGTCTGAAGGATCTGCTACAGGCAGGCGTCCACTTCGGCCACCAGACGCACCGCTGGAACCCGAAGATGCGCAGGTTCATCTTCGCGGAGCGGGGCGGGATTTACCTGATCGACCTGAAGAAGACCCTCCGGGAGTTGAATCGGGCGCGCGATCTGGTGAATGGTGTCGTGCGAGGTGGTGGCAACGTCCTGTTCGTGTGCACGAAGCCGCAGCTCAAGGGACTGGTGCGGGCTGAAGCAGAGCGCGCCGGGGCATTCTATGTCACCGAACGCTGGCTCGGCGGGTTGCTGACGAACTTCCAGACGATCAAGAAGAACATCCGGCGACTCAAGGACCTCGAGCGCGGGGTCGAGGAGGGCGCCTTCGAGTTCTACACGAAGAAGGAGCGTCTGCTTCTCGATCGGGAGCGCGAGAAGCTCGAGCGCTATCTGTCCGGGATCAAGGACATGACCCGGTTGCCGGGGCTGGTCTTCGTGGTCGACGCTAACAAGGAAGAGATAGCGGTCCGCGAGGCGAATCGGCTTGGCATTCCGGTCGTGGCCATTGCCGACACGAACGCCGATCCTGACATGCTGACCATCGCGATCGCTGGGAATGACGATGCAATCCGGTCCGTTTCCCTGATCACCGGGGTGATGGCCGACGAGATCCTGATGGCCAGGCGGGAGGCGCCGGACGCCGCGGGCGACAGGGACGAGGGCACGGCCCTGACGTACTCGTCGGACGCCGGCGGAACCGAGCCCGTGGATGGAAAACGCAAGAAGAGGCCGAAGCGCAGACCTCGACCGGAGCTCATCAAGCGCCGCCGGCACGCGTCCGATCCCGAGGCTGGCGTGCCCGAGGGCGATGACGCCGACGGCGAGTCCGAGAGCATCGGCGATGAGATCCTCGACGTCGAGATATCGCTGGCGGAAGCTGTGGAGGCGCAGCCGGATGATCCCGCCGAGGTCGAGGAAGTGGCGGTTACCGCGGAGGCGGTTCCGGGCGAAGACGGGGACGGTAAAGACCCCGGCTCACCCTGAGCGACGCGAAACGGTGGGCCACTTCGGTGGCCCATTTTTTTGGGGGGAACGACATCGTTGGAAAGGCCGGACGCGCGCCGGCGAGACTTGAAACGGAACAGAAGCAGAGAAAGAGAAGGGATAGAGAAATGTCAGCGATCACGGCGAGTGCGGTCAAATCCTTGCGTGACCGGACGGGGGCGGGAATGATGGACTGCAAGAAGGCCCTGCTCGAGACCGGGGGCGACGAGGAGCAGGCGATCGACCTTCTCCGGCAGTGGGGTGCAGCGAAGGCCGCGAAGCGGGCGGAGCGCGAGATGGCCGAGGGTGTGGTGGCGATCGCGAGTGGCGAGTCCGCCACCGGCATGGTGGCCGTATCCAGTGAAACCGATTTCGTGGCCCGCAACCAGGACTTCCTGGATTTCGCGTCCCGCCTCGCGGCGAGCGTAGCAGAATCCGATTTGCCGGACGGCGAGGTCCTGACGGGGGCGGCACTTCTGGAGACCGAGGGATTCGAGGCCCTGGCCGGAGAACTCACAACCCTGCGGGCGACCATCGGCGAAAACCTCGAGGTGCGAAAGGCCGTACGGTATGCAGCTCCGGAGGGCGGGGAGGTCGGTTCGTACCTGCACTTCGGCGGCCGGATCGGCGTCCTGATGGAGCTCAGCGGTGGGGCAGGCGAGGGGTCCGAGCTGGCGAAGGACCTCGCCATGCACGTGGCGGCGACCAACCCGATGGGGGTCTCTCCGGAAGACATTCCGGCACAAGATCGCGAGCGCGAGAGAGCCTTCCTCGTCGAGCAGGCGAAGGCCGAGGGCAAGCCGGACCACATCGCCGAGAAGATCGTGGAAGGTCGGATGAGGAAGTACTTCGAGGAGAACACGCTCCTCAAGCAGGCTTTCGTCAAGGATCCTGACACGACGATCGAGGATCTCGTCGCCAGCCAAGGCTCCGATGTGAGCGTTCGGCGGTTCGTGCGCTTCGCGATCGGAGGTTAGGGAGGTACCATTGCCGGAACTGAAATACCCCCGGGCCCTGGTCAAGATCTCGGGCGAGTCGCTCGCGGGTGACCAGGGGTTCGGAATCGAGCCACAGGTGGTGGATCGTCTCGTCCTGGAGATCGAGAAGGTCTACGAGGCCGGGGTACGCCTGGGTCTGGTGGTGGGCGGCGGCAACATCGTGCGAGGAGCGGTGGCCAGCCAGCGAGGCATGGACCGGGTGTCGGCGGATTACATGGGCATGCTCGCCACGGTGATCAACGCCCTGGCGCTCCAGGACGCTCTCGAGCGGCATGGAATCGAGTCGCGCGTCATGACCGCGATCCGAATGGAGCAGCTGGCCGAGCCCTACATTCGGAGAAGGGCGCTGCGCCACATCGAGAAAGGCCGGGTCGTGATCTTCGCCGGCGGCACGGGGAATCCGTATTTTTCTACCGATACGGCTGCCGTTCTCCGCGCCATCGAGATGGAAGCTGACGTGATCCTGAAGGCAACCAAGGTGGACGGTGTCTATTCCGCGGATCCGGCTCACGAGCCGGACGCCAAGTTCCTCCCCGACCTCACGTACCGGGAGATCATCAACGATGAGCTTGCCGTGATGGATGCCGCAGCCGTATCGCTATGCCGGGACAACGACTTGCCGGTGATCGTCCTGAACATCCGCAAGCCGGGGGCGATTCTCGCGGCGCTGCAGGGCGAGAGAATCGGTACACTCGTAACGTGAAGGGGGAGATCAGATGGTCAGCCCGACACTGAAGGAAGCCTCCCTGCAGATGGACAGGAACCTGGAGGCTATCTCGCGCGAGTTCGCGGGCGTGCGCACCGGCAAGGCGTCGCCGGGTCTGCTGGATACGGTGCAGGTGGACGCGTACGGCTCCAAGATGCCTCTCAAGCAAACGGCGACGGTCACCGCTCCGGAGCCTCAGATGCTGGTCGTACAGCCGTGGGATACGAGTCTGGTCGGCACGGTGGCCAAGGCCATCCAGGCAGCCGACCTCGGCCTCAATCCGTCGGTGGATGGCAACGTGATCCGGGTGAGCATCCCGGCGCTGACGGAAGAACGGCGTCGGGAGATGGTGAAGGTGCTTCACCGGATGACGGAGGAAGGTCGGGTGGCGGTGCGCCACGCCCGTCACAAGGCGAAGGCCGAGGTCGAGCGTCAGAAGAAGGAAGGTGTGATCGGGGAGGACGAGATGCGCCGCGAGCTCGACAAGCTCCAGGAGCTGACGGACGGCCACATCGCGAAACTCGATTCCATGCTCGAGCACAAGGAACAGGAAGTGATGGAGGTATGACCGAGTCGGGGACCACCCAGGACGAGATGGACGGCCGGGCTGCCGTCGTGGCACCCGACGTAGGTATTCCAGGTCGCTTGGACATGCGACGGGCTTTCGACATCTACGTGTTCGGGCGCAGCAGAAAACTGGGACCGGCAGAGAAGGGACGCGTGGTGGGAGGCACGGCCGAGTTACCTTGCGTGGACCCGGCGCAGGAACCTGCCGCGATTCCGCCGATCCGTGCCCTGGAGGTCCCGGTTCCGAACGAGCTTCGATTCGACCGGAACGCGGGCACATGGCGCGATGGCCGGGGTTCGTCGAGGGAGGAAGGACCGTCAACCTGACCCCGCGGCGCACCGTCGTTCGCCAGGGACTTCCGGGCGTCCTGCACTCCCATCTTGCAGCCGAGCCCGAATTGATTCCGCCGGGGTCGAAGGTCATCGTGGGGCTGTCGGGCGGTCCCGACTCGACCGCGCTGTTGCACTTGCTCTCCGATCTCTCGTCCGATCTGGACCTGCGGCTCGAAGCGGCCCACTTCGATCACCGAGTCCGCGTCGGTTCCGAGCGCGATGCCTCACGAACGCGCGAGCTCGCGGCCGATGTGGGCGTCCCCTGCCACGTCGGAAGACCGCGAATCCCCCCGAAGGTGAGTCAGGCTACCCTGCGCCGCGTCCGCTACCGGTGGTTGGACACGGTTGTGCGCGGCACAGGAGCGGACCGCCTGGCCGTCGGGCACCACGCGGATGACCAGGCCGAGACCGTGTTGTTTCGAATCATGCGGGGCGCTGATCTCAGGGGGCTCGCCGGTGTCCCCGCCCGGAGAGGGCCGATCGTCCGCCCGCTTCTGCCGTTTCGGCGCCGGGAGCTTAGCCAGTACCTGGAAGGCCGCGGGGTGCGGTGGATCGATGATCCTTCCAACACGGATCGACGCTGGGCCCGGGTCCGTCTCCGGACCGAAGCCATCCCCGCCCTGGAGAGCGTCGAACCGGAAACGGTGCGTCATCTCGTGCAGCTCGGCCAGGCGGCGGCCCGGGCGCACGAGCTCGGCGAGCGGGCCGCCGCAGCCCTGCTGCTCGAAGCCGCGCCCCGGCAGGCGCGCCAGGGACGAATCGAGCTGGACCGACACCGTATCGCCCGCGGAGGCCCCGAGCTGCTGGCCATCGCCCTGCGCGCGTTGGCTCGCGCTCAGGGAGTCTCGCTCACCGCCGGAGGAACCCGGGCCGGGGTCGAGTTTATCAGCGAGGGCCGTAGCGGCGGACGCGTGATGGTCGGAGGCGGTCTGCAGGTCTGGAGGGAGTTCGACCGCATTGTCGTCGCGCGGGAAGCGCCGCAGGCGCCTGCCGACGAGTTGCTCGTGCACGAGCGAGCCGGGAGCGGGTCGATGCGGATCGGGGAACGCGCGTTGGAAGTCAGTTGGAGGCCCGTATCGGCCGGAGCGTCCCTCCCGGAGCGGATTGCCGTGGCCGTGTCGCCGGGTCATTATCCCTTGATGTTCAGGGGTTGGAGAGAGGGAGACAGGATTCGGCTCGCCGGGGGAACACGGAAGCTCAAGAAGCTGTTCGGCGACCGACGAATTCCCGTCAGTGAACGGGCCGGGTTGCCGGTGCTGGCGGACCGCTTGGGCAACATTCTATGGGTCGAAGGACTGGCCACGGCCGAGACGAACCGCGGCCCCGCCTTCCCGACTTCCCTGCTGGAGTTCGAGTTGCGACATGAATGACCACGCGAGAGCCGGCGCGCCTTACCTCACCGAAGAGGGGCTTCTGGCACGCACCGGTGGCCGCGAATTGAAGCGGGTGGTATTCGGTGCCGAGGCCATCGAGTCCCGCGTTCGCGAGATGGGAGCCGAGATAACCGGCCACTACACCCCCGATGCCGACGTGCTCATCCTCGGTCTTCTGAAGGGCTCGTTCATCTTCTTGAGCGACCTGGTTCGGCACATCGCTCGGCCGCTGCACGTGGACTTCATCGTGGCATCGAGCTATGGGGCGGGAACCACCACCTCCGGAGACGTCAAGCTCCTCTACGACCCGACGGCGCCGATCGAGGGACGTCACATCATCCTCGTGGAAGACATCGTCGACAGCGGCAACACGATCAACCGGCTGGCGCAGGCGTTGGAGAGCCGCACCCCCGCTTCGGTCGAGTTGTGCGCCCTGCTGCACAAGAACATCGCGGAAGATCTCGTTCTGGAGCCCCGGTGGGTCGGATTCGATGCCCCGGAGGAGTTCCTGGTCGGCTACGGGCTTGACCATGCCGAGGATTTCCGACATCTCCCCTTCGTGGCTAGCATCTGAGCGGCTGATGGAAACGCAGAGGAAGGACTGAAGTGGCTAAGACGAGTCCGGACGACGGAAACAAGGATCTGAAGACGGGTCGCTTTCTGCGCACGGCTTCCTTCTGGGCGCTGGTGATCCTTATTCCGCTGGCCATATTTCAGGTGATGGAGACCAGCCGCCAGCTGGAGCGGGAGCTCACGTACACCGAATTCCGTGAGCAGCTGGAGGGCGACAACGTTCGCTCGGTCACCTTTTCCGAAGCTCGCAAGGTCGAAGGCGAGCTGCGGACCCCCATGCAGGTCGACGGCCAACCGGTCGAGCAGTTCCACACGCTGCTGCCCTTGGAGGCGAGCCAGGAGCTGATCGATGGACTCGAGGCCTCGGGCGTCGAGGTGAAGGCGGAGGAGACGGGCGCGAACTGGGTCAACTACCTGATCTCGGTTCTACCGTGGATCCTGATCATAGGCCTGTGGTTCTTCTTCTTCCGGCAGATGCAGGCCGGCGGCTCGCGGGCGTTCAGCTTCGGGAAGTCCAAGGCCAAGCTGCTCACCGGTGATACGCCGCAGGTGACTTTCGTCGACGTGGCAGGCGCGGATGAGGCCAAGGAAGAGCTCGAGGAGATCATCGAGTTTCTGAAGGACCCGGCGAAGTTCAGGCGCCTGGGAGGACGGCTTCCCAAGGGAGCCCTGCTGGTGGGGCCGCCTGGAACTGGGAAGACACTGCTCGCCAGGGCCGTGGCCGGCGAAGCGGGGCGCCCCTTCTTCTCGATGAGCGGATCGGATTTCGTCGAGATGTTCGTGGGCGTCGGAGCGAGCCGCGTCCGGGACCTGTTCGAGCAGGGTAAGTCGCACGCGCCGTGCATCATCTTCATCGATGAGATCGATGCGGTCGGTCGGCACCGCGGCGCCGGGCTCGGCGGCGGGCACGACGAGAGGGAGCAGACCCTGAATCAACTCCTCGTGGAGATGGACGGCTTCGAATCCAACGAGGGTGTCATCCTGCTGGCCGCGACGAACCGGCCAGACGTTCTGGACCCGGCTCTCCTTCGCCCGGGGCGTTTCGATCGCCAGATCGTGGTCGACTTTCCCGATGTGAACGGACGCGAGGGGATACTGAGGGTACACACTAAAGAGATCCCGCTGTCGGACGACGTCAACCTGAAGGTCCTGGCCAAAGGCACGCCGGGCCTGTCCGGGGCCGACCTGGCCAACATCGTGAACGAGGCCGCTCTTCTGGCCGCCCGGCACGATAAGGACCGGGTGTATATGGATGACTTCGATTCCGCCAAGGACAAGGTCATGCTGGGTGCCGAGCGGCGCAGCATGGTCATTTCTGATGAAGAGCGACGGGTGACGGCGTACCACGAAGCGGGTCACGCGGTGATCGCTCGGCGCGTGCCAGGGCTGGATCCGCTCCACAAGGTCAGCATCATGCCGCGCGGACGGGCTTTGGGCATCACGGCCTCGCTGCCCGAGGAGGACCGCCACAACTACACCAAGGGGTGGCTGCAGGGGCAGCTGGTCATGCTGTTCGGCGGCCGGGTGGCGGAAGAGATGATCTTCGGACCGTCGAAGATCACGACAGGCGCCGGAAACGACATCGAGCGGGCGACCGGGATCGCCCGGCGCATGGTCACTCAGTTCGGCATGTCGGACGTGCTCGGTCCTATCGCGGTGGGTGAGCAGGACCACGAGATCTTCCTGGGCCGGGAGATAAGCCAGCGCCGCGACGTGTCTGATAAGACCGCGGAACTGGTGGACAGCGAGATCAAGCGGATGCTGGATGAAGCGTACTCGAAGGCGGAGGAGGTGCTCACTGCGAACAGTGATCTGCTCGGCGCGATCGCGGAGGCGCTGCTCGAGCGTGAGACGCTGGACCTCGAGGATGTTCGCATCCTTGAGGACGGAGGTGAACTGCCGCCGTTGAAGGACATGACGCCGGCGCCCGCACCGGTCCTTCCTCCCGCACCTGAAGCCCGACGATCGAGTGAATCTCCCCTCGAGGACACGGGGGGAGAGCCATCACCGGCGATGGCCTGATTCCGGTGGTAGCGGGCCCGGGTGCTCTGGTGGCAGCGGATCCCGATCGGTGGATGATTCGGGACCACGAGATTCGCACGGATCGGCCCATCGTGCTCGGAGTGCTGAATCTCACCCCCGACTCCTTCTCGGATGGGGGTAGATATGCCGACTCCGGAGCGGCTCTCGCCCGGGCAGAGCAGATGGTCGAGGCCGGTGCGGATCTCATCGACGTCGGGGGCGAGTCCACTCGGCCGGGCGCTGCCCCGGTCGATGCGGCTGAGGAGTGGAAACGGATCGGCCCCGTCGTCGAGGGACTCTCTCTCCGCGGGATCGGGACATCCATCGACACGTCGAAGGCCGGTGTGGCCGAGCGTGCGGTGGACGGCGGTGCCGCAGTGCTCAATGACGTCTCGGGCCTCCGCAACGATCCCGCCCTGGCTGACGTCGCCGCGCGGGCCGGGACCGGCCTGATACTGATGCACATGCGGGGGACGCCGCGCACGATGCAGGACGATGTGGATTACGGTGACCTGGTAGGTGAAGTGAGCGACGAGCTGGGGCGGTCCATGCGTGTCGCGTATGACCACGGCTGCGCGCCCGCACAGCTCGTGGTGGATCCCGGCATCGGCTTCGGGAAGTCGACCGAGGGCAATATCGAGCTGATCGCCGGGATCGGGCGGCTTCTCGATCTCGGTCGTCCGGTTCTCGTGGGACCGTCGCGGAAGTCCTTCATCGGGACGCTCCTGGGCGTGCCCGCAGGGGAAAGGCTGGAGGGCACGGTCGCGGCGTGCCTTTCCGCCCTGGAGAGGGGAGCCCGTTTGTTCCGAGTCCACGACGTGCTGCAGGTCCGCCGGGCCCTGGATGTCGCGTGGGCCATACGCTGCGCCGGGACCTGAGCGGCCTCGCATGAGCGCGATACTCGACTACCTGGGATTCCTGCTCGACCAGTTCGCGTGGAAGGATCTTGCGGAGATCCTGATCGTCGCGTGGTTGGTTTACCGCATCCTGCTCATGTACACGGGAACGAGGGCGTTCCAGGTACTGCTCGGCTTCGTATTCCTGGTCTCGGTATACGTACTGTCCCAGGCGGCTGGCCTCAGGCTCATTCCGTACATTCTCTCGCAGGTCTTCACCTACGGCGCATTCGCGCTGATCGTGATCTTCCAGCAGGAAATTCGGGCAGCATTGGCGCGCCTGGGCCGCTCCCGACTGTTCCAGCTGTTCGCGCGTCGCGAGCAACAGGAGGTGGTGGAGGAAATCGTGCGGGCCTCGGATCGGTTGGCGAAGGCCAAGATCGGCGGAATCATAGCGATCGAGCGCCAGGTGGACCTGGCGAATCACGTGGATCACGGGACACCGATCAACGCGCAGGTCACCGCCGAGCTCCTCACCACGATCTTCACTCCGTACTCTCCGCTGCACGACGGCGCGGTGATCGTTCGGCGAGACCAGGTAGCGTACGCGGGGTCCGTGATCCTCAGGCTGTCGGAATCTCCGGCCCTCGATCGGGCTCTCGGCACCAGGCACCGAGCGGCCCTCGGCCTGTCCGAGGAGACCGATTCCCTGGTCGTGGTGATCTCCGAGGAGACCGGTCAGATCTCGCTGGCCCATAGAGGAATTCTGCATCGCGGGCTTCGGCCCGACGATCTGCAGGCTCGCTTGGAGGCGGGGGGCGAGGAAGAGGTTCTGCTGAAGGAGTCGGACGCGATACCTACCCTGGACCCGGCGGCCCGAACCGGTGTAGTCCCGGAAGGAAGCGAAGCGGGCGTTTTGAATCGCGTTGACGAAGTCTCCGCGCCCCGGTAGACTACGTCCTCCTGGGTAGAATGGGCTGCTTCGTCAACGGATAAACGGAGACGGTCGGGTGCAAGACACCAGCTACGAACTGCTGACGATCTTCCGCGACGGGGGTTTCATGATGATTCCCCTCGTCCTTTGCTCCCTGGTGGCGCTTGGGGTCATCCTCGCCAAGGGGTGGACCCTGCTCGTGGCACACGTGGATTCCCAGAAGCTTCTGAAGCACATCGAGGAGCTGGGTACCACGGGCCGGCTGGACGATGCGATGCAGACCGCCCGGGATACGCGGGGCCCGGTGGCCGCCATTCTCGTGTCGGGCCTGACCCGGGTGAAAGACCAGCAGACGGGTAAGGACATCGAGAAGGCGATCTCCACGACTGGAAGCATCGAGCTCGATTTTCTGGAGCGCGGGATGAACGTCCTGGCGACCATCGCCAACGTGGCGCCCATGCTGGGCTTCCTCGGCACGGTGATCGGGATGATCGCGGCCTTTGCGGCCATCGAGGCTGCCGGTCAGGTGGAGCCGGCCCTGGTGGCTTCCGGCATCAAGGTGGCCCTGATCACGACCGCGTCCGGTCTGGCAATCGCCATTCCGGTGAACATCTTCTACAACTGGTTCGTCAGCCGTATCGACACCCTGATCATGGACATGGAGAAGGGTGCGCAGGCGGTCCTGGACCTGATCTGGAACGCCGAAGCTCGTAAGCGCGCGGAAGCAAGCGGAGCGTAGCGGACCCGACGGCGATCACGCCGCAAAGCGAGGTAGATGGAACATGCCGATTCTGAATCGCAAGCAGCGGGTGTCGGACGAGATTCCGACGGCCTCGATGGCGGACATCGCCTTCCTGCTTCTCGTCTTCTTTTTGACCACCACGGTGTTCAACGAGGAGAAGGGCCTGCCGATCGTCCTCCCGGAGCAGGCCGAGGAGCAGGACGTATCGGCCAAGAACCTGATCTTCTTCATCGTGCGCCCTGACGGCTCGGTCGTCGTGAAGCGAGGAGAGAGCGAGCAGGAGCAGGTCGTTCAGTACCGTCAGGTCGAGATCATCCTCCGACAGGAGCTGGCGCAGAACAGCAACCTGATCGCGGCGGTGAAGACGGATCCGAACGCGGCGTACCGGCACATGGTCAACGTGCTGGACGAGATAAAGAAGGCGGGAGCCGAGCGCATCTCGCTGCAGATTCTCGAGGAGTAGGCATGGCCACCAAGAAGGGCTTCAGGCGCAAGTCGGGTGCGAGCAGCGACATCCCGTCGTCGTCGATGGCCGATATCGCTTTTCTCCTTCTCATCTTCTTCATGGTCTCGACCGTGTTTCGTAAGGAGAAGAAGCGGAACATCGAGTGGACCACGGCAGAGGCGACGGAGAAGATCGACGAGAAGCGGAAGAACATCCTCCACATCTGGGTTGAGCCGGATGGGACCGTGTTCATCAACGATCAGATCGTCCCGTACGAGAACATCGGGGATCTGGTGCGTCCGATCTATGCCGAGAACCGCGAGCTGGTGGTGGCGATCCGGGGAGACCGGGACGTGCCCTACAGCCAGATCAACACGATCACCGAACAGCTCCAGTCGTCGGGTGCCGTTAGGGTGACGTTTGCGACGCGGGTGGAGCAGCGGGTCCAGAGAGCCAGGAGGTAGTCTCATGAACCCACACGACGAACAGAAGATCACTGCCCGGGACGAGGGCAGGAAAGCAAGAGCCGCCAGGCGCGCCAGCGCCGCGGCCTTTCTCCCGGCCAATGACCGGTTCAAGCAGAGCTACTCCGGGCTCACTTACCTGTGCGTCATCCTGGCTACGGTAGCCCATTTCGCGGTGTTCGAGTTCTTCCCGCAGCTGCAGGCGGCAGATCTCGGCGTCGTGAGCGATGAGCTCTCGGCGATAGAGTTGCCGCCTGAAGTGAAGATTCCGCCGCCACCGGAGCAGATCGCGCGTCCGGCCACGCCGCGCGTGGCGGCTGCCGAGGTGAGCGAGGACATCACGATCGCTCCGACCACCTTCGAGGACAACCCGGTCGAGTCGCTTCCCCCGCCGCCGGCTGGGGCGGATCCGTCCGCGACGCCGTCCTACATCGCCCGCGATGTCGAGCCCAGGCTCAAGAACGGCAGGGATATCCGGCAGCTGCTGGAGCGCCTCTATCCTTCGATGCTCAAGGAAGCGGGCATCGGCGGACGCGTCCTGCTCTGGGTGTTCGTCGACGAGCGTGGCAACGCAGCGCGCTCGCAGATCCACACGTCCAGCGGGTATCCGGCGCTCGACAACGCGGCTGCGCAGATCGTGGAGCAGATGGAATTCTCACCGGCCATGAACCGGGACAAGCCGGTCGGTGTGTGGATTGCCCAGCCTATCGACTTCAGCGTTACTCGATAAGCGTCACGAGCAGCTTGCGAAGAGCGTGAGCCGCTCGCCTGTCGGCGGGCGGCTCATTTCTTTTTCCCGGAGTTCGCCGGACACATGGCCTGCGGCACCTCCGTTGCCGCTTCCGGTGGCTCGCGATAGACTCCCGCCGTGAACGAAGACCGAATCCGGGAGAATGCCCTCGAGGTCCGGGAGGCGATCGAGATGGCGGCCGAACGGTTCGGGCGTCCGGGATCTGACGTGCTCGTGCTTCCGGTCACCAAGGGGCATCCACCTGCCGTCGTGGCAGCCGTGGCCGAAGCGGGATTCGAGGCGATCGGGGAGAACCGCGTCGCCGAGGCCGAGGCGAAGATGGAAGCGCGGGGGCGGGCAGGGCTCCGGTGGCACATGATCGGGCACCTGCAGCGCAACAAGGCGCGCCGGGCGATCGCGACGTTCGACGTCATCGAATCCGTCGATTCGGTGCGGCTCGGTGAGCGCCTGCAGCTCGAGGCGGAGAGGGCGAACCGCGCCGAGGTGCCGATACTGGTGCAGGTGAACGCCGGTGGGGAAGAGCAGAAGAGCGGCCTGGATCCGGCGGAGACGGTCGACGCCGTGGGGGCGCTGCTGGACCTGGGACGCGTCAGCGTTCGGGGGCTGATGGCTATGGCGCCGCTCACGGCGGACGAGCGCGTGTTGCGGCGCACGTTCGGGCTTGTGCGGGAGTGTCTGTCTCGATGCAGGGCCGAGCTGTCCGGCTTCGACGGGCAGACGCTTTCGATGGGGATGAGCAACGACTTCGTGATCGCCGTTGAGGAGGGAAGTACGGAGGTCCGCCTCGGGACGGTGCTGCTGGGAGAGAGACCGGAGGAACGATGGATCTGACGCCGCTGGACATCCGGAAGAAGAAAGATGACCTGCGCCGCACGGTACGTGGTTACGATTCCGCCCAGGTGGACACGTTCCTGGACCTGGTCGCGGACCGTCTCGACGTGGTCGTACAGGAGGAGGTCCGGCTGAAGGACCAGGTGACGCAGCTTCGCGAGCGCCTCAAGGACTTCGAGGAGCGGGAGCGGGCCCTCAACGAGGCGTTGATCGCCGCTCAGGAGCTGCGTGAGGAAGCCCGCTTGCAGTCGGAGAAGCAAGCTGAGCTGAGGCTGCGGGAGGCGGGTCAGCAGGCCGAGCAGATCGTGGGTGAAGCGAGACGGGCGGTGGAGGGCTCCGAACACAAGCTGGCCGACCTGCACGCGCACCGGGCCAGCTTCCTGCGGGGGATGCGGTCGCTTCTCGAGCGGTTCCTCGAAGACGTGGACTATGAGGAGGCCCGACTGGCGGGGTCGCCTGATGATTCTCCCGGGGCTTCGGACCTTGACCGACCGGACGAAACCGAATTGCAGACCCCGGAAGACGAAGGGTAAGCCGGTTGATCGGGACCGGCACGAGACGGGAGCCTGACCGCGCATGAGCTATCGCCCGCTTCCCGAGAGCGTCGTCGAGCTGGAGGAGCAGGTCCTGGAGGCCTGGGAACTCGAGGACACGTTTCACCGGAGCCTCGAGCTTCGGCGCGACGCCCCCGAGTTCGTATTCTACGAGGGTCCCCCGACGGCGAACGGAAGACCGGGAGTCCACCACCTGCTGCCGCGCACGATCAAGGACACCGTGGCCAGATACCGGGCCATGACCGGGTGGCACGTCACCCGGATGGCCGGGTGGGACACTCACGGTCTCCCCGTCGAGATCGAAGCCGAGAAGATGCTGGGAATCTCGGGGAAGCCCGAGATCGAAGAACTGGGGATCGCCAGGTTCAATCAGGTATGTCGAGAGAACCTGTTCACCTACAAGGAAGACTGGGAGCGCCTGTCGCGCCGGATCGGCTACTGGCTCGACTACGAGAACGCGTACGTCACGTGCACGCCCGATTACATCGAGTCGGTGTGGTGGGCGCTGGCCGAGATCCATCGGAAGGGGCTCGTCTACAAGGGCTACAAGGTCCTTCCGTACTGTCCCCGCTGCGGCACCGGCCTTTCCAGTCACGAGGTCGCACAGGGCTACCGCGTCGTCTCCGAGCCCTCCGTGTACGTGAAGTTCAGACTGGAGGACGATGACGACGGGGCCTCGATCCTGAGCTGGACCACTACTCCGTGGACACTTCCCGGCAACGTGGCGCTGGCCGTCGGGGAGGACATCGACTACCTGCGCGTCCGGCTTCGAGAACCCGGGGAGGGCGAAGGCGGCTTCCCGAAAGGAGCGAGCCCGGGTGAAGAGCTGATCGTCGCTTCGGCCCTGGCCCCTGACGTTCTGCGACATCCGTACGACATCGTGCAAGTCGTGCCGGGCTCCGACCTGGTGGGCCGGCGCTATCGCCCGCTGTTTCCCGGCGCCGTGGAGGCGGACGGCAATCCCGCGGCGTGGACCGTGCTTTCAGCGGATTTCGTCACCACCGAGGATGGGACGGGAGTCGTTCACACCGCCGTGATGTACGGTGAGGACGACTTCAAGCTCGGAACCCGTGAAGGTCTCCCCATGCAGCACACGGTGGACCCGGATGGCAGGTTCGTGGACCGGGTGCCGGGCGGCCTGGCCGGTCGCTTCGTCAAGGATCCCGACACCGATCGGGCGATCATCGACGGGCTCGCCTCTGAGGACCTGCTGTATCGAAGACAGATGTACGAGCACAGCTATCCCCACTGCTGGCGCTGCGAAAGCCCCCTGCTCTACATGGCCCGGGACTCCTGGTATATCCGTACGACGGCGGTCCAGAGTCGGCTCCTGGAGAACAACGCCTCGCTCGACTGGCATCCACCCGAAATCGGGTCAGGCCGGATGGGGGAGTGGCTCTCCGGCAACGTGGACTGGGCGGTGTCTCGCGATCGGTACTGGGGGACCCCGCTCCCTATCTGGGTGTGCGACGCGGACCCCGAGCACGTGCGGGTCGTCGGTTCGCTGTCCGATCTGGCGAGTCTCGCAGGCGGACTCCCGGACGATTTCGATCCGCACCGTCCTGAAATCGACGCTCTGACCTGGCCGTGTACGGAGGAGGGTTGTGACGGGACCGTGCAGAGGGTCCCGCAGGTGATGGATGCGTGGTTCGATTCCGGCTCGATGCCGTTCGCGCAGTGGCACTATCCGTTCGAGAACGACGCGGAGTTCGGGTCGCACTTTCCGGCTCACTTCATCGCCGAAGGTTTGGACCAGACGCGCGGCTGGTTCTACTCGCTGCTGGCGATCTCCACCCTCGTGTTCGACGCCCCCTCATACCGGAGCGTCATCGTCAACGGCCTGGTCCTCGACGAAGAAGGTCAGAAGATGTCCAAGTCGAGGGGTAACGTATTGGACCCATGGGAGACCGTGTCGGAGTTCGGGGCGGACGCCACCCGGTTCTACCTGCTCGCGTCAAGCAACCCCTGGCTGTCCAAGAAATGGGACGGCGAGGCCCTGAAGGAGACGAATAGGAAGCTGTTTGACACGCTGCGCAGCACGTATCGCTTCTTCGCGATGTACGCGGAGCTCGAGGGCTGGGATCACGAGTCATCCGGCGAATCGCCTGTCGAGAGTCGGGAACCCATCGACCGCTGGCTTCTCAGCCGTCTCGATGCCCTGGCAGGCTCGGTGAGGGCCGACTTCGAGGCATACGATCTCACGCGGGCCGCTCGACGCATCACGTCGTTCGTGCTCGACGATCTGTCGAACTGGTACGTCCGGCAGACCCGGGACCGATTCTGGGCTACGGGAGCACACGCGGGCGACGACGCGCCGCAGAGTACGGCCGATGCGTTCTCGACGCTGCATCGCGCGCTGGCCACGACGGCCCTCGTCCTGGCCCCGATCTCGCCGTTCCTGACCGACTGGCTGCACCGTCGGCTGACGGGTCGATCGGCGCACCTCACGGAGTATCCGGAACCGGCGGGCGTCCGTGACGAGGAGCTGGAGCGGCGGATGGAACACGTTCGACGGCTCTCGACCCTGGGTCGGGCGGTCCGCGAGGAGGCAGGAGTGCGAGTCCGGCAGCCTCTCGGGTCGCTGCATGCCGTGATTCCGGGCGGTCGCCGCCCGGGGCCGGAGCTCGAGGCGATCCTGCGGCAGGAACTGAATGTAAAGGAAGTTGTATTCCTGGCCGAGAGTGACGATATTGTGCGGCTGTCTGCGAAGCCGGACTTCGGCCGGCTGGGACCCCGGTTCGGTCCGAAGACGCCTCGCGTGGCGAAGGCCATCGAAGAGCTGGATGCGGAATCGGTCCGTTCCCTGGGGGTCGGCGAGGCCGTGTCCGTGGTCGTGGACGGCGAAGTTCTCGAGGTACTGCCCGGGGACGCGCGGGTGCTCGAGGAGGCTTCGGGAGATCTGATGGTTCAGGCGCAGGACGGATACCTCGTCGGTCTGGACACGACGATCACGCCGGACCTGGAGGCGGAAGGCCTGGCGCGGGAGGTCGTGAGCCGGGTGCAGCGACTGCGTCGGGAATCCGGCCTGGATGTGAGCGACCGCATCCGTCTGGGGATGGCTGCGGAATCGGGTCGTCTGGCCGATGCCGTCGAAGCGCATCGCGAGTACATCGCGGGAGAGACGCTGGCGGTCGCCGTGACGACGGAAGCGGAACAGACCGCGGCGTTGAAGTACACGACCCGCGTGGAGATCGAAGGGGAGAGCATTGCCCTCGGCTTCAGCCGCAGCGACGGCTGATACGGGGGATAACTGCTGAATTCTACGACACTCTGAGGCTAGATCGGGGCAATGGGATGAAGAAGAAGGACCTGAAACACATCGAGAAGCGACTGCTGCAGCTCAGGGAGCGGGCTCTGAAGGATCTTGGCCACTACGACGAGTCTTTCTCGAACAACTCGCAGGCATCCGAGGGTGACGTTTCGGCGTACAGCTTCCACATGGCGGACCAGGGTACCGATGCCATGGAGCGAGAGAAGGCTTTCCTGTTCGCCAGCAAGGAGGGGCGCTACCTGTATCACCTCGACGAGGCTCTGCGGCGCCTGTACCGGACGCCCAAGCAGTTCGGCGTGTGCGAGGACTGCGGCGACGCGATCTCGTTCGAGCGTATGGATGCGCTGCCGCACACCACCATGTGCATCAGGTGCAAGGAGAAGGAAGAGACAGGTGTCTCTCGCTGACTCCGGCACCCTGGCGGAGCCTGGAGCTCTGTCTTCCGGAGTGAACAAGAAGGCGCTCCTGGCCGGCATCGTGGGGACCGTGGTGGGGCTGGATTTCCTCACCAAGATGTGGGCCATGAACACCCTGACGTTCGGCTACCCGGTTCCGGTGCTGGGAGAGTTCTTCCGGCTGACCTACACGCACAACCCGGGGGCGGCGTTCGGAATCAACATCGGTGCGCAGTCCCGCCTGTTCTTCCTCGTCCTTTCGCTGGTCGCCCTGGTGGTTCTGGGACTGATCTATCGGTCGACTCCGGCGAGCGACCGGCTTCGCCTCCTCGCCGTGGCCCTGGTGAGTGCGGGAGCGATAGGCAACATTCTCGATCGCTTCCGCTTCGAGGCGGGCGTCGTGGACTTCCTGGATGTCGGAATCGGCGCTCATCGCTGGCCGATCTTCAATGTCGCCGACATGGCCGTAAGCATCGGGGCCGTCCTGCTGCTGATCTCATTCTACTTCGAGGAGAAGGACGGTGACGAGCCGGAGCCGGCAACCGGCTGAGGTTCACCGCTTTCGGGTCGACGAGGAAACGGACGATCGGCTGGATGCACGCCTGGCCGATCGTTTGCGTCTGAGCCGAAGTCGCGTCGCCGAGCTGGTGGCCGACGGTCTCGTACGCGTCAACGGATCTCCTGTCAGGAAGAGCCGGCGCCTTCGCGAGGGAGACCAGGTGGAGGTGACGGTACCGGCGCCCCCTCCGACCGCAGTAGTCCCCGAGCCGATTCCGATCGAAGTCGTGTACGAAGACGAGCACCTGGCGGTTGTGGACAAGGCGGCCGGGCTGGTCGTTCACCCGGCAGTGGGACACCGTAGCGGTACCCTGGTGAACGCCTTGCTGCACCGCCTGGGGGGGCTGTCGTCCGTCGGCGAGCCGGATCGACCGGGCATCGTACACCGACTGGACAAAGACACCAGCGGTCTGATGGTGGTCGCCCGTACGGACGACGCACATCGGGAGTTGACGCGGGCGATCGGGCGCCGTGAGATCCGGCGTGGCTACCTGGCCGCCGCATGGGGGCACGTTGAGGAAGACGAATTCGACGTGGACCGGCCGATCGCGCGGGACCCGAAACAGCGGCAACGGATGGCGGTGGTCGAGACCGGGCGGCCGTCGTTGACCCACTTCAGGCGTCTCGAGCGCTGGAGGGCTGCCGACCTGCTCGCCGTCAGGCTCCATACGGGGCGGACCCACCAGATCCGGGTCCACCTTCGATCCCTCGGTCATCCGGTCGTGGGCGACCCGATCTACGGACCCCGGTGGCAGAAGGGGTTGCTCGGGGCCGGAGGGCGATGGGCCGATGAGTTCGATAGACGGGCAGGGCGACTGTTCCTCCACGCCGCGAGGTTGGCGTTCCTCCATCCCGCTACGGGCGAGGAGATGAGTTTCACCTCGCCGCTGCCCGAGCCACTCCAGGGTGCCGTCGAGTGGGCACGCAACGCGGGAGCCGATTCGGGAGGGCCGGTGTGAGGCGTGCCTATCCCTGGATCCCCGCTGTCGCCGCGCTCGTCATCGCCGCAACGGCTGCAGTGCGCTTCCCGACGGTCACCCAGGGCGTACCGGGGGCACCAGCCGTCGTCGAGGTGCTGGGCGATCCGGAACTCGCCGAACTCGGGTCTCGCCTCGTCTCCGACCCGGCGGTGTGGAAACCCCTGCCGGGTATCGGCACACTGCCCGAGGTCGGAGTCGACTCGCTGCAAATCTGGCTTACATCCGACCTGAGCGAAGGCGTGCCCCGGGGCCTGAGGCACCCGGAGCCGTGGGTCGCGGGGACGGCAAACCCAGGAGAAGCCAGGATCGCCCTCAAGACCGGGCCCGGACTCAATGGCCCCCGGGGACTCAGGTCGGTATTGCGGCACGAGATCGCGCATATCGGTCTCGGAGCAGCGACCGGCGGCAACTACCCTCGCTGGCTGACGGAAGGGTACGCGCAGTACGCATCCGGAGAGTGGAGCTGGGAAGACGCGTGGCATCTGCAGTCAGCCTTTCTGCGCCGCGGGGCGACGACTCTGGGGGAGATCGACCTGCGGTTCCGCCGGCACTCGACCGAGGCGCGGATGGGATACCTGCTGTCCTACACGGCGGTTCACGAGCTCGCGGCCCTGGGCGGTGAGGCGGGTCTGGCAGCCGTATTCCGGCGATTGCGTGAAGGCGCCTCGTTCGAGGAGGCTCTCCGTCGCACCTACGGGATCACCGACCGGGACTTCGAGGTGCGGTGGAAGAGATCGCTCGTGGATCGATACGGGTGGCTGTATCTGCTGTCGCGTGCCGGAGTCTTCTGGATAGCAGTATCCGGACTCGTTCTCTTCGTGGCACTTCGCAGAGCGCGAACAGATCGTACGCGGCTCGACGAGCTGCGTGCCGAGGACCTACGGGTTCCGGAGGTTCCGGAGGTTCCGCAGGGCGGGGAAGCAGGCGGACGACCGCCGGCCATTCAGGGGCCGGAAGACGGGCCTGAGTGCCCCGATTCTGACCGTGGTGCCAGATTGACTTGAATTCGATTTGGGGGTATCCTTCCGCGATGAACGGGAACCGCGGAGGCGAAGCCGGCGACGGCGCTCACCGTCCACGGCTGTTCGGCTTGCTGGGGAGAAGAAACGCGGCTCTCCTTGCAGTCGGAGCCGTGGTCATTTTGTTTGGATATCTCCTCCTGGATCGAGGCTCGGTCGTCCTCGCGCCGCTTCTTCTGTTCGCGGGATACGTGGTACTGATTCCCGCGGGACTGCTTCTCGGATTCCGCGCCGATCGAGGCGACCGGGCCGGCGAGGGCGAATAGCTCAGTTGGTCCAGAGCGCCTGCCTTACAAGCAGGAGGTCGCTGGTTCGAATCCAGCTTCGCCCATGTGTGACGGGGCGGCGGAACGAGGAACAATCCGCCGCAATCGAGTGTCGTAATGAGTGCGCGGGGAAAAATGCGCCCCGTTTTCGAAGTGGAACAGCTGAGGACCGAAATATGAAGCGTGCGATTCGTTACTGGGGCGGGCAAGGCCTGGCCGTTGCGGCTGCCTCACTCGTGTTTGCCGCTGGCACCGCCGTGGCACAGGATGGCGGCGCGGGCGGTCGAGCCCGGGTGCTAGTGGCTCCCCTGCAGGTCGACGGTTCCGTCAAAAAGGACTTCGGCAAGAAGATCGCCGAAGAGGTACGGGACGGCCTGGAGGAGATTCCGACGCTCATCGCCATCGACTGGAACGAAGTCAAGGATGAGCTGCGCCGGCTGAAGCTGAAGGAAGAGGATCTCGGCCTCATCCAGTGGAGACAGCTCGCCGGACGTCTCAATGCGGATGTCGTGATGACGGGCGGTGTCGCCTCTGCCGCGGGCGGGAACGAGGTCAGCGTCAGCTTCGTAGATTCCAAGAGCGGTGACGAGGTCGACGTGCCGGGCTTCATCGTTCCCGGCGACGGGAATGATGACGTGAGACAGGCGTCCGGCGTGATCGTGACCGCGTTCAGCGACCAGGTGGACTATCGGCGTGCTCTTCTATTCTGCCAGGACTACCTCGCGGCCGAGCAGTATGACGACGCTCTTCGCAACTGCGACGAGGCGTTGAGCACGAATGCCGAGAGCACCACCGGGCATTACCTGCGCGGGCGCGTGTACATGGGACTGGAGAGTTGGACGGAGGCTGCGGACGACCTCGCGATCGTGATCGAGAAGAACCCGGCCGAGGTAGATGCCCTGAACGCCCTGGCGTACGTCTACGCCCAGATGGGCGACATGGAGCGCGCGGTCGAGCTCTACCGGGAGTACCTGAACTTCAATCCCGCGGATGCGAGCGTTCGCATGACGGTCGCTTTCGAGCTCGCTCAGGCGGGCGGCGAGGACGAGGCCATCGATCTCCTGCAGGAAGGTATCGCGATCGATTCGACGAACGCCGAGCTGTGGGAGTTCCTCGGCAACGTGGCGCTCAAGAAGGGCACGACGGCGGCGGAGGACGCGATGGAGGATACGGGTGCCATAGCGGACGAAGCGGCCGTTCGACTCGCGGTCGAAGCCTACGACCACGTTCTGGAGCTCAAGGGAGAAGACATGAATCCCGAGATTCTCCGCAACGTGATCGCCGCGAACCTGGAACTTGGTGACTTCGATGCTGCGCTCACGTTCGCGGACCGGGCTCAGGCCCTGATGCCGGAGGACGCCGGCCTGTGGTCGATCCGGAGCGACATCTACGGGCGCATGGAGAGGTACGACGACGCGGTCGCGGCCTTGGATCGAACGCTCGAACTCGATCCGGCTTACCCGAACGCGTATCTCAGGCGCGGCTTCCTGAAGCTTCGCTCCGGCGATTCGCAGGGAGGAACGGCGGACCTCGAAACCGCGGTCGCACAGGGAGCGGATGTCGAGGTGGTGGCGGGCCAATTGCTGGCGCGCGGCTACAACGACTTCTTCAAGACCGGACGGTATGACGAGGCGCTCGCGATGTTCGAGGTCGGCACCGATCTGGCAAGCGCCGGCCGGGTAAGAGACCAGCTGTACTTCTTCACGGCCTACGGCTACTACCAGCAGGGGGTATCGATCGACGGGGCGAACGAGGCGAACGAGGCGTGCCAGCCGGCCCGCCGCGCGCTGTCGAAGTTCCAGCAGGTTCTCCCGAACCTCGACCGGGCCGGCGCCGAACAGCCGCAGAGCCAGGCGCAGATCCGCGAGAGCACTGACGTGTACATCTATCGGCAGGAGCAGATCATCCGAAAGAACTGCGGAGGCTGATCTCCCCCCGACGGTAGGTACCTGACGGGGGCCCTCGGCCCCCGGGGACGCTCGAAGTGAAGCCCGGCGGAACCACGTGTTCCGCCGGGCTTCTGGCATCCGGGAGCCGCTGTGGGGAACCGGGGTTGCGCTATGAGAATCGGACACATAAAATGGGGCCCTGTGGGGAAAAGTGGAGAACTGTGGGGATATCTCCTTCCTGCGTGAAAGTGGCGGTGCGAATTGGGCGGCTACCTCGGGAGCTACCTGTATCAGGTAGACGAGAAGGGCAGGGTCACGCTTCCGGCGGCTTTTCGCCGGGACAGCGAGGCCCAGTCGTTCGTCTTGATTCAAGCTCAGCCCGATGCCCTCACCCTGTATCCGCACGATACCTGGACCCAGGTGCAGGAGCGCCTCCGCACCCTCGTGCGAAGTGCTCCGCGCTCGCGGCACCGCATGCTCGCCCTCACCGCGAACGCGATCGAGGTCGTACCCGACAAACAAGGCCGCATTCTGATTCCTGACCGACTGCGTACCGGCGCCGGCATCCGCGACGAGGCGCAGGTAGTGGGCGCGATAGACAAGATCGAGATCTGGGATCCGGAGAGGTTCGCTCAGGTCACGACCGATACGGGAGACGACTTCGGGGATCGACTGGCCGGCATCTTCGCCTGATCGGCGGACGGGAATGGCCGGGGTGAACACATGAGTGGGCAGCCATTCTCGCACCACCCGGTAATGGCGGATGAGACGGTGAGGTTGCTCGAACCAGAACGGGGAGGGCAGTTCCTCGACGCCACGGTTGGCGGAGGGGGACACGCGGAACGGATTCTGGAATCGAGTCCAGCGGCGACGCTGATCGGCCTGGACCAGGATCCTGAAGCCGTGGCCGCAGCCAGGAAGCGACTCTCCGTGTTCGGAGATCGGGCACGCTTGGTGACAGGGAACTTCCGCGATGCTGCGGAGCTGGTCGAGGAATACATAGACGTCGGTCTGGATGGAGCCCTGCTGGATCTGGGCGTGTCGTCCCACCAGATCGACACGACGGCGCGCGGTTTCTCCTTCCGCCGGGGCACACCGTTAAACATGCGGATGGGCGGGACAACCGGTGGTTGGAGAACCGCGGCCGATTTGCTGAACACGGCGTCTGAAGAAGAGCTGGGGAAGATCTTCCGGGACTACGGGGAGGAGAGGAAGTGGCGGGCCATGTCCCGGGAGATCGCCCGGCGCCGGGGGCAGCGACCGCTGCGCAGCGCGGATGATCTCGTCGCGGCTGCCTCGGCGGCGCTCCGGAGACCCCTGGCCCAGAGGGACAAGGCGCGCCTGTTCCAGGCCGTTCGGATCGCCGTAAACGAAGAGCTGGAAGCATTGCGTGAGGGATTGGAAGCCATCGGGCAATTGCTCGCGACGGAGGGGCGGCTGGTCGTCATCTCGTACCACTCACTGGAAGATCGAATCGTGAAAGAGACGTTCCGGGAGTGGAGTCGAGAATGTGTCTGCCCACCGGAGTGGCCGATCTGCAAGTGCCGGGGTCGGGCCCTGGGGCGCCGGCTGACGAAGAAGCCTCTGCGTCCGTCGGAAGCGGAAGTAGCCGCGAATCCACGGGCGCGGAGCGCGAGGCTCCGCGGATGGGCTCGGGCATGACGGGCAAGCGGTCGCGAAAGCCCCGCTCCGGGGACGGCAGTGGATCCGCGAAGCGGGGCAGCCGGTCCCGCTCCAACGGGCGCCGTCGCCCGAGGCCCGGAACAAGGCGCCGGCAACTGCTGGTGGCGGGCTGCGTGTCCGCGGTGATCGGCTCCCTGGTCGTATCGGTGAATCGAACGGCCGATGGGCGAAGACTGGCCGAATCGATCAACGAGCTCCAGAGGGAAGAGGAGATGCTGAGGATTCGCCAGTCCGAGGAGCTCGTTCGTGTCGATTCGCTGTCGTCGCGAGAGCGAATCCTGGTAGCGGCGGCCCGCTTCGGAATGCGGCCCGCCATGGATGATGAGGTCCTGCACCTTCCTGACGTCGGACCGTGAAATGACGCGAGGCGACACGGATGGCAACGAACAAGCGTCGTAGGGTCTCGAAGAAGACCCACGGGCGGCGGACCCAGTTGTTCGCCGCCGTGCTCGCCGTTCTCGCCACGGCGTTCGTAAGCCGCGCCGCTCAGCTCCAGATCGTTCAGGGCGGTCGCTGGCAGGCCCAGGCGTGGACCCAGACGACCGAGACCGTGGAGCTGCCTGCGGTGCGGGGGGCGATCTACGATCGAAACGGTAAGGCCCTTGCCCTGTCGCGACAGGAATACAGCGCGTTCTTCGCTCCCGCACAGTCCGCTGATGTCCGCCGCGACGCCCAGGCCATTACCGCGATTCTCGATCTGTCACGCTCGCAAGCGCGCCGATTGACGAGCCGGTCCACCGGCTGGATCTCGATCGGGCAGGTCTCGATGGGGCAGAGAGAGGCTCTTTCCCGGGCCGTCGGCCCGGGTGTCGAATTCGAGCCGGTCCTCACGCGCGTGTATCCCGAAGGAGAGGTGGCGCGAGTCCTCCTGGGCACGGTGACGACTGAAGGTCAAGGCCAATCGGGGCTCGAGCTCGTCCTGGATACACTGCTCAGGGGCACTCCCGGCGAGCTGGTCGGGCGACGCGACGGCCGCGGCGAGCTGTACCCGATTCCCGCGAGTCCACAGACGCCCGCCAGGTCCGGTCGGGACGTCTATCTCACTATCGATGCGAACCTGCAGGCCATTGCCGAGGCGGCGCTGGAGGTGGCGTTGGAGCAGACCGGGTCGTCCGGCGGGGACGTGTTGATGGCCGATCCGAGGACCGGAGAGCTCCTCGCGGTCGCATCCCGCCGCGAGGGCGCCGCCGGAACGGTGCCTGCATTCACGTCGCCGTACGAGCCGGGCTCCACGGTCAAACCGTTTCTGCTCGCCACCCTGCTCGGGGAGGGTGTCGTCCGGCTCGAGGACCGGGTGTACGCGGAGCATGGCGAATACCGGACGGCGCACAGGGTGATCACCGACGTGCACCCGCACGATACGATCAGCGTCGCCGAGGTGATCCAGGTCTCCAGCAATATCGGCGCGGCGAAGCTCTCGGATCGTCTGCAACCGGGCATACAGTACCGCTATCTGCGCGACTTCGGCTTCGGCACGCCGACCGGCATCGAGATTCCGGGTGAGTCTCCGGGCCTTCTCCGTCGGCCGGATCGATGGTCCGCCCTCAGCCAGGCCTCTCTCGCCATCGGCTACGAGATGCTGACGACCTCCCTGCAACTGGTGATGGCGTACGGGGCGCTCGCCAACGGTGGTACCCTGCTGAAGCCGGCCCTGGTGCGGGAAGTCAGGACCGAGGGGGAGTCGTCGGGCTGGCGGCTCGAGCCTGAGCCGATTCGTCGGGTCATCGACCGCAGCACCGCGCGCCGGATCTCCGGCGTGTTGGAGGCCGCGGTAGGGGACGGTGGGACCGGCACCGGGGCTTCCCTGGCGACCCTCAAGATCGCGGGCAAGACCGGGACGGCCCGCATCGCGTCGGACGGTGGCTATGCAAATCTACGCTACGCCGCGTCCTTCGTCGGCTACACCCCGGTGGAAGATTCCTTCGTCGGCTACACCCCGGTGGAAGATCCCCGGCTCGTGATCATGGCGAAGCTGGAGGATCCGCAGGGTTCCGTGTACGGGGGTCTTACGGCGGCTCCAGTAACGCGTACCGTCGTGCAGGCGATCCTCGCGACGCGGGGGCTCGGTCTGATCGAAACGGGGGCGGCCGCTCGCAACAGGGCCCGACTCGATTGGGATGCGCAGCAGAATGTGGAGTCTCCCTATCGGCTGGCGGCCGTCGAGCAAGCGGCCGGAGCGAGCGACATGGAGCGGAAGCTGAGGCTTCCAGACCTGAAGGGACTCGAGACGCGAATCGCCGTCGCCCGACTTCACGAGTTGGGGCTGCGGGTCGAGCTCCTGGCTTCCGGCCGGGTGACGCGGCAGGAGCCGGCGGCGGCAACGCGAGTAGTGCGCGGCGCGACCATCCTTCTGCGTTGACATGCGCCGAAAACCTGCGGTCGGCGTAGCCGAGGCCACGAGCAACAGGAATGCTGAAACGAATCCGGGTGTGATACAGACACGAGACCTCGAACGCAGACTGCAGGAGCGCGGGCTGGCTCCGCGGTGGGAGGGAACCCCTCCGCCCGGATTCGCCGGCGTTGTCACGGACTCCCGGGAGGTGCAGCCCGGTATCCTGTTCTGCGCACTGCGCGGGACCGAGTTCGACGGACACGCTTTCGTCGCACGGGCCGCGACCGCCGGAGCGGTCGCGGCCCTGGTCGATGTGGCCCAGGCGGATACGGATCTGCCCCAGCTGGTGGTGTCCGATACGCGCGCCGCCACGGCCCACGCGGCTTCCATGCTGCACGGCGACCCGGCCACCGGGCTCTCGCTCGTGGGGATCACCGGCACCAACGGCAAGACGACCACCGCCCTGATCACCCGACACATCCTGGCCGCGGAAGCACCTTCGGCTGCCCTGGGAACCCTCGGGTGGTTCGATACGGCCGGCGAGCGGCATCCGGGCCGCCTTACCACGCCGGACCCGCTCGATCTCATGGCGACTCTCCGCGAGCTACGGGATGAGGGCACCCGTTTCGTGACCATGGAAGTATCGTCGCACGCTCTCGATCAGAGGCGGGTCGCCGGCCTGGAGTTCGACGTGGGCGTATATACGAACCTCACGCGGGAGCACCTGGACTATCATCCGGATCTGGCTGCGTACCGGACGGCCAAGCTCCGTCTCGCTGACCAGGTTCGTCTCGAGGGTACGTGTGCCGTGAACGACGACGACGAGGCCTGGTCCGGGGCGGACTTTGCCGGGCGACGAGTCGTTCGATATGGACTTGGAAGCTCGGCCGAGGTCCGTGCCACGGCCGTGCACCATACGGCGGCCGGGAGCGACTGGGACCTGGTGACTCGCGAGGGCAAGTGGCCGGTGCGGTTGCCGCTGCTGGGCGAGTTCAACGTTCACAACGCGCTGGCCGCAGTGACCGCGGCGCTCGCCCTGGGCGTCGAGCCGGGTGTGGCCGCCGACCGACTGGCTACCGCGCCTCAGGTTCCCGGCCGCATGGAAGTGCTGTGCGATCGACCTGCACTCGTTCTCCGCGACTACATGCACACACCGGACGCGTACACGAGGGTGCTGGAGACCCTGGCCGGATTGACTGACGGGGGCCTGTACATCGTGTTCGGGTGCGGAGGGGACAGGGATCGGGGCAAACGCCCACTGATGGGACAGATAGCCGCGCGCTACGCCGACCTGGCCTTCATTACGACGGACAATCCAAGGTCCGAAGATCCGGCCGATATCTGCGCCGACATCACACGCGACATGCCCCCCGGCTCCTACCGGGTGGTACTCGACCGGGAAGAGGCGATCGACGCTGCTTTGCGGGATGCCGGTGCCGGCGACGTCGTGGTGCTGGCCGGGAAAGGACACGAGACGTACCAGGACATCGCCGGTGAGCGGATACCGTTCGACGAGGCGGCCATCGTGAGAGCCCGCGTGACCGGAGTCTCGCGGTGATGGCCGCCCGGTTCACGGCAGCCGAGATCAGTCGGGCTCTCGACCTCCCCGAGGACGGGCCGGCCCGCGAGTTCTCGTCGGTATCGACCGATACGCGTGATCTGCATCCCGGCGCGCTGTTCGTCGCGCTCCAGGGCGAGCGCTTCGATGGAACCGATTTCGTCGAACAGGCCGAGCGCATGGGTGCGGCTGGAGCGGTAGTCCCCGTGTCAGCGGCTGGACCGGCGGTCGGTTTCCCCGTATTCACCGTGGCAGACACGACGGCCGCGCTCGGAGACCTGGCTCGCTACTACCGTCGGCGGTGCGGTGTGAGGGTCGTCGGCGTGACCGGGTCATCCGGGAAGACCACGGTGAAGGAAATGCTGGCGCGGGCCCTCGAGTCGGAGAGGCACGTGCACGCCACCGAGGGCAACCTGAACAATCAGGTAGGGCTTCCTCTTTCCATCCTCGGCGCGGAAGAAGGCTCGCAGGTGTGGGTGCTCGAACTGGGCACGAGCGAGCCCGGTGAGATCCGGCGCCTCACGTCGATCGCCGAGCCCGATGATGCGGTGATCACGACCGTGGGCGCGGCGCACCTCGAGGGTCTCGGAGACTTGTCGGGGGTACTGGAGGAGAAGCTCGACCTGTTGCGCGGAGCCTCCACCGCAGGCTGCGCCGTGGTCGGAGAACTCCCCGAGGACCTTCCGCGAGCGGCCAGGGAAGTCCGGTCCGATGTGATCGTCGCGGGGCTCGGTCCCGACTGCGAGTTCCGTCCCTCCGAGTGGGACGTCGGCTCGACGTGGGCCCGCTTCACGCACGCGGGAACGGACTACTCGGTCTCGGTGGGCGGAGAGCATCATCTCCGGGATGCTCTGATCGCCGCTGCGACCGCACAGGGACTCGGCGTGAGTCCGCAAGGGGTCGCCGAGGGACTGGCCGGTTACCGCCCGATCGGCTTCCGGGGGGCGCTGGTCGAGATCGGGTCGCTCACGATCGTCGCGGACTGCTACAACGCGAACCCCGAGTCTTTCGCAGCAGCGATCCGCTACTGCTCCGAGGCGTTTCCCGGCCGGCGACTAGCTGCGGTGACCGGCAGCATGCTGGAGCTCGGATCGGCCGAGGCTCCGGCGCACGCACAGGTGGCAGCCGACCTGCTGCGATCGGGATTCTCTCTGGTGGTGGCCCTCGGTGCCTTCCAGCCCGCCTTCCAGGACCTGTCTCTCCCCGATGGGGTGACCGTGCTGTGCCCCCCGTCCGTGGAGGTGGCAGCCGCAGTGTTGGCAGACCGACTGAACGGTGACGAGGTCCTGCTGGTGAAGGCTTCCCGGGCGATGAAGCTCGAGCGGGTGATCGACTCGCTCACCGGAGGAGAGGGCTGATGCTGTACGAGCTCCTGTTCCCGCTCGCCGACCGGCACATCATCTTCAACGTGTTTCAGTACATCTCCTTCAGGGCGGCCGGAGCCATGGTCACCGCCCTGCTCGTCTCCTTCCTGGTGGGCCCGCCGGTCATTCGCCGACTGGAGCGGGGCAGGGTGGGTCAGGTCATCCGGGTGGAAGGACCCAAGTCGCATCGCAAGAAGGCGGGGACGCCGACGATGGGGGGCGTGATCATGCTGATCGCCATCGTCGTCTCGACGCTGCTGTGGGCCAGGGTCTCCGATCCCTACGTCAACATCGCGCTGCTGATGACCCTGTTGATGGGCGGGATCGGCTTCTGGGACGACTACCTAAAGGTGGTGCGCCACGAGTCCCGCGGTCTCATCGCGCGTCAGAAATTCCTGTGGCAGATGGTCGCAGGCCTCGCTCTCGGCACCCTGCTCCTCTTCGCGCCTCTGTCCACGCACGATGTCACGCACCGGCTGGTGCCGTTCTTCAAGAACGTGCACCTGGCTCTGCTCCCGGTGGTGTTTCCGCTCTTCGTCGCCCTGGTGGTCGCGGGAAGCGCCAACGCGGTGAACCTGACGGACGGTCTGGACGGCCTGGCGGCTGGCCTCAGTGCCATAGCCGCCCTCGCGTTCGCCGTGTTCGCCTACGTGATGGGTCGGGTCGATACGTCGTTCTACCTGGGCCTGCCTTACCTGCCGGGGGCCGGCGAGCTGACGGTGTTTGCGGTGGCCGTGGCCGGATCGGCGATCGGCTTTCTGTGGTTCAACGCGCCTCCAGCCCTAGTGTTCATGGGTGATACCGGGTCGCTGGCCCTGGGCGGAGCGATCGGGACGGTGGCCGTCCTTCTCAAGTCCGAACTGCTGCTCTTCATCGTTGGCGGCATGTTCGTGCTCGAGGTCCTGTCAGTGATCCTCCAGACCTCCGTGTTCAGGTACACGCGCATTCGAACCGGTACTGGGCGACGCGTATTCCGCATGGCGCCTCTTCATCACCACTTCGAGCAGCTCGGGTGGCCGGAGACGCGGGTGGTGATCCGGTTCTACATTCTCGCGATCATATTCGCTCTGACCGGCATCGCCACGATGAAGGTGCGATGAGGGCGACGCGTGCTCGGACCCGGTTGCCGGCTTTCCCCGCTGGCTCCGCCGTGGCGGTGCTAGGGCTCGGCGTTTCCGGTGAGGCGGCCTCCCGCCTCGCGGCCGCCGAGGGCGGGCTCGTGTACTCCAGTGACGTATCGACGGACCCGGGTCCGTCCGCAGCTGCTGCGCGGCTGGCAGCCGTGGGGATCGACGCGGAAACGGGGCAGCACGATGTGCAGCGCGTGCTGTCCGCGGACCTGGTGATCGTGAGTCCCGGGATCGGACCGGAATCCGATATCAGGCGTCGGATAGACGACGCCGGCATCCGGACGATCGCGGAGGTCGAGTTGGCCTGGCGCTACCTCGAGAGCCGGGTGATCGCGATCACCGGCACCAACGGCAAGACCACGACGACCGGACTCGTCGCTCACGTGCTCGAGGCTGGCGGTTTGCAGGCCAGCGCCGCCGGCAACATCGGGCTCGCGCTGTCCGAGATCGTCCTGCAGGACCGGCAGCCCGAGTGGGTGGCACTCGAGCTGTCCAGTTTCCAACTGGCGGATCACGAGACCGTGAGTCCGGACATCGGGGTCCTGCTCAATCTGTCGCCCGACCACCTGGACCGGTATCCGGACGTCGAGAGCTACTACGCCGACAAGCGGCGCCTGTTCGACGGGGCCTCCGCCGATTCACGGTGGGTCTTGAACGCAGACGATCCCGACTCCCTAGAGCTTGCGGCCGGCGTCGAAGGCGAGCACGACGTCTTTTCGATGCGCGGACCGGTTGACCGGGGAGCGTGGGCAGGATCCGACGGAATTCTCCGCTGCCGACTCGATACCGAGGTCGAGTGGATGCCGGCTGCGGATCTGCGGCTGCTGGGACCACACAACGTGGCCAACGCCCTGGCGGCGGGCCTCGCCTGTGCCCTGGCCGGTGTCGAGCCCGAGGCGATCGCCGCCGGCCTGTCCACCTTCGAGGCGCTCCCGCATCGGCTGCAGCCCATCGGCGAGCGGGATGAGGTGTTGTGGGTGAACGACTCGAAGGCCACGAACGTCTCCGCCACGGCCGTGGCGCTGCGCTCCTTCGACCGCCCGGTGGTGTTGATCCTCGGGGGCAAACACAAGGGAGAGCCTTACTCGAGCCTGGCAGCAGACCTGAGCGCGCGGGCGCGGGCTGCGGTAGCCTACGGTGAAGCTGCTCCCCGCATCGTATCCGATCTCGCAGGCGTCGCGGACACCGTGGAGGTTCACGGCGGAATCGACGCCGTAGTCCGGGCCGCAGCCGAGCTGGCCCGGCCTGGCGATGTCGTGCTCCTGTCTCCGGCTTGCAGCAGCTACGACATGTTCCGGAACTATCGCGAGCGCGGGTGCGCGTTCGAGGCCGCGTTCCGGGCCCTGCCAGCAGACGGAGGGGCCTCGTGAGCGCCTCGCGTCTTCTCAGCGTGCTTCCGATGCGGCCGGCGAGCTCCCGTCCCTCTGTTGCGGGTCGCGCGCTCCTGGCCGTGACCCTCTCGCTGATCGCCTTCGGATTGATCTCGGTCTACAGCGCGAGCTCGTATGTCGCTCAGACCCAGGGGCTCGAGGACAGCCACTACCTGTTCCAGCAATTGAGCCGGGCGGGCATCGGGCTCGTGGCGCTGGCCATAGCGAGCGTCGTCAACTACCGATTGTACCAGGTGCTTGCCTGGCCATTGCTCGGTCTCACCGTCCTGATGCTGATCGTGCTGCTGCTGCCGGGCACCGAGTCGATCGCGCCGCGAATCAACGGAGCGCGGCGCTGGCTCGACCTCGGAGTGACCATCCAGCCTTCGGAGCTCGCGAAGATATCGGTCGTCCTGTGGACCGCGGCGGTCGCAGTGAAGAAGCAGGACCGACTGCACAGCTTTCGCTACGGCCTCCTGCCGTTCCTCCTCGTCCTGGGGCCGGTGTGCCTTCTCGTGCTCGTGGAGCCCCACTTCTCGGCCACGTTACTGATCGCGGCCGTGGCGGCCATCGTCCTGTTTACGGCCGGCGCCCGGCTCGGGCACTTCGCCCTGATCGTTGCGGCTGCCCTGCCCGTCCTGTGGGTGCAGGTCATGGGAAGCGGCTACCGGATGGCCCGGGTCGCGGCTTTCATGAACCCTGATTCCACGGCGGCTGCCGGCGGCTACCAGCTCAAGCAGTCGCTGATGGCCGTCGGATCGGGTGGAATGTTCGGCGTCGGATTCGGTCGCAGCAGTCTGAAGATGTCGTATCTGCCGGAGCCGCAGAACGACTTCATCTATTCGATCATCGCCGAAGAGTGGGGCTTCGTCGGCGCCGCCGCCGTGATCATTCTGTTTCTCGCCTGGGCGCTCCTCGGCCTGCGGATATCCCGCTCGGCCCCGGATCTCTTCGGACGTCTGGTCGCCGTGGGTATCACCGCCCTGGTGGCGTGCGCCGCCTTCGGGCACATCGGCGTGGCGCTCGGGCTGCTGCCCACCACCGGGATCAACCTTCCGTTCATCTCGGCCGGCGGGACCAACCTGATCCTCATGCTCGGCACGACCGGAATTCTGCTCAATGTCTCGAAAGGAGGGAAAGCCTGAATCGTGGCGCATCGTATCCTCCTTTCTGGCGGCGGGACGGGCGGGCACCTGTATCCGGCCCTCAATCTCGCCGCTGCCCTGCGGCGGGCGGAGCCGGACGTGCAACTCATGCTGGTCGGGGCACGCCGGGGAATCGAGGCGGCCGTGCTTCCGCAGTCCGGCTGGCCGTATCGACTGCTGCCCCAGGAGCCTCTGTACCGCTCGCGGCCCTGGCGCAACTGGCGTCTGCTGCGGAGTACGCCCGCGGTGCTCGGAGGGCTCAGTCGAATCTATGCCGAGCTCCGTCCGCAGCTGGTCGTCGGGACCGGCGGGTACGCCTCCGGGCCGGCCGTGGCCTGGGGTGTGGCGACAGGGGTCGCTGCCGCCATCCAGGAACAGAATGCCATGCCGGGCCTGGCGACACGGGTTCTGGCCCGGCGAGTCGATCAGGTGCATCTCGGGTACCCCGAGGCCAGGAACCGGATTCAGCCAGGCCGCAACACGCGGGTGTTCGAGCTCGGAAACCCGGTGGCCGTGGGCCCCGCAACCCGGCCGTTCGAGTGGCCCGAGGGGCGGATCGTCCTGGCTTTCGGTGGCAGCCAGGGGGCCCGGGCGCTGAACGAGCTCCTTCTCGAGGGGCTCGCCGGCGGGGACGACTGGCCGGCGGACGTAGCCGTCGTGTGGATCGCCGGGCCGGCTCACCATGTAGCGGTGGCCGAGAGGGTGCGGGCGCTCCCGTGTCCGGCCAGGGTGCACGTCGTGCCCTTCATTCAGGGCCTGGGCGGGCAGCTCGACCGCGTGGCGCTGGCCATCAGCCGGTCGGGGGCCATGACCTGCGCCGAGCTGACGGCCGCGGGCGTGCCGGCTATTCTCGTCCCGCTTCCGACAGCGGCGGGCGATCACCAGCGGTACAACGCGGGCGCCATGGTATCGGCGGGCGCCGCCCTGATGCGCGAGGAGACCGTCGTGAGCGGCCGTGAGCTGTGGACCGAGGCTCTCACGCTTCTGCGCGACGCCGGGCGCCTCGCGGACATGGCCGGTGCGAGCCGGCGCCGCGGGCGCCCGCACGCGGCGGACCAGATCGCGGCCGAGCTCATCGAGCTGGCCGGGCGGTCTGCCGGGAGGGCCGATGCTTGAGCACCGTCCTCCCAATCGGAGCCTCCTGCCGCCTCCCGGCGCTCCCGTGTTCCTTCTCGGAATCGCAGGAGCCGGCATGAGCGGGCTGGCACGCCTCCTGGCCTCGGAAGGATACGGGGTGACGGGCTGCGATCTGCAGATCACGGCGGAGGCGAGGCAGCTCGAAGCGCATGGTATTCGCTTCGTCAGTGAGGAGGATACGCGCCCCGCCGTCGAGGCGAGCCTGGTCGTGCACACCTCTGCGGCCGCGGCCGACCACCCGGTGCTGGCCGCCGCGCGACGGGCGGGCGTACCGATCCTGAGGCGGGCGCAGGCGATGGGCGCGCTCCTGAACGACCGGCGGCTGGTGGCGATATCAGGCACCCACGGCAAGACGACCGTAACCGCCATGACGGCGCAGGTCGCAGAAGCCGGCGGCCTCGATCCCGTCGTCCTCGTGGGCGGGCGGGTCGACCGGTGGAACGGAAACGCGCGTACCGGACACGGGGTGGCCATCGCCGAAGCCGACGAGTACGACCGGTCGTTCCTCGAGCTGGATCCCAGCCTCGCGGTGATCACTTCGGTGGAGCCCGAACACCTCGAGTGTTACGAGGGACCCGAGCACCTCCGGTCGTCGTTTCGCGATTTCGCGGCCCGCGCAATCGGACGGGACGGGATCCTGGCGTGCGCCGAAGGTCCGGGGGTCGCCGGAGTGGTCGAAGGGCTCGAAACCGTCGCGACGTACGGAATGGATCCGGCGGCGGATTACAGGGTGGCGATCGTCAACCGGCGCGGAACGAGGCAGACCTGCCGCTTCACGTGGCACGAGGGAGCCTTCGATTTCGAGCTCGGCACGCCCGGGGACCACAACGCGCAGAACGCCGGAGCCGCCCTCGCGGTGGGGGTCAGGCTGCAACTGGATTCGGACACTCTGAGCGGCGCGCTCGCGCAATTCCACGGAGTGGACCGCCGGCTGCAGCTCCTTGGCAAGAGGGGTGGCCGGGTGATCCTCGACGACTACGCGCACCATCCCACGGAAGTCCAGGCATCGGTCGCGGCCGTCCGCGAAGCGTGGCCTGGACGGATGCTCGCCGTCGTATTCCAGCCGCACCTGTACAGTCGGACGCGCCGGATGGCTGTCGAGTTCGCGGCATCGCTTGCCGGGGCGGACGAAGCGGTGGTCCTCCCCATCTACCCCGCGCGAGAGACTCTCATACCAGGGGTCACTTCCGGTCTCGTGACCGAGGCGTCCGGCGGATTCCTCGGTTCAGCGACGGCGGCCGAGGTGCCGGAGTGGGTGGACGGGCTCCCGGCGGATTCGGTGGTGCTGTTCATGGGCGCCGGCGACATCACGCGCCTGGCCCATGCGGTGGCGGAAGAAAAGGGGGCAAGCAGTGTGGGAGTTTGACTTGTCTCTCGCCTCTCTGACCCGATACCGCATCGGAGGACCGGCGAACCGGTTCGCCCGAATCGAGACGCGGCGCGACCTCGGTGGCGTCCTCGAATCACTGGAGGGCTCGTCGTTCCGCGTGCTCGGATGGGGGGCCAATGTGCTCGTTTCCGATCGAGGCGTAACGGAGCCGGTCATCTCGCTGTCGGGAGATTTCGATTTCCTGCGCATGTCGGATGAGGCCATCGAGGTGGGCGGGGCGGCCGGTCTGCCGGCACTCGTCGGAGACGCCCGGCGGGAAGGGCGGGCGGGCTGGGACTTCCTGGAGGCCGTGCCCGGAAGCGTCGGAGGCGGCCTTCGCATGAACGCGGGTTCGACCGAAGTCGGGATATGGGACCGGGTGGTGTGGGCCGAGGCGGTGAATGCCGCAGGCGACTGCATCCGCATGGACCCGAGCGAGGCCATGCCGCGCTACAGGGGGGTCGGTGTCCCTGACGACTGGGTGTTCATCGGGGCATCCCTCGCGGCACCCGCCGGTGACCCCGCGACGATCAACTCCGTGCACGCCGAGCGTCGTCGCCGGAAGGTCGAGGAGCAGGTCTACGAGCTTCCTTCCTGCGGCTCGATCTGGAAGAACCCGGGTCCGCCGCACGGATCTGCGTGGGAGCTGGTGGATCGGGCCGGGATGCGCGGAGCCATACGCGGTGGAGCGCAGATCACCGAGAGGCACGCCAACTTCATCGCCAACCTCGGTGGTGCGACGGCAGCGGACGTGCTGTGGCTGATGGCAGAGACGCGGCGCCGGGTGAACGATCGCGAAGGAATCCAGCTGCAGCCCGAGATCTGTCTGTGGGGCTTCACGGCAGAGGAACTGAATTCCGTAGGAGTCGTCTCGTGAGCCGGCAGACGCGCCGCCGCCTGGCCGCCGTGGGGACGGCCGCCGGCCTCGCCGTGTGGAGCCCCATGTGGGGGCCCGCGGTGATGAGGACCGTGCCGGCCTTTCGGGTCGCGGGTATCCAGGTTGCCGGCGCGCGCTTCGTCCCGGCCGACTCGGCGCGAGCCCTGGCCGCGATCCTGCCGGACGCTTCGGTTTGGGACGACCAGGCCGACGCCGAGGCGCGCCTGGAGACCCACCCTCTGATCGAGGAAGCGCGTGTGCGCCGCCAGGGGTTCAACCGCCTGACGATCGAGCTGCGCGAGGTTCACCCGGTGGCGCTGGTCTCCGCTCCCGTGCTGGAGCCCGTGGACGGCCGCGGTACGATTCTGCCGCTGGATCCGGCGGCGCATTCCCTGGATCTACCTATCCTGCTACAGGCGACGGTCGAGGTGGGTCGGGTGGCGGACGAAGACTCCCGGCGGGCGCTGGCCGTGCTGGAGCGACTGGACGGTCTGAACCCCGGGTTCGTCCATCGCGTCTCCGAGATCCATCGCTCGGCAGGCGATGCCATCGAGCTCGTGCTCCTCGAGGGAAGCCACGTCGAGAGGATCGTTCTCCCCATCGACGGTGCGGAAGTCGCCTTCCTGCGAGCGGAACACGCGATCGGAGAATGTTCGGAGCGGGGTCGCGTCGTCTCCGTCGACGCCCGCTTCCGCGATCGGATCGTGATCCAGCTGGAGGATGCCGCGTGATCGGGGCGCCGCGTTCCCTCGTCGGCCTCGACATCGGCTCGACGGCCACCACCGCCGTCCTCATAGAGACGGGCTCCGCGTGGGAAGCGGCGTCCGGTCCGGCCCGCGTGCTGGGTGTGGGAATCGCGCACACGGAGGGAGTACGCAACCGGAACGTCACGCATATCGAGGCGGCGACGGAGTCGGTGCGCGAAGCTATGCGAGAAGCCGAGGAAATGGCCGGTATGGAGGCGGGTGTCGTGTACGCGGGCATCGCGGGCGATCACGTCCTCGTCGGGTCCTCGTCCGGTGTCGTGGCCGTATCCGGAGACGAGGTCGACCAGCGGGATCTCGAGCGGGTGCACGAAGTGGCGAGGGCGATCGCGATCCCCCAGGACCGCGAGCTGCTTCACGCCATACCCCAGGACTATCTGGTTGACGGGCAGGCGGGAATCGAGGATCCGCGCGGCATGGAGGCGACGCGACTCGAATCCGAAGTATGTGTCGTCACGGCCGGATCGACCGCCTGCCAGAATCTCCGGAAAGCGATCGATCGAGCTGGCTACCGTACCGAGGAGCTCGTGTTTTCTCCGCTCGCCACCAGCCTGGCCGTGCTGTCGGACGAACAGAGACAGGCCGGGGTCGCCCTGCTCGAGATCGGGGCCGTGGCCGCGGAGATGATGGTGTATCGCGACGGACGGATCCACGTGGTGGCCACCTTTCCCTGGGGGGGGCTCACCGTCACGAACGACATCGTGAAAGGCCTCGGCATTCCGCTGGCCGACGCGGAGGATCTGAAAAGAGACAGAGGCAGTGCCAGCACCCGTGGGGTCGGCGGTGACGAGCAGCTCGAGATTCCGGGCCCGACGCCTGGTCGCACGCGGGAGGTCTCGCGCGAACTGCTGGCGCACATCATCGAGCAGCGCCTGGACGAGATGTTCGGGCTGGTATACGAGGCACTCGAGGAGAAGCAGATGCTGGACGTGCTCCCGGGCGGCGTGGTGCTTACGGGCGGTGGGTCCAGCCTCCAAGGGATCGTCGAGCTGGCTCAGACGGTGTTCAACATGCCCGTCGCCCTCGGTCAACCCGGAGCTGGCCTGGAGGGCCTCGTGGAGGCCACGCGCGATCCATCCCTCTCGGCCGCCGCGGGTCTGGCGCTGTACGGACGGATGCGAACCCAGGAGACGGGCGGCGGACTGGCACTACGGACGGTGAGTCGATTGACCGACTGGTTGCGCGACTTCTTCTGAGTCGCGGCCCGGATCGGAGTCGGAGTAGAGATCGGAGCGAAGATGAACCCCAACACGGATCGGGAGGGACAGATGGTATTCGAGTTCGAGCGTGAGACGACGCGGAACGCCCGCATGAAGGTCGTGGGCGTCGGCGGGGCCGGGGGCAACGCGGTCAACCGAATGATCGACGAGGACCTCGACGGTGTCGAGTTCGTCGCCATCAACACGGACGCGCAAGCGCTGAGCAATTGTACGGCTCACCTGAGTTTGCAGATCGGGCGGAAGCTCACACGAGGGCTCGGGGCGGGCGCGAGGCCTGAGGTGGGCCGACAGGCGGTGGCCGAGAACGAGGAGGAGGTTCGCCGGGCGCTCGAGGGGGCCGACCTGGTGTTCGTGACGGCCGGCATGGGCGGGGGCACCGGTACGGGCGCCGCACCACGGGTCGGGCAGATCGCCAGCGAAATGGGAGCGCTCGTCATCGCGATCGTCACGCGGCCGTTCAACTTCGAGGGCAAGAAGCGAATGCGGCACGCGGAGATGGGCCTTCGGGATCTGCGCCGGTCCGTCGACACGATGATAGTGGTTCCAAACGAGAAGCTGCTGTCGGTGGTCGGGAAGGGCACCACCTTCCGGGCCGCTCTCAAGAAGGCCGACGAAGTACTTCTCCACGCGACCCAGGGTATCTCGGACCTGATCAGCGTTACCGGCGAGGTGAACGTCGATTTCGCCGACGTCCGTACCGTCATGTCCAATCGCGGGGCCGCCCTGATGGGGACCGGAGAGGCGACGGGAGAGGACCGGGCCGTCGAAGCCGCCCAGCAGGCGATTTGCTCACCTCTGCTCGACAGCTTATCGATAAACGGGGCCACTGGCGTTCTCGTGAATATCTCGGGTGGCATGGATCTCGCCATTGACGAGGTGACCACGGTGAACTCCATCGTGCAGGAGGCGGCTGGCGACGACGCGGAGATGATCTTCGGGGCCGTCCACGACCCGAACCTGGACGGTAGACTCCGGGTCACAGTGATCGCCACGGGGTTCGGAGAGAGTGTCGAAGACGAGCCGGCCCCGACACTCAAGGTGGTTCCCGTGGACACCGAGCCGGTGGTGCGCCCGAGATTGGTCTCGGTAATCGGCGGTAGCGCGACTCCGATGGCCACGGGCCTGCCGGAGATCGGAAGCGCTTTCACGGGCCGGTCGCACGTGGAAGACCTGGAAATCCCGACGTTCATCCGGCGCCAGATGGACTGACGCCGTGCGGCTACGCGAGGAATTGATCAGTTGAGATTCACCGACGCGAGACCAGGACCGGACCGCCAGGGGCGCGGGCCACGAAAGCCGTGGTTCACCCCGGGCAACCGGTACGTCGTCTCGACAGTGGCCGTCGCAGCTCTGCTTGTCGTGGGCCTCGGACTGCGGTCCATGCTCCGATCTCGAACCGGGCCCGAAGCAGAGAACATCCGAACGGTGTTCGTCCCCGCTCCGCCACCTCCCGAGACCGTGTACGACACTCTTCGGAGTGGGGAGACGCTGGCAGAAGTCCTGGACGGCCGGGGCTTCTCGCCACTGGAAATTCACGAGCTGATCGAGGTAGTCAGAGACTACAAGAACCCCCGCACGTTCCGGCCCGGCGTCGTGTTCCAGCTCACGGGCCCGCCGGGCGGGCGCGCGGAGCAGATCCTCCTGCAGTTGAACGAGGATTCGTTGCTGGCGCTGGAGGCTCGCGACGATGGATGGGAGAGCGACGTGTCCACCGTCCCGATCCAGGTGGATACGTTACTCCTGGCCGGACTGATAGAGTCCAGTCTGTGGTACGCCGACCTGTCCGGCGAAGTCGATCTCCTCGGCGACGGCGAGTTCCAGGAGTACGTGTACGACCTGGCGGATGTGTTCGCGTGGAAGGTGGATTTCACCCGCGATATTCGCCGCGGGGACGCGTTTCGAGTGGCCATTGAGAGAGAGCTGCGGCCTGACGGAACGGTCCGCACCCGCCGGTTCCTGTCCATCGAGCTCCGAAACCGCGGCCGCGTCCTGTCGGCCATACCCTTCACGCGTCCGGGCGGCCGGAGGAACTACTTCGACGTCGAGGGTGAGGCCCTGCGGGGAGTGTTTCTCCGGTATCCGGTCCCGTATCGCATCACGAGCGGGTTCTCGAACCGCAGGTACCACCCGGTGCTCAAGCAATACCGCGCCCATCGGGGCACCGACTACGGGGCCCCGCACGGCACGTCGGTCAAGGCGACCGCTACCGGCACCGTGACGCGCGCGGGGACGTGGGGGAACTACGGGCGATTGGTCGAGATCCGGCACACGCACGGCATCAGCACCCGGTATGCCCATCTCAGCTCGATCGCCGCCGGAATCAGGGCAGGCGCACGGGTGGACCAGGGACAGGTGATCGGCCGCGTCGGTTCGACGGGGCTGGCCACCGGGCCCCACCTCCACTACGAGTTTCTGCAGAACGGAGGGCACCGGAATCCGTCGAGCATGAACCTCCCGTCGGCTCCGGCGCTCGAGGACGAGTACATGACCGAGTTCCAGGTCGGTCGCGACGCGGCGCTGGAGCTGCTGTCGGGCGTGGCGCTTCCGACGCCGACCGCCGATCTGGTCGGACCGGCGGCGGCCGACTGACCCTGATCCCGCCGGACCCGGCGGCAGTGCGCCTCCCCCCGGGCGCGGGCCGCGCCTATACTGCCTTCCCATGAGTACCCGAGAACCCGCACATCGCGCATGACGCCCCTGCTGGCCTTTGGAGGGGCGGCTGCCGTGGCGGCTGCGATCGCCGCGTGGTGGTATGGCCGAAGGGAGGAGAAGGTACGGGGCCGTGGCCTGGCTGCGGTCCTGAAGGGTGCGGCTCTCTTCCTTCTGCTGTCCTCTCCGTGGATGCCTTCACTCGCGGGCCGTGGCGAGATCGGGCCGCGGACAGCGATCCTCGTGGATATCTCCCGCAGCATGGGCTATCCCGCCGGCTCGAACGGGGACGTCTCCCGCCTGCAAGTGGCACGGGAGGCGGTGGCGGAGATGCTTGCCTCTCGGCGATCCGCGGAGGTGTGGTCGTTCGCGAGTGCGGCCGCGCGGATAGACCGAGCCGAGTTGCTGGACCTCGAGGCCACGGGCAGCGCCTCACGGGTCGTCGACGCGCTCGAAGCGGCGCGAGCGGCCGGCGCCGACTCGATGATCGTGGTCACCGACGGTGAGCTCGCTGACCGCGAGACCGCACGCCAACTGGTTGAGCGGCTCGGGATCGGCGTCCGGGAGGTGCGGGTGGCGGAGGCCGTGGAGCGTGTCGCGATTCGAAGCCTCTCGGCTTCTGGCGCGGTCACGGCCGGCGACACCCTGGACGTCCGGGCGGAGATCGTCGCCACGGCCCGCGCGGGCGACTCGGCTCGGGTGATGCTCGAGTTCGGCACGGACGTGAGCGCGACGGTGACGATCGAGCGTCCGGCCGCCGGCCGCTCGGTGGAAGCGTCGTTCAGGGTCCCTGTCGGCCGCTCCGCGGATTCCACGGAATGGCGGACCCTCGATGTGCGTGTCGAGGGAGCGTCTCCACCGTGGGACGGCGTCGCCGCCGCACGGTCTTGGGTGGGGGTGACCCCGGAGCCGACGGGAGCGGTGATGATATCCCTGGACCCCGATTGGGAGGCCAGGTATCTGTCGCCGGTACTCGGCAGATCGGTGCCGGGTGGAGCAAGGGCCTTCCTGCGAGTCTCCGACGGTGAGTACATCCGGGTGGAAGCGCGACCCGCGGGAGGGATACCGGAAGCCTCGGTTCGCCGGGCGGCGGAAGCGGCCTCGCTTCTCGTGGTGCAGGGCGATCCGGCAACGCTCCCGGGGTGGATCGAGTCGATCGTCCGGCGGAGTCCGGCGGTCATGCACCTGGTCAGGGGACCAGGCCGGGTCCCCGGCACGGGAGTCACGGTCGAGGAGGCGCTGCCGGGCGAGTGGTACCCGGAGGCGCCGCCTCCCCCGAGTCCCGTCTCGGGCCACCTCCTGGGCGCTGAGGTCCTGGACCTGCCTCCGCTTTCCCGCCTGTACGGCTCCGCGGGTCGCGCCGACGGCCCGGTTCTGTCAGCGCGCCGCGACCGTCAGGGAGGGGCGCGCCCGGTCGCCGTGCTCGGGTCCACGCAGGGCCGGCGCTGGGCCGTGGTACACGGGGAAGGGGCCTGGCGCTGGGCCGCCCGGCGCGGTCAGGGTCTGGCCTTGTATCGCGGGCTGTTCGCCGGGATGACGCGCTGGCTGGTGGAGCACGCCACCCCGCGTCCCCTCCAGATGCAGAACCCGTCTCCCCGCACCGGCGACTCGATACGGTGGCGCGTGGCGCCCGACGTTCGCGATCTTGCCATCCACCTCGAGGACTCCTCGGGCGCGGTCGTGTGGTCGGACACCTCGCCGCCCCCTACGATGCCGATCACCGGACCGCCGCTGGAGCGGGGAGATGCCCGGTTCGTAGCGACGGGTAGCGTCGGAGGAGTCCCGTTCCGGATTCAGCGACCGTTCCACGTGAACGCCGGAGCGGAGGAACTCCCGGGCGTCGTGGGTCCGCCGCTCGACGTACGACCGGCGAACCAGGAGGGGGAGGGGAGGAAGGCCGGCAGCGACCCGCCGGTCTGGCCCTTCGCGGCAGCGATCGTGCTTCTGTGCGCCGAGTGGTTGTGGAGACGGAAGGTGGGACTGAGATGAGGCGGGAGGTGGAGTGAGCGAAGAGGGAATGAGCCTGCGCGGGCAGGGCCGGAACAGATCTTTGTGGCAGAAGATCGTGGACCTGTCGCTGACTGACGTCTCGGTCCTGGTGAAGGGAATCGATGACGATTCGATCGAGGAGCTGGAGCGCGTCCTCCTGGAGGCGGACTTCGGGGTGGATGCGTCGTTGGAACTGGTGGAAGAGCTGGAGTCCGCGGCGCGCAGGGGGAAGGTGAAGACGGAGGCGGAACTGCGAGAGCTGCTGGCGGGATGCATCCGCGAGATTCTCACCGCTCCGCGGAGCCCGGGCCCTGAAGCTTCGGCCGGTTCCCCGGAATTCCGTACCGATACGGGGTCGCGACCATTCGTGATCCTCGTCCTCGGCGTGAACGGGACCGGGAAGACGACGACGGCGGCGAAGTTGGCGCGGCGCGCGCTGGACTCAGGCCTGGACGTGACGCTGGCTGCCACCGACACGTTCAGGAGCGGTGCCCAGGAGCAGCTTCGAATCTGGGCTGACCGGCTGGGGGCGAGCTTCGTGGGAGGGCAGTCCGGCGGCGATCCGGCGGCCGTAGCGTTCGACGCTGCCCAGTCCGCGGTGGCCCGCGGTTCCGACGTTCTCATCGTAGATACGGCTGGCCGGCTGCACACGCAGACGAATCTCATGGAAGAACTCCGGAAGATCGACCGGGTCACGGGCCGCCTGGTCGAGGGGGCGCCGCACGAGCGCCTGCTGGTGGTGGACGCAACGGCGGGGCAGAACGTGTTGAACCAGGTCCGCGAGTTCGGGCAGGGACTGCCTCTGACCGGTATCGTGCTAACCAAGTACGACAGCACGGGCAGGGGCGGTTCGGCCGTGGCCGTCAGTCGTCAGTTCGGTCTTCCGGTCCGATGGCTGGGAATCGGAGAGGGCGAGGCGGATCTCGAGCCCTTCGACGCGGACACCTACCTGGAGAAGCTCCTCGGCTGACATGTCCCGGCACACTAGCGACCTCCAGCGATCGGTCCAGTACCTGAAAGGCGTCGGCCCTCGCCGGGCGGAGAAGCTGTCCCGGATCGGCGTACGCACCGCGCGCGATCTCCTGTATCACGTCCCGCATCGGTACGAGGACGCGACCACGGTCGCCCGCATCTCGACTCTCAAGACGGGGGACGAGGCGACCATCATCGGACGAGTCGTCTCGAAAGGGGTGATTCCGACACGGCGGCGCCTGCGGATCTTCCATGCCGTGCTCAAGGACGATTCGGGGCTCATCGAGTGCGCGTGGCCGGGGCAGCCCTGGTTGGACAATACGATACGCAAGGGCGACCTCCTGCTGGCTTCCGGGACCGTGGGCTTCTACCACGGCCGGCAGATGCGACCGCGGGAGCACACGCTCCTGGCGTCGGCCAGCGACGGGGAAGAGGGCGCCGGCATCGTATTCCCGGTCTATCGGGCCACCGAGGGACTGAGCCACAGGCAGATCCGCGGGATCGTCGAGGCGAACCTGGACGATCTGCTGAAGGAAGCCGGAGAAGAGGAGATCTTCGGGCCCGACTGGCTGCGTGCGGTCGGCCTCATGCGGCTTCCAGAGGCACTTGAGAGGCTGCACCGGCCGCAGGCACTCGCTCAGGTCGGGCCGGCCATGCGGCGGCTCGCCTACGAGGAGCTGTTCTTCCTGCAGCTCCTGCACGCACGGGCCCGCTACCAGTACCGGAGTCGGGAGGCCGGGTTGTCCCTGGACTCGCCTCCGACGCTCACCGGGAGTTTCCTCGAGTCGCTGCCGTATCGGCTGACGGAGGCGCAGGAGAGTGCGTGGCAGGAGATCAGGGCGGACATGGAGAGCCCATCCCGCATGTACCGGCTGCTGCAAGGAGACGTGGGCTGCGGCAAGACCGTGGTAGCGGCCGCGGCCATGGTGCGGGCCGCTGACTGCGGAAGGCAGGCGGTGATCATGGCTCCCACTGAGCTGCTGGCCGAGCAACACCAGCGCACCCTGACGGATCTCCTGGAGCCGGTCGGGCTGCGGCCGGTTCTCCTCACGGGATCGGTCACGGGCAAGAGGCGCGAGGCCGTGCTGGAGGACTCTCGTTCGGGTCGCGCCCCGGTCATCGTCGGAACGCACGCCCTGATCCAGGAGGGGGTGGAGTTCGGCTCGCCCGGCGTCGTGGTAATTGACGAGCAGCACCGTTTCGGAGTGGAGCAGCGGCGCGCCCTCCGTGATGCCGGGGGTGCCGCGGATACGCTCGTGATGACGGCCACTCCGATTCCACGGTCGCTCGCCCTCGCGGTGTACGGCGACCTGGACCTGAGCGTGATCGACCAGATGCCGCCCGGCCGCAAGCCCGTGGTCACAGGGGTCCGCGGCCCGGCGGATCGTCCCGCGGCGTTCGAGTTTCTACGCGATCAGCTGGCCGGTGGCCGGCAGGCGTATGTCGTGTACCCCCTGATCGACGAGTCGGATGCCGTAGAGGCTGCGGCTGCGACCCGCGCCGCGAAGGATCTGGCCGCCCTGTTCCCCGAGTTCCGCCTCGAACTCGTGCACGGTCGAATGAGCGGCACGGAGAAGGAGGCGATCATGCGCCGGTTTCTATCCGGGGAGACGCACGTGCTGGTTGCGACCACGGTGATCGAGGTCGGGATCGACGTGCCGAACGCGACGGTGATGCTCATCGAGCACGCCGACCGATTCGGGCTCGCCCAGCTGCACCAGCTTCGTGGCAGGGTCGGGCGGGGGGGCGATCAGAGCTACTGCGTAGCGTTCTACTCGGGAGACGGGCCGCCAGAGCGCCTGCGAGTGTTCGCCAGCACCAACGACGGATTCGAGATCGCACGCCAGGACCTCCGCCTCCGGGGTCAGGGCAACCTCTTCGGGGCCGAGCAGCATGGGCTCCCCACTCTTCGGTTCGCCGACCTCGAGCGAGACTATGCCCTCCTCGAGCACGCGAGGGACAGGGCCCGGACGATGGTGGAAGCCGATCCGGAACTGGCGTCCGCCCGCCACCGCCCGTTCGCCCGCGTGCTCCAGGAAAGGTACGCCGACCAGGCCGCGCTGTACGCCGTCGGCTGACGTTGACTCGCTTCTGGCGCCGCTCTAGTGTTCCCGCTTCGCGCCGACCCCAACCACGGAATGCCCTGACATGGACACCACCAGCACCAGCGTTCGCGATCTGGCTTCGAAAGCGGGGGAGGACGCCACACTCCACGGCTGGGTAGCCCGGTTTCGATCGAGCGGGAAGATCGCGTTTCTCGAGCTGCGCGACGGTACGGGCACGGTCCAGGTCGTGGTCGCGCGGAACGAAGTGGACGACCTCTCGTGGGAGGCCACGGCGGACCTGGCGCTCGAGAGCAGCGTTCGGGTGGCCGGCACCGTACGGAAGGACGATCGTGCGCCCGGTGGCTACGAGATCACCGCGAGGGCGCTCGAGGTGGTCGGTTCGTCGGACGAGTATCCGATCCAGCCGAAGGAGCACGGAATCGACTTCCTGCTCAACCACCGGCACCTGTGGCTGAGGCACGAACGCCAGGTGGCGATCATGCGGGTGCGTGACGAGATCGTGAAGGCTATTCGCGACTTCTTCTACGAGCGGGACTTCGTCCTGGTGGACTCTCCGATCCTGACTGGCGCCATCGGGGAATCCGCCGGCACCCTGTTCAGCACCGAGTACTTCGACCTCGGTGCTGCCTACCTCGCTCAGACCGGCCAGCTGTATGTCGAAGCGGCGGCCGCCGCGCTCGGAAAGGTCTACTGTTTCGGGCCCACGTTCCGCGCCGAGAAGTCGAAGACGCGGCGGCACCTGACAGAGTTCTGGATGGTGGAGCCCGAAGTCGCGTGGCTGGACTCCGAGGGCAACATGCGGCTCCAGGAGGACTTCGTTTCCTACGTCGTGGGCCGGGTCCTGGAGAGACGCAGGGACGAGCTGGAGCAGCTCGAGCGCGACGTCGACCGACTCGCGGCCGTCACGCCCCCGTTCGATCGGATGAGCTACACGGAGGCCGTGACGTTCCTGAAAGGTGCCGGAAGCGAGGTCGAGTGGGGAGCGGACCTTGGTGCGGAGCACGAGACGGTGCTGACCGAGGGGCGCGAGAAGCCGCTGTTCGTGTATGACTATCCGCGGCAGGCGAAGGCGTTCTACATGAAGGAGAACCCTGAGGACCCGCGCACGGTGAAGTGCAACGACCTTCTGGCTCCCGAGGGCTACGGCGAGATCATCGGTGGGAGCCAGAGGGAAGACGACTACGATCGACTCCTGGCGCGCATCCGGGAAGAGGGTCTCCCGGAGGAGGCGTACGACTGGTACCTGGATCTCAGGCGCTACGGCACGTTCCCGCATAGCGGTTTTGGCCTGGGGCTCGAGCGGACCGTTGGGTGGATCTGTGGGGTTCCACACCTGCGAGAGACGATCGCGTTTCCGCGGATGATGACCCGGCTGACGCCGTAGGGGAGGCGGCGACGGAAGCGGACCCAGTGAAACGAACCCGTGCCGGATTCCGTACGGGAGGCTAATAGGAGGCACAATGGAACTGATAGCTGCATTGATGCTCGCGGCGGCTGGGGCCGGCATGGGCCTCAGCTACGTCAAGGTCAGGGAGTTCGTCCGCACACGATTGCGCTTCGTGGACTCGGCGCAGAAGCCGGCGGCTCCATGGATCGCGGGAGTGGCCGGAGCGCTGGTCGCCGCGCCCGTGGTGGCGTTGCTGCCTGTCCTGGGGTCCTTCACGGCCATCGTGTACGGTGTTGTCGTAGGGGCAGGAGTGCGCAGCGGTCAGAAGCAGGTCAAACAGCTCACGGGCGGCTGATTCCAGCCGCCTTCACACGCTCCCATAGTTGGTCGAGTTCCTCGAGGCTCGCCCGGCGCGGGTCGAGTCCCTCCTGGTCCGCCAGTTCGAGAAGGGCGCGGAACCGGCCCCCGAACTTGGCCGCGGATCGCTCGAGGGCCATGGTCGGGTGAATGCCCCCGAGCCGAGCGACGTTCACGGCCGCGAACAAGAGGTCTCCCAGCTCGTTCTCGACTTCGGGATCCGCGTCTCGCGGAATGCCCGCCGACTCTGACCCGGCGGCGATCAGGGATTCCCGCAGCTCCTGGACCTCCTCCTCTAGCTTTTCCAACGCACCCCACACGTCTGGCCAATCGAAATTCAAGCCGGCGGCCCTGTCCTGCATGCGGAGCGATCGACTCAGGGGTTCCAGACCGGCAGGCAGACCGTCGAACGGATCCGATACCGGATCCGCGGAGTCAGACCCGGTCCGGTCGCGGTCCCGCTGCTCGGCCTTCATCCGTTCCCAGTCGGGGGCCTCCTCCGCGTTGCCGTACACGTGCGGGTGACGCTCGCGCATCTTGCGCTCCATCCCGGCTACGACGGCCTCCGCGTCGAACGCGCCGCGCTCCTCGGCCAGGACGACCTGGAAGGCGACGTTGAGGAGCAGGTCGCCGAGCTCCCGACACAGTTCGTCATCCCGGCCCGAGAGGACGGCATCGGCCACCTCGTGGGCCTCTTCGAGCAGGTAGGGCCGCAGGCTGGCGGGAGTCTGCCGTGCGTCCCAGTCGCAGTGGTCGCGCAGGTACCGCACCAGGGCGAGACTCCGGCCCAGAGTGCCATCTCCGGGACGGGACCGCTCCAGGTGCTCCACGCGGGCCCCGTCGGGGCCCGGAATCTGTTGCTCAGGGGACATAGGCCGGATATACTACGCCCGCCTTGAAAAACGTGCCAATTGAAGCGACCGAGCGCGCCTGGATAGAGGTGGATCTGGGCGCGCTGCGCAGGAATAGCCGGGTCATCTCGGATCGTGTGGGCGACGGCTGTCGCCTCCTCCCCATGGTCAAGGCCGATGCCTACGGCGTGGGGATGGAGCGC